>PLYS01000290.1:0-1768 GCA_003153455.1 Betaproteobacteria bacterium | reverse complement strand
CCACCCCAACACCACCCAGTCCGAGCATGATCTCAGGTGCACTCGGCGCATACGGGTGAACCACGCCGTCGAAGAAGCTGCTCGACTCCTGCATTCCCGGAAACAATTGCAGCGGATACGCCTGTCCGCCGATTATGGTCACGTACATCTGCGCCAATGCGCCCAACACGACCAACAGCGCCGCCGCGGCGATCCACGCGCGCGATTTACCGAGCACCGGATGAGCGAGGATCACCATCGGCACCAGGCTGCCGAGAGCAACCTGCCCGGCCCAGAACAGAACCGGATATACGCCGCCCGTCAGCAGAATGAAATTCTCGAAATCCTGCTGCTTCGCGACATACAGATTGGTGAGATGATGTACCGTGACGAAATACAGCGCTGCGGCGACAAACACGATCAACAACTTCTTCAGGCGTGCGAGCACCGCGTCGCCGAGCGGCCTTTCGCTCCAGCGGTACGCCGCGATCAGCACCAGGACGTAGACCGCCAGACCATAGGAGAAGGACATGACAATGAACATCGGAGCGAGCAGCGCCGAGTCATACGCCTGACGCGCGACCAGGAAGCCGAAGATCGAGCCGGTGCCGGTGGTAAGCACCAGGCGCCAGATGAACGCCAGCAGTCCCAACAGCCCGCTGTAGCCGTTCATGCGCCGCTCCATCATGGTCCACAGATAAACGGCGACGATCGTGAAAAAGCCGATGTAGAGGAACACGTTGAGCGCGAATATCGACTTGAAATTGTAGTAGGTCATGGCGACGATCAGGCGGTCGGCGCGGCCCAGATCGAGCATCAGCACCATCAAGCCACCCGCCAGCATGGCAATCGCAAGCAAGCCTGAAAGCGGCGCGAGCGGCTTATAGAACCCATTGCCGAACACCGAGGCGATCGAGGCCACATTGAGAACGCCGGATGCGGCGACGATCAGGAACACCGCGAACACGTGCGGCACGCCCCACACGATCTGGTTGGTCATGCCGGTCACGATATGCCCGTGATGCTCCATGTAAAGCGCGCTGGCGAGACCCGCCAGGCTCAGCGCGCCGAGCGCGCCAAGCAGCGCGTAGTAGCCGCCGCTCCGGCCTTCGATTTCACGTAACGCGATGGATGGCACGCTCACTCCTTCACCCTTGAATCTTGCCCCTTGCCGCTTGCCCCTTGACCCTTCACTTCAAATCCCCTGGTAGCGCACCGCGGTATTCAACGCGAGGTCGGCGCGCACCTGTGTCGTTGCATAGGTCGCAATGCGCCGGGAGATCTCGCTCTGTGGATCATTGAGATCGCCGAAAATCATCGCGTTGCGGCCAGCCGCAGCACAGGCCTCGACGCACGCGGGCTTCTGGTCGCGGTCGATGCGGTGCACGCACAACGTGCACGACTCGACGCAGCCTTTGCCGCGCGGCACATCCGGGTTCTGGCCGGTGACGTCCGCATGCACGAACGAGCGCGCCTTGTACGGGCACGCCATCATGCAGTAGCGGCAGCCGATGCAGATATGGCGGTCGACCAGCACGATGCCGTCGGCGCGCCTGAACGACGCGCCGGTCGGACAGACATCGACGCACGGCGGATGTTCGCAGTGCTGGCACAGCATCGCCAGCGAATGGGTCTTGCCGCTGCGCGCATCCTTCAGTTCGAGCTTGCGGATCCACTGCGAATCGGTTTCCTTGAGTCCGCCGGAAAGATGGTTCTCCGTGCTGCATGCAGTCACACAGTCGTTGCAGCCCGCGCTGCATTGGTTGGTGTCGATCAGCATGCCCCAGCG
>PLYS01000479.1 GCA_003153455.1 Betaproteobacteria bacterium | reverse complement strand
TCGGTCCGCGGAAATCCAGGCTAGGTGAGCTTCATCACACGGGTGCCACTTGAACAGCGCGACGACCATATTGTGTTGTTGTGTTTTTATTCCGTGCGATCGCGCACTTAGCCGGCCGGTCGCGCCTCGGCCCCTGGCGACGCCTGCACGCGCGAGGCTCCTTCATACGTGGCCGCGGCGCTCGCGTCCCGCACCGGCACATCGGTTGCCATGAGATCACTCACCATTCAGAGCTGGAAGCCGATCCACAGCACCAGCCCTTCACCGAGGTCGCGCCACAAACCAGGCGATTCCGCGTCGTAGCGGCAGGCCGCTCGGCGTTCAACCTCGAACCACGCATAAAAGCGGGCGATATCGGCGGTGTCATGAAACGCCACCATGAGTTCGTAATTGAGGAACAGGCTGCGGCTGTCAAGGTTGGTGGAGCCCGCCAGCGCCAGAACATCATCGATGATGGCGGCTTTGGCGTGCAGCATATGCGGGGCGAGCCAGACGCGCACCCCTGCAGCGGCAAGAGCGCGCAGCGAACGATGCCGCGCGATATCGGCCAGGCGATGGTTGGACCGTGCCGGCAACAGCAAATCCACTGCCACGCCTCGCCTTGCCGCCAGACACAGCGCCATCAGCAAAGCGCCGTCGAGCAGTACATAGGGGGAGACGAGCGCCATGCGCATGCGTGCGCAGTAGGCAACACGTGCGACACAGCGAAGAATGGCGCATTTCGGTCATGACATCAAGAGCGCTCAAATGACAAACCCCGCCGAAGCGGGGTTTGTGCGATTGTCGCAGATGCCGCTTCCGGCTACTTCTTCTGGTCCGTTTTCAGCTTCGCTGCGTCGCCCGCGATATCCTTCTTCTCGCCCTTCATCGCCTGCTGGTCCTTGTAAAATTGCAGCTGATTTTCGCCAAGGCTTGCGGCTGTATGATGCCAGGCCGGTGTCCTTCTGTCTTCTATGGACATCGCAACTGCTTGCGCCTTCTTGCCGCGTCGTTCCGGGTGCGTCAGGTCGTAGACCGGGGTGGAATAATCCAATATGGCCTGCCCCATGCCTGCGCCAATATCCATCCATCGATCTTTTGGACCAAGATTCGCCAGAGTACGATCGAAGTCTGAGGATAGAGTCTCAACATACATTGAAAGCGACCTATCGATCACATAACCTTCGGGTCTTTGTTCTCCCTGGCTCTTGTATATGCTTTCCTGTTTCAACATTTCATCAGTATATTGAGGGCTGCCATACTCGAGCGATTTCTCGCGATCGAAAGGATGCTCGAACTGCAACCCCAGTGGATCGGCAAGTTCAGCTTCGTCCAGATTGGCGCGCCGACGCGGTCGAGCATCGAGCATTACCAGGAATTTGACGCCCATGTGCGCGCGCTTGCCGCCAGGATCAACGAACGTTTCGCGCGCGACGATTACGTGCCCATCGTCCTCAAGATCGAACATCATGAACCCGAGCAGGTTTACGAATACTACCGGGCTGCCGATGTCTGCGTCGTGAGCAGTCTCCACGACGGCATGAATCTTGTCGCAAAGGAGTTCGTGGCCGCGCGCGACGACGAACAGGGCGTCCTTGATACTCAGCCAGTTCACCGGCGCTTCGCGCGAACTTCCCGAGGCGCTCATCGTCAATCCCTACGATATCGATCAGTGCGCCGCCGCGCTGCACGTTGCGCTGACGATGCCGCAGAACGAACAACGCGACCGGGTGCGCACCATGCGCGGGCTGGTCCGGGAGTTCAACGTCTACCGCTGGGCGGGACGCATGCTGCTCGACGCGGCGAGCATGCGCAAGCGTGGACGTCTGCTCGAAAAGTCGCCGGCTCAGGAACGGCAAGGCTGAAGCCGCAGCGACCAGACTGCTTCCAACAGATCAAGTCCGACAGGCTGCTATGATTCGGCAACAGGAGAAAAACCGTTCCAGGCCAGCGGGCCTGCCCAAGGCCGAGCCAGGCTGGGCTTTTTTCCTCGATATCGACGGCACGCTGCTCGTCCTCGCTGCCACCCCTGCGGGCGTAACGGTGGACAGCGGACTCAAGCAGACGCTGGGACCGCTTCGCACGGCCACCGGGGGAGCGATCGCGCTCATCAGCGGGCGCCAGATTGGCGAGGTGGATTGGCTCTTTGCGCCGCTGCGCCTTCCGACCGCCGGTCAGCATGGCATTGAACGTCGCGACGGATCAGGGGTTATGCACCGATACGCGGCCCCCTCGTACCGGTTTGGCGAGATCAAGAACAGGCTCGCGCCGCTCGTCGCGCGCCACCCCGGTCTCCTGCTGGAGGAAAAAGGCCTTACTCTGGCCATCCATTACCGGCAGGTCCCGAGCCTGGGTAGTCATTTGCACCGACTGCTGCGCGAGTTGGTGAATTCAGCAGAGGATCTTCGGCTGCAGCCCGGAAAAATGGTTGTGGAAATCATGCCCATAGGAAGCGACAAAGGGAGTACGATTACGGAATTCATGTCTGAAAGTCCGTTTCGCGGGAGAATCCCGGTGTTCCTCGGCGACGATGTGACCGACGAGTACGGATTTTCCGTTGTCAATGCCATGGATGGACACTCGATCAAAGTGGGACCCGGCCGGTCGGCTGCCCGATGGCGCCTGCCGGACGTCCACGCCGTGCGCTCGTGGCTGGAACAATGCGCGAACACCCTGGCTGCCGCTGAGCGTAGCGAGCCACCCTGCAGGACTGCCGAATGAGCACGCTCGATTTAGGATTGATCGGAAATTCGAGCGTCGGCGCCTTGATCAATGAACATGGCGAGATCGTCTGGGCGTGCCTTCCCCGCTTTGACGGTGACGCCGTCTTCTGCTCGTTGCTGCGCGAGCGCAAGTCCGAGACGGATTTTGGTTTCTTCGCGGTTGACCTGGTGGATCTTGCACGCTCGGAGCAGGAATATCTCGCCAACACCGCGATCCTCGTCACGCGCCTCTATGATCGCCACGGCGGCGGTATCGAGCTCACGGATTTTGCGCCGCGATTCAGGCAGTACGGACGCGTGTTCTGTCCGATGTCGCTGGTGCGCACCATCAAGCGGCTCTCCGGGAACCCGCGCATTTGCATTCGTATCCGGCCTGCTTACGGCTACGGTGCGGACCGGCCGAGCGTTACCTACGGGAGTCACCATATCCGGTATGTCGCTCCCAGTTTCGTATTTCGCGTCACGACCGATGCCTCGATCACGGCGATTCTGGAAGAAACGCCGTTTTTCCTGGAGCATGCAGTTACCCTGCTGCTTGGCTCGGACGAGACCGTTCAAGCATCGGTCGTCGAAGTAGGTCGCCATTTCCTGGAGGAAACCGCAGCTTACTGGCACGAATGGGTGCGCTTTCTCAACATCCCGTTCGAATGGCAGGAAGCGGTCATCCGCGCCGCCATCACGCTCAAATTGAACACTTATGAGGACACTGGCGCAATTGTCGCGGCGATGACCACTTCCATCCCCGAGGCGCCGAACAGCGGGCGAACCTGGGATTATCGTTACTGTTGGCTGCGCGACGCGTATTTTGTCGTCAATGCCCTTAACCGGCTCGGCGCGACCCGTACCATGGAACGCCACGTCCGCTACATCCTCAACATCGCGGCCGGCACGCAGCAAGGACGGCTACAGCCCGTCTATCGCATCTCCGGCGTGTCGATGATCGAAGAATTAGAGATCGATTCGCTGCCGGGCTATCGCGGAATGGGGCCCGTGCGCATCGGCAACCAGGCGTCTTGCCAGATTCAGCATGACGTCTACGGCTCGGCGATTCTGGCAGCGACCCATGTCTTCTTTGACAAGCGCCTGGTGCGCAGTGGTGACGAGACGCTGTTTCATCAACTCGAGAGGCTGGGTGAGAGGGCCCTGGAGTTCCACGACCAACCCGACGCCGGAATTTGGGAACGGCGTGGATCAGCGCAGATTCACACGTTCTCCAGCGTCATGTGCTGGGCCGCGTGCGACCGTCTGGCCCGGATTGCTGTCCGGTTGGGCCTGCTTGCCCGCGCCGAATACTGGCGCAATTGTGCCGACAAGATACATCGCGTCGTCTGCGAACGCGCGTGGCATGCGCGGCGGAACAGTTTTGTGGCGACCTTCGATGGCGATGCGCTCGACGCGAGCCTCCTGCTGCTGCACGAGGTCGGATTTCTCACGGCAGATGATCCGCGCTTTATCGGAACAGTCAGTGCCGTAGGAAACGAATTGCGCAGGGGTGATTTCATTTTCCGGTATGTGGAGAAGGACGATTTCGGCGTGCCGGCCAATGCGTTCATCGTGTGCACCTTCTGGTACATCCACGCTCTTTCCGCGCTGGGCCGGGCAGCGGAAGCCCGGGAACTATTCGAGAAGCTGCTCGCGTGTCGCAATCGTCACGGCCTGCTCGCCGAGCACATCGACCCGCGCACGCGGGAACAGTGGGGCAACTTTGTGCAAACTTACAGCATGGTTGGTTTGATCAACTCCGCCATCCGTCTGAGCATCCGCTGGGACCAGGCGTTCTGAGCCCCTTCGCTGGTGCAACCGCTGCGCGGCGCGCGATCGCCGCTGCGCAGACCGCGCACCGCCGGCGTTTCCGCCGCCCAAATCACCGTCATGCGAAAACCTGCTCGCTGATGCCGCCTTTTCCTTCGCGTTTCATCTTATACATCAGCATATCGGCACGCTTGACCATTTCATCAACCGAGTCAAGGGCCGTGGTGAACGTGGCAAGACCTATGCTGAAAGTGATGGGCCAGCCACGATGCTCCATCGCGCTCAACAGACGGGATTGAAGCATTTGCGTCGCCTGACCTGCACCGCGCGCATCCAACCCCGGCAACATTACCGCAAACTCGTCACCCCCAAGACGCGCCGGCAAGTCCGTGGATCGAAGCTGGGCGCGCAGGGTTTGCGCGACTACGCGCAACGCCTCGTCTCCCACGTCATGCCCGGACCGATCGTTCAAGTCCTTGAATTTATCCAGGTCGAAAAAAACGATGGAAAGCGCACCGCCATATCGTTTACACCTCAACGTTTCCTGGTTCACCAGTTCGTAAAAAGAACCCCGGTTGGCAAGGTCCGTCAACGAATCCTTTCTGGCAAGCAGACTGACTCGCGCCAGGCTGGCTTTCAGATTGGATAGCAACACGACGAACAGGATGATGGTCGCCAACCGGATCGCCGCTTCCCACAGCACGTAGGCCACAACCGCTGTTCCGAACTCGGCCAAGGTCACGGTCGCCCACAGCCCGTAGGCAAACATGGAAACTGCAACCCCCATGGTCGCCGACGTCTTCCACGTGATCAGCATGACCGGAACCAGATACAGCGGCGCCAGGCTGAGCTCCTTGCCGATCAAAAAGTCGCCAGTTGCGATGAGCCCCAGTAACGCAATGCCGCCCGCGACCGCGGCGCGCACGCTGATTTGCTCGGAATATCTCGCCGCGTCAAACATTCAGCAATACTCCTTCAGCGAGCGGCATAGTCGGGGGCGGCGCGCCAGTCATGTTTCCGCACCGCGGCTTGACTCTCCACCGCCAGCGCCTGAGCCTGCGCCGAGCATAATGATATGCACCCGGTACGGCCCGTGCGCGCCGAGCACCAGCGTCTGTTCGATGTCGGCGGTGCGCGACGGACCTGAGATGAAATTAACGGCGCGCGGCATGGCGCCGCCGTGTTCCGCGCGCAGCAGCGCCCACGCATCCTCCATGCCGGGCANNGGTCTCGGCGATCGCGCAGAAGCAGCCGGTGATGCCGACCAGATCCGATCCCTGCGCCGCGCGCGCCGCGACCGCAAGCCCTGCGCCCTGCCATTCGAGTTCGAGCAGACCTGGCCAGCACACGGCGTTGAGCAGCAGATTGTTGCCACGCAGGTAGTTCGCGACCGCCTGCGGCACGCCGGCAAGCGATGGTACTTCATCAAGCGTGCTGGCGAGGCTCAGCGCGCGCTCGCGAAAGCGTGCGACCGGATCCCAATCCGACTGCGGGCGCGGGC
>PLYS01000502.1 GCA_003153455.1 Betaproteobacteria bacterium | reverse complement strand
CGGCTTCTCGCCGCCGGCGACAGGCTGCCCCGGCAGCCACCAGCGCGAGACGTCCTCGGGCCCGGCGGGATTGCGGATGTCGTAGATCACGAGAATGTTGCCGATATAGCCCGGCATCTCGGTCGAGATGTAGGCGTAGTTCGCGTCCATGTCGAAGCGGTGGACCCCGATGCCGTGGGTCTTCTGGAAAGAAATCAATTTGGGTTTCGCGCGGTCCGACACGTCGTATATCTTGAAGCCGCCCTGGTCGTAGGGCTTGCGCTCGGCCGCTTCGACCGCAGGGATGTCGGATTCTTTGACGCCGAGCTTCCCGGCCAACTCGGCGTGGTTGGGATCACGTCCGAGCGCCGCGCGCAGTTGCGCGCGCAGCTTGGGCAATTCGTCGGCCTTGCGGCCGATCGCGGTCATGTTGCGCTCGCTGTTGACGATCATGATGTCGCCGATCACGCGCGCCTTGTGGCTGTGCGAGGTTGGATCGCCGGGGAGGATCTGAGACACGATGCGCGGCTTGCGCGGGTCGGACACGTCGATGATGCTGGTGCCGAGTCCCTGCGGGTTGGGGAGGTGGCCGATATATGCGTAGTCGCCATCCACATAGACTTGTCCGGCGCCGGGCAGGTCGAGATGCGACAGGCGTTTCACGTTGCGGGCGAGCTGCGGGGTGTGTGTCGTTTCCTGCATCGTGACTCCTCAGTTGGTGCGTTTTTAGGATTCTAACGTACCACTCACCTCCGATACATATACTCCCCTCAACAGCGGCGCCGCTTTGCGGAGCGCTGCCTCGGACGCGGCGAATGGCTATGATATCCAGGCGGACGGCCCCGACCTCTTCACCAATTCATCGTCCTTGTCGTGGCGTTCGTCGCCCGTTTCTCGGGTTCGTCGCAAACCGATTGCCGCTGGTTGCGCCCGCGGCTAACTTTGCTCATGCAACGACGTGTTATCCACGACACGATGAGCGGGATCGAGAGGCTGTTTCGTCTGAAGGAGAACAAATGGACCACAATGACCGTACCAAGCGGACACCGATGGGGCGCTCCGTTTCCGAACCACCCGGCAGGATAGACCGCCGCACTTTCCTTGCGCGCGGCGCGGCGGTGGCGGGCGTAGCTGCCTCCGCCGGCCTCGCGCCGGGCGCTAACGAGCAAGGCCTGGCGGGCCAACCCTGGGAGCGCGTCTACGGGGCGGCGTTCACCGGTTACGGCCAGCCCTCACGCTTCGAGCTGCCTGTAGTGCGCCATTTCCTGCGCCCTTACGGTGATCTCGCGCCCGGTACGGGCGCGGCGCTCACGCCTATCGAGTCGCTCGAGGGCATCATCACGCCCAGCTCGCTGCACAACGTCCGTAGCCACAGCGGCACGCCCGACATCGATCCCAAGCAGCACCAGTTGCTGCTGCATGGGCTGGTGGCGCGGCCGCTCGAGTTTTCCATGGAAGCGCTGTGGCGCTACCCCATGACTACGCGGACCTATTTCATCGAATGCTCGGGCAACAGCTTGCGCGCCCTCCTGCCGCAGCCCGCGCAGATTCCTGCCGGCGCGATCCACGGCAACATTTCATGCAGCGAGTGGACAGGCGTGCCCTTGCGCATGTTGCTGGACGAAGCCGGCCTTCTGCCGCAGGCGAAATGGCTGCTCGCCGAAGGCGCCGATTCGGCGCACATGAGCCGCAGCATTCCGCTCGCGAAGACGCTCGATGACGCGATGATCGCGCTCTTCCAGAACGGTGAGAGGCTGCGTCCCGAGCAGGGCTATCCGGTGCGACTGCTGCTGCCCGGCTGGGAGGGCAACATGAGCGTGAAGTGGCTGCGCCGCCTGAAGGCAACCGAAGGGCCCACCCACACCAAGGACGAAACATCCAAGTACACCGATCCGCTGCCCGATGGCCGCGCGTTGCAGTTCACCTTCGAGATGGGCGTGAAGTCGGTGATCACCAGACCGTCTTCCACAATGACGCTGCCACGTCCGGGCTTCTACGAAATCTCCGGGATCGCCTGGAGCGGCGCCGGGCGCATCCGCCGCGTCGAAGTGTCTGCCGACGGCGGCGCGACCTGGGTCGATGCGGCGCTCACCGGCGAAGAGCGCGCCAAGTGCCTGGTGCGCTTTCGACTGCCGTGGGAATGGACGGGCCACGCGGCGGTGCTGCAAAGCCGCGCGACCGACGAGAAAGGGCGCGTGCAGCCACCGCGCAAGGAGTGGATCGCGCAGTTCGCGCCGGATATCAAATTCCACAACAATTCCATCGTCAGCTGGGCGGTGGGCGCAGACGGGAGCGTGAAAAATGTCTACGTCTAAACGGATATATATCGCCGGTATTGTCATGATTGCGGCCGCAGCCCTTGCGGCCTGCGCGGTTCAGCCGCCCGCGGGCAAGCCACCGGCGCTGGGCACTGCAGTGAGTGCAGAGGAAGTGGCGCGCTGGGACATCAGCATTCCACCCAGCGGCGCCGGGCTGCCCAAAGGCAGCGGCACCGCGCGCCAAGGCCTGCAGGTGTACGAGCAGAAGTGCGTGGCTTGCCACGGCGCGAAGGGCGTGGGCAAGCCCGCCGATGTGCTTGTCGGCGGCGTGGGCTCGCTCGCGTCAAAGACACCGCTGCGCACAGTGGGCAGCTACTGGCCATATGCGACAACGCTGTTCGATTACGTGCGCCGCGCCATGCCCATCGCCAATCCGCTCTCGCTCAGCGACGACGAGGTCTATGCGGTAAGCGCCTACGTGCTCTTCCTCAACGGCATCGTCGCCGAGGACGTGCAGATGAACGCCCAGACGCTGCCGCAGGTGAAGATGCCGAACCGCGACGGCTTCGTGGACATGTCGCGCAGATAGCGCGGCATCGTTAGGTTTCAGGTAGTAGGTTCGGCAAGCAAGTAAACCAAGGAGGTGTCGTCATGAAACGGTTTCTTATCGGTATGATCGCGATTTTAGCATCGGGGTTATGGTTATCGCCGTCGACAGCTATAGCGCAACAGAAGTTTGTCGTCAAGTCACTGGCCGAAAAGAAAGTCGCGGAGTTGCCGGCTGGGCCGCTCTTCTGGCGGATAGAGAACTTTGCTGCGCTTGCGCAAGCGCAGGCCGCCGCGGGCCCCTGGGCGTTGGTCGCTGAGACGGCTGGCAAAGTTTGGGTCTTCACACTCGGCCCAGCGGGTGGGTCATCGGCGGGCGGCACCAAGGTTGCGGAAGTTGGACCGATCCCGCGGGTCGTTGCAACGGAGTATCTCCTTCGAATCAATGAGGGAAGCGGTCCTCCGGGCAGCATAACCCCCGCGCACACGCATCCGGGCTCCGAAGCGTTCTATGTGCTCACTGGAGAGACAAGCAGCCATACTCCCCATGGGGTAAAGCGTGTCGGAGCGGGCCAGACCGAGACGGGTCATGGCGCCAATACGCCGATGCAAGTCTCGAGCAGCGGCTCAACGGACTTGCATTCTTTGGTGATGTTCGTCGTGGACGCCACCAAACCTTTCTCATCTCCGGCCAAGTTCCCTTAAGCCAAGCCGTGTAACAAACTGAAAAGAAGCAGAAGCCGTGCTCCAGGCAGGTGTTGCGCGAGATCTTCGGGTTCGACCAGGTCAAGTTCAGTTACATTGCTCGTCATGGACTCGGCACAATGCGCAGCTACACCAGCTTCTCGCAAATCGAAAAGAATTTTCATTCTCCCGCAGTTCCACAACTGGATCAGAGCGATCGGCTCTGTCATGATGTATTGAGGAGGTGTGCCGGTGAATCCGCCAGCACGCCATAAATGACAAGGCGTTCGTAATGCAGCCCGGATTGCGTATGAACGAATTCCCCGACCGCGCCAGCGGCCCCGCTGCGTCGCAATGGATCTCGTGGTCTTCCCTGTGGCGTGGCGGGCTGCTTGCCCTCTGCATTGCGTTTGCGCTCTCCACCGAACTGCTGTTCCAATTCGATCTGTACGAGAACTGGCCGTTGGCGGACATCCTGCTCGGCTGGCTGGATCATTTCGTCGACCAGCTCATCGTCGGAGTCTGCATCTTCGTCGGCATCGCGGTTGCGGCCCTGATACCCACGAACTCGACTCCCGGAAAACAGCTCCTGTTCCTGATGGCGATAACGCTCGGCGCGCTGGCCGGTGAAGCGTTGCTCTTCTTGCGCGTGTCGCTGCCGCCGGGGATTTCTGTAGCCGGAGTGCTATTCGCCGAAGTCGCACGGTGGTTGGTGATCGGCGGGCTTGCCTACGTGTTTTTCGTCTTCCAGCGCCAGGGGGCCGAGGCGGCAACCAAGACGCACGAAACCGAGCTGCAGCGCATCCAATTCGACCGGCAAATGACTGAGGCGCGGCTGCAGTTGCTGCGCGCCCAGATCGAGCCGCATTTCCTGTTCAACACGCTCGCCAACGTCCGGCAACTGTACCGCACGGAACCCGAGCGCGGCCGAAGGATGCTGGGAAACTTTGTCGCCTATCTGCGCGCGGCGCTGCCGCAGATGCGACACGATGAAACGACGCTCAAGCAGGAAGTCGAGCTCGCGCGGGCGTACCTCGAGGTGCTGCAGGTACGCATGGGGAAGCGGCTCAATGTGCGGTTGGACATCCCGCAAGAGCTCGCCGCCCTCCCGTTTCCCCCACTTGCGCTGTCGACCCTGACCGAAAACGCCATCAAGCACGGTCTCAACCCGTTGCCTGAAGGGGGCGCTATCGAGATCACCGCGCGGGCCGAAGACGGTCGACTCAAGGTCAGCGTTGCCGATACTGGGGCGGGGCTCCAGCGCAACAGCGGCACCGGCGCAGGGCTCGCGAACCTGCGGGCGCGGCTTGCCGCGTTGTACGGGGACTCGGGAAACCTGGCGTTCGAGGCGAACGTGCCGCGTGGAATTCGTGCCACCATTGTGGTGCCCCTCAGGGGCGCCGGAGTCGGAGGCGATTAAATGGCTGTCGCAACGCCAATGCCAGCCGTGCCCGGGACGAACATGGCGACGGCGACGCGATTCTGGATCACCCGCCTTGGGTACGGCTTTGTGCTGGGCGTTGCGATAGCGACTCTCGATTTCGCGCACTACTTTCCGCTGACGGCTGCGCCGAAAAATATTGGTTTTCTTTCGTTTGTTTCACTGCTGCTGGAATGGTGCGGAGAAGGCGTCCTGCTGGCATTGACCGTTGGGCTCGCCGAACGCTGGATGAGCCCCCGCGAGCTACGCGCCTGGCAGCTGCTGCTCGCCGTCGTGGTCGGTACCGTCGCGGCCGTGCTGACATGGCAGACCTTCACTTTGATTGTGTTGCGCGATGGGCTCGGGATTCGGCTGTTTCGCGACTACCTGGGCACGCCGGTGATCTGGATCGGAGGCGTTTTCTACCAAGGCTGGCTGATGCTGTTTTTCGGCGGCCTTGCCGCGTCGGTATACGCGTCGCGGCGCCGGCGTGCGCGTATGCTGGCCGCACTGCTCGCGGCGGAGCTCGCCCGCGCAACCTCGCAGCAACGGCTCGCGGAAGCAAGGCTCGCCTCGTTGCAGGCACGCGTAGAGCCGGACTTTCTGCTCCAGACACTGACCCGGCTGGAGCAATCGTATGAAGCCGATCCGGACGCGGCGGATCGGCTGCTCGACGAACTCATCGCTTTCCTGCGGGGTGCGCTTGCCGATATTCGGCGGCAAAATCCGACCTGAACGAGTTTCAACCATGGAGGACATATGAAGGAATCGAACCGTACCCGCAGAAAGCTAATACTCGCCGGCCTCGGTAGCCTGGCGGTACACCTCGACCCCTCCGATGCCAACGCCCAGGACCCGGCCAAGGTGATGCCGAGGGCATACCGCGTAGCCTTCGAGAACGACAAGCTGCGCGTCCTCGAATTCACCGGCCGGCCAGGAATGGGCATATGCGGCCAAGGCATGCACTCGCATCCCGCGCACCTGACCGTCGTGTTAAGTGACTGGAAGGGTCGCGCGACAACACCGGACGGGACCGCGCGCGATCGTGAGAGAAAGCTCGGTGACGTATTCTGGAGCGAAGCTGAAACCCATAAAAACGAAAATACGGGGAAGACGAACTCACGCGTTCTGATCATAGAACTCAAGACCCCGGCGAAGGCCTGACGCGGGTTTTTCCCCTGCCTGGACGACATGTCATGACCATCTTCAACCCGACGGCGGTCATTGCCGAAGACGAACCCGTACTGCGGGCGCAGTTGAAGGACCTGCTGCACGCGGTGTGGCCGGAACTCGTCATCGCCGCCGCGGCCGAGGACGGCTTCCAGGCTATGCGCGCTCTGAAGGAACACACGCCGGATGTGTTGTTTCTCGATATTCAGATGCCCGGACCCACCGGGTTAGAGCTGGCGCGGCATGCGAGCGGGCGCTACCACGTGGTGTTTGTGACCGCGTACGACCAGTACGCGGTCGCGGCTTTTGAGGAAGGAGCGGTGGATTACGTGATGAAACCGCTCACCGCCGCGCGGCTTGCCACAGCCTGTGGCCGCGTCAAGGAGCGCCTGTCCATGACTCCGGCTGACTTGCGCAGCGTGCTGGACGCCCTCGCCAAACGAGCGGCTCAAGCGAACCCCTGCCTGCGCTGGATCAATGCGTCGTTGGGGACCGACGTGAAGTTGATCACTGTGGACGAGATCTGTTACTTCCAATCCGATACCAAATACACCCGCGTGGTCACGGCTGACGGGGAATCCCTGATCCGAAAGTCCCTCAAGGAGCTGCTGGATGAACTCGATCCGGCCTCGTTCTGGCAGATCCATCGCTCTACGATCGTCAACGTCAACGCGATCGTCAGCGTGTCACACGACTTCGCTGGTCACGTGATCGTAAAACTCAAGAACCGCAAAGAAACGCTGCCTGTCAGCCAGCCGTTCGCGCATCAGTTCCGGCAGATGTAACGCACCCTGCAATTTGCCCGTTTTCGCTGCATCTGGATGTCACTTCTGCGGTTCATACGCGGCCAACTGCGCGCCGCGCCACATCGCCGCTCATGATGAGGGTGTCAATTTGCGCGGTCTTTTGGCAGAATGAGAACAGACCGCAAGCCGCGGAACTCGAGTGAACCGGATCGCACGTTGGTGCGCGACTTCTCGATGGAGAAACTATGGACGCTATCACAAGAATCGGTTGCCTTTCCATGGCGCTGCTCGGCGCGTGTTCGGCTTGGGCCCAGGATTACCCCAACAAGACTGTCAGGATGATAGTGCCGTTTGCGCCGGGCGGCGCGACCGACGTGCTGGCCCGCATCGTCAGCCAGAAGCTGTATGAGCGGTGGGGCCAGATAGTGATCGCGGATAACCGCGTCGGCGCCAGCGGCAATATCGGCGCCGAGTTCGTCGCGAAGTCCGCCGCGCCTGACGGGTATACGCTGCTGATGGCGGGCGCCCCTCACGCGATCAACATGAGCCTGTTTCGCAACCTGCGTTACGACCTGGCAAAAGATCTCACGCCGATAACTGCCGTCGCGACGTTCCCCAGCCTGATCGCCGTGCATCCGTCGGTTCCCGTCAAATCGGTGAAGGAGTTGATCGCGCTGGCCAAGGCGCGCCCGGGGGAACTCAACTTCGGCTCGGCGGGCAACGGCTCGCCGAATCATCTGTCCATGGAATTGTTCAAGACGATGGCGAAGGTGGACATGACGCATATCCCATATAAAGGCGGCTCGGGACAGATGGTAAGCGATCTGCTGGCGGGACAGGTGCAACTCGCTTCGATGGGGCTTCCGCCGTCCATGCCCTATGTCAAAGCCGGCAAGCTGCGCGTGATTGCCGTGACCAGCGCGAAACGATCGCCCATGCTGCCCGATGCTCCCACGGTCGCCGAGTCGGGTTTGCCGGGTTATGAGGTGACTTCGTGGTACGGCGTGTTTGCGCCTCCGGGTCTTTCGAAGGATCTCGTCACGAAACTGAATGGCGATGTCGTGGCCGTCCTGGGCGCAGCTGACCTGAAGGAACGGCTCGCGTCGCTCGGCGCGGAGCCGCTGCCGATGTCATCGGACGACTTCGGACGCTACGTGCGCGAGGACATCGCGAAGTGGGCCAAGGTGGTCAAGGAATCCGGCGCGAAAGTCGATTAGAGAGGCGTGAACGAGTGAACGAGTGAAGGAGTGAAGGAGTGAAGGAGTGAAGGAGTGAAAGGTTCCCTCCCCCTTCGACAAGGGGGAGGGTTAGGGTGGGGGTATTCACTCGTTCACCCGTTCACTCATTCACTCCTTTCGGGAAGGTTTAAACGCACATGACACTTCAGCTGCCACATCACAACCGCTACGACTATTCGCCGATTACCGAACGCAAGGATTACAGCTGGCCGGGACGGAAGCGTCTGGCTTTCTGCCTTACCACCAACATCGCGGTCCACGCATTCGGCAAGGGGCGGGGCCATGACAACGCCAAGCACGGCGAGCCGCAGACCCAGCGCAATTACTCGTGGCGCGACTACGGCAACCGCATCGGCATCTGGCGGCTGTTCAGCCTGGCCGACGAGCTTGGTATTCCCCTTGCGCACAACACCAACAGCATGCTTTACGGCGAAGCGCCGCAGATCTTCGAGCGCATCCGCAAGCGCGGCGATGAAATCATCGCGCACGGCCGCACCAATGCCGAGAACTTCAACGACTTTCGCTGGGAGGCCGACGAGGCGTGCATCATCCGCGAGGTTACCGAGACCTTCACGCGCAACGAAGGAAAACCACCCAAGGGATGGCTGAGCGGCGGCTCGTACGAGCACTCCTGGACGCCGGACTTGCTGAAAGAGGCGGGCTATCTCTACCTGTCCGATTGGCCGGGCGACGACCAGCCGATCTGGATGCGCACGCGCTCGGGCCCCATCCTTTCAGTGCCGTATCCGGTCGAGCTCAACGATTCACCGCAGATCATCCACCGTCAGCACACGGGGCGCGAGTTCTGCGACATGCTGGTGGATCAGTTCGAGGAAATGATCGAGCAGAGCGCGCAACATCCGCTGGTGTGCAACATCTCGATCCATCCTCATGTCTTCGGCTATCCGTTCCGGCTGCGCCCGCTGCGCCAGGCGCTGCAGCATTGCTTCGCCAGCAAATTAATGGACCGCGTCTGGAAGTGCAGGCCGGGCGAGATCGCCGACTACTGCCTGGCAATGAAGCCCGGGATCATTCCGGGTAGTTGACGGGCCCCCCGCGGTGGCGGGAGGTCCGGCGTGCATTACTGAGTATTACGAAACCGGATGACAGTCGGGTTTCGCTCGACGCTCCCCTCGCCCTCCGGGAGAGGGGCATGGGGGTGAGGGCCGAGCGATGTAACGCAGTTACGTAAAGCTCGATAATTCGTGCCGGAGGAGGAGCACAATGGACATATCTTTTGGTGGACATACCGTGTCGGCGCAAAAATTATGCGCGTGGGCCGCATTGGCGGCAGTGGCGCCGGGCGCCATTGCGAACTGCCATGCGCAGCAGGGCGCATGGAAGCCCGAGCGCGCGGTGGAAATCGTGGTGCCGACCACGCCGGGGGGCGCCATCGACCGTACCGCCCGCGTCATGCAAAGGGTCCTGCAGAATGGCCGCATCGTCGAGGTTCCCGTCGTCGTGCTCAACAAGCCGGGGGGAGGCCAGACGATCGCGATGAACCATCTCGATCAGCGCGCGGGCGACGGGCATGAACTGCTCGTCTCCACCATGAGCCTGATGACCAACCACATTCTGGGACGGTCGAAGGTCAACTATACCGACTACACGCCGCTGGCGGTGCTTTTCGGCGAGTCCATGACCCTGGTGGTGAGGCCGGACTCGCCGATCAAGGCCGGCCGCGATATCCAGGAAAGACTCAAGAGCGATCCCCGGTCCATGAGCATCGCCATCGGCATTGCGGTCGGGGGGACGAATCACCTCGCGCTCGCTCTCGTCATCAAGTCGATGGGCATCGAGGTGAAGAAGTTGAAGACCGTCGTGTTCCAGTCGAATGGCGAGACCATGACGGCGCTGATGGGCGGGCACGTGGACCTCGCGCCGTTGTCGGCGGCGTCGGCATTGGAGGCCGTCAAGCAGGGCAAGCTGCGGATCGTCGGGGTTTCTTCGGAACGGCGTGGCGACGGCCCGCTGGCGGCGATCCCCACCTGGAAGGAACAGGGGTTCGACGTGGTCTTTACCAACACACGTTTCCTGCTCGGCCCCAAAGGGCTGAGCGCCGCGCAGACGGCGTACTGGGACGCCGCATTTGGGCGGATGATCCAGAGCGAGGAGTGGAAGAGCGAGGCGCAGAAGGATTCCCTGGAAATGGACTACCATTCGAGCAGGCAAAGCCCGCAGCGCCTGGCCCTGATGTACAAGCAGTTGAAGGACGCATTGATCGACGCCGGTCTGGCGAAGGAATGATTTACCCAGCGCGCCTGGCGGGTTCGACCCGCGGGCGCATCACGCGGAAGAGGAGAACATGGCTCTGAACGGAACGTTGAACCCCGGCAAGTCGGCGTCGCAAACGCTGGCGCTGAACATGAAATTGATCGCCCATCACGAGCTCGGCGGCTTCGGCGGCATCGGCGAAGGAATGGGCATGTCGAAGACGGCCGACGGCCGGCGCATCATGTGGCTGGGGCACGAGTGCGCGCCGAAGAACTTCACCGCGGTGGATGTCACCGATCCGCGCAATCTCAAAATGATCGTACAGACCGAGTTGCCGCACAACAAAATGCGCTCGAATTCGCTCGAAGTCTGCGGCGACCTGATGGTCGTTGCGCATCAGATCCGCGGCGAGTTCGGCCTGACGCCGGCCGGCTTCGATCTGTGGGACATCAGCAAGCCCGATACGCCGCGGAAGATTTCGCATTTCGACGCCTCGGGGCCGCACTCTCTCGGCGTGCACTGCGTCTGGTGCGTGGACGGCGAGTACGTGCACATGTCGTCCGGCGCGCCGGATTTCGAGCCGGTCAATCCCAAGGATCACCAGTTCTACCGCATCATCGATATTCGCAACCCGTCCAAGCCGGTGGAGGCCGGCCGGTGGTGGTATCCGGGACAGCGCAAAGGGGATGCCGAGCCGCCCGTGCCGCGCAACCCGACGTTCGACAGCGGTTACCGTCCTCATAACATCAACGTCTATCCGCAGCGGCCCGACCGCGCTTACGTCGCCTACATCGATGGCGGCGTCGTCATCCTCGACATCAGCGACAAGTCCCGCCCCAGGGAAATCTCGCGCTTCAACTATTCGCCGCCATACAACGGCTTCACGCACACCGTAATGCCGCTGTTCAGCAAAAACCTGCTGATCGTGACCGACGAGTGCACCAACGACAACGGCAAGGATTGGCCCAAGCTCGCGTGGGTGTTCGATGCGCGCAACGAGAAGAACCTGGTGCCGATCTCGACGCTGCCGCTGCCGCCGGTGGAAGTTTTCGGCAAACGCGGCGGACGTTTCGGCGCGCATAATCTGCACGAGAACTATCCGGGCCCGCTGTCGTGGCGCTCCGATGAAATTGTCGTCGGCACGTTCTTCAACGGCGGCGTGCGCGCCTACGACGTTACCAATCCCTACCAGCCCAAGGAGATCGCCTACTTCGTGCCCGGCGCGCCGCCGCTGTCGCCGAAGGGCGCGATCCAGATGAACGACGTGTTCATCGACGACCGCGGCCTGGTGTTCTGCGGCGACCGCTTTACCGGCGGCCTCTACGTGCTGGAAATGACGGTCTAGGCACGCCGGCGACCTGAGGGTGTTCGTGGTCAAGGACACGAGCCACGGTCTTTTGGGTCCGCCATTTATTCGGAGTACGGGCATGTTCGCTGCGCAAAACGAGAAAATCAGGACGCGTTACGTCTACAACTTCGACGAACTCGGCTGCGCGCCGGACGGCGCATGCAGCGCGAAGGTCGAAATGCGCGGGCCGGCCGCGGGCAGGGTGGGCGCGAACACACAGGCGGCGTCGAACGTCGCGGTGGTGACCGGCAGTCGCTGCCACGTCGCGTTGATGCGCCGGGCGCGCGGCACCGGCTCGAAAATCCACGCCTGCGCCAACGAGCAGTTCCAGTACGTATTGCAGGGCACCCTGATCGCGGATATCGACGGAGAGGTGCTGCGGGTGCCGACTGCGCATGTCATACACGTTCCCGCCGGCATGCCGTATGGTCTTGCCGCCGGCGCCGACGACGATGCGGTCTTCATTGTCGCCATGGGAGTGCGGCCCGGCGTGGCCGGCGCGGCAAGGGATGGCGAAGCGCGGGAGCCGGATTTTTTTGCGGCTTGCGCTGCCGATGATGATACCTGGCAGGTGCAGCCGGGCGGATCGCGTGAGCCGCGAACCACGAAAGTCAGCGGCCGGACGGTACGATATGTTTATGCGATCGACGAGCTTGAAGAGATGCCGGAAGGTGTCTCCAGCGCCAAAGTGACTCCCAAGAACTACGTGTCCAAAAAATCCAGTTCGTTGGGTGCGGCGCTCAGCGGTGAGACGCTGCATGTGGGGGTCATACACAAAACGCGGGGTTCGGGCGCCAAGCTGCACACCCATCCCAACGAGCAGTTCAACCTCGTGCTCGAAGGCAAGCTGCTGGGAGAGATCGACGGCTTGCCGATGGAGGTCCTGCCGCGCGGCCTGATTCACATGCCTGCCGGCGTGCAGCATTGCACCATGGCGAGCGCCGACGGCGACCTGACGGTATTCGTGGTCAAGGACACAAGCCACGGTCTGGCCGGGCCTCCCGTCGACGGCATCGAGGACGGACCGCGTTTCCTGCCGGGGTTCGGGCCGCAGAAGTGAACGGCGAAGTCCGTTTCGGGCGGGCGCATGTTGCCGGAACCTGTCGCGTGATGCGAATCGCGAATTGCATCGGCGCGCGCTGAGGATGTTTTCGAGGAGCAACGCATGGATGTCTCGCTGACCGAAGAACAACGCGCGTGGCAGTTCAAGGCGCGCAAGTTCGCGCAGGAAGAGCTGCAGCCCATGTCGCTCAAGTGCGACCGGATCGCGGACCCGCGCGATACATTCGACTGGGACATCATCCGAAAAGGATCGAAGCTCGGTTTTCGCACGGCCGTGGTCTCAAAGGAATGGGGCGGCCATGGCATCGATTTCGTAACGCAGGCGCTGGTAATTTCGGAGCTTGCCAGGGCCGACAGCGCGATGGCCAAGACTTTCAGCCAGTGCTGGAAATGGAGCCACCTGATCGCCGAATTCTGCACCTCGGACCAGAAGCAGCGCTTTCTGAAACCGTTTATGGCGGACGATACCTATTTGCTGGGACATGCCGGCACCGAGCCCAACGCGGGCTCGGATCACCGCCTGCCGCCCGAGGACGATCCCAAGTCCGGCTGGAGGCTCAGGGCCGAACGCCGGGGCGACGAGTGGATTCTCAATGGCGAGAAATGCTTCATCGCCAACGGCGCCGTCGGCAAGCTGTTTTTTGTGGACGCGAGGACGAATCCTGACGTCAGCATCCACGAAGGCGGCACGGAGTTCCTGGTGCCGATCGATACGCCCGGCCTGCGGGCTGGCAAGGTATTCAACAAGAGCGGCTGGCGCTTTTATCAGAACGCAGAGTTGATATTCGAGAACGCGCGCGTGCCGCACGCCAACGTGGTCGGCGAGGTCAACGGCGCCTACAAGACACGCGGCGGCCGCTTCGGCGACCTGGAGCTCTCGGCCAACGCAGTGGGGGTTTGCGACGCCGCGGTCGAGATGGCGATGCAGCACGCGCGCACCCGATGGCAGGATGGCCGTTACTTCAAGGAGAACCAGACGATCCAGCTCAAGCTGTCCGAGATGCACATGCTGACCGAGGCACTGCGCTCGTTCGTGATGCGGGTCGCTGCGGAAAACGACGACAAAACCTCCGTGCACCAATCCGCGACCAACATTCTCCTGATGAATTTTGCGACCGACGTCATACAGCGGGTTACCAATCTCAACCTGGACGTCCACGGCGGCGCGGGTATCACGATGATGGACGCGCGCGTCGACAAGCTCGTCCGGGACGCCATCATATGGACGCACCTGGCCGGCGACTCGGTGCAGCGGATGAAGGCAGTCAGACGCATGAAAATGAATTGACCTGCGCGCCGGCGCGCAAACAGGCTTGACCGGCCGAGATTTATTTTGAGGAGGTAGCGGCATGGATGTTTCACTGACCGAGGAGCAGCGCGCGTGGCAGCTAAAGGCGCGCAAATTTGCGCAGGAAGAGTTGCGGCCGATTTCGCTGCAGCGCGACCGCATCTCCGACCCGCGCGCAACCTTCGACTGGGACATCATCCGGAAGGGATCGCAACTCGGCTTTCGGACGGCAGTGGTTGCAAAGGAGTGGGGAGGCCACGGAATCGACCTGGTGACGCAGGCGTTGGTGATTGCGGAACTCGCCAGGGGCGACGGCCCGATGGCAAAGACTTTCAGCCAGTGCTGGAAGTGGAGCCACCTGATCGCGGCGGGATGCACGGACGATCAGAAGGAGCGCTTCCTGAAGCCTTTTGTGGCGGATGATACCTATCTGTTGGGACAAGCGGGGACCGAGCCGAATTCGGGTTCCGACCACCGCCTGCCTCCCCCGGAGGATCCCAGGGCCGGCTGGAAGCTCAGGGCGGAGCGCAAAGGCGACGAGTGGATCCTGAACGGTGAGAAGTGTTTTATCGCGAATGGAAATGTGGCAAAGCTTTTCTTTGTCAGCACGAGAACCAACCCGAACGTCCGCCAACAGGAGGGCGGCACGGTATTTCTGGTGCCGGTCGATACCCCCGGTCTGCGGATAGGCAAGGTGTTCAACAAGAGCGGCTGGCGTTTTTACCAGAACGCAGAGCTGATTTTCGAGAACGCCCGCGTGCCGCATGCCAATGTAGTGGGAGAGGTGAACGGGGGGCACGCCTTGCGAAATGGGCCCGCCCGCCAGTTCGGTGACTTCGAACTCGGCGCCAACGCACTGGGAATATGCGACGCCGCAGTCGAAATGGCAATGCAGCACGCCGGCACCCGGTGGCAGGGCGGCCGTTACTTCAAGGACAACCAGACGATCCAGCTCAAGCTGTCCGAAATGCACATGCTGACCGAGGCGCTGCGCTCATTTGTCATGCGGGTTGCCGCGGAAGGGAACGCGAAGACCGGGCAGTACGCCAACAACGCGATCCTGCTGCAGAATTTTGCGACCGACGCCCTGCAGCGCGTGACCGCTCTCAACCTGGACATACACGGCGGTGCGGGCGTCGTGATGATGGACGCGGGCGCGGAAAAGCTGGTCCGCGATGCCGTCATCTGGACGCACCTCGCCGGTGACTCGGTGCAGCGCATGAAGGCCGTCAGAAAGCATTGAGGTAATCTTCAGTGTTTTATCCGTGTACCCGTGACAAAATTGGAGAATAATTTCAACGCAAAGACGCAAAGACGCAAAGGACAGAGATTTTCAGACTCTCGCCTCCCTTTGCGCTCCTTGCGTACCCCTCAAGGGGATATTGAAAAGAATCTTTGCGTTGAGTATTTACTCGGTTTTGGCTTTGCCGGCTTGGGTAATACCGCTTCAGCGGGCAGAAACAATACACACAGATTGAGGACTTGCGAATATGTATAACCTTCACTTGACTCCAGAACAGCTGGAATTCCGGGACACGGTACGCGACTTTGTCGTGCAGGAGATCAAGCCGGTCGTCCTGCATCCGGATCACCTGCAAAAATGCGACGGGCGTTTGCCGCTGGAGCTGCTCGACAAGGCCTCGCAAATGGGTTTGCGCACTTTGATGCTCTCGGAAGAACTGGGCGGCGCGGGCGCCGATAATCTGACTGCGTGCCTCGTGGCCGAAGAGCTGGGGGCGGGCGATATCGGGATAGCGGTCACGCTGGGGCAGACCTGGACGCTGGCGCACTTTCTGTTTGACCAGGTGATGACACCCGCGCAGCGCACGCGCTATCTGCCCGCGTTCATGGCTGATGAGCGATATCACCTCGCCTATGCGGCCCTTCAGCCCGATCCGGACCTGGGGTGGAAATACCACCGTCCGTTCGATGAGCAGATCAGCTCCGGCGTGACGGCCGCCGGGCAAGACAACGGCGATTGGGTGCTCAACGGTGTCACCGGCTTTGTTGCCAATGCGCCCGTCGCCCGGCTCATCGCGGTACAGATAAAAGCCGGCCCGGCCAGGCCGGGTGTGAGCGGCGTGGAAACCCTGCTGATTGCCCGCGACACGCCCGGTCTCGAGGTGCGCGAGCCGCATGAAGCGGGACGCGGGTCCGGTCCCGGCGGTGAACCGGTTACCAAGTGGTATCACGGGACCGGCGGAGAGCTGGTGTTCAAGGATTGCCGCGTGGCGGCGGAGAATCTGCTGGCGCACCAAGGCGCAAGTCCATTCGCCGCGGAATTGGCGGGTCGGGGCAATCCGCAGACTGCGGCAATGAACGTGGGCATAGGCCGCGCCGCGTACGAGGCTGCGGTCGACTATGCCAAGCTGCGCGTCCAGGGCGCGCGGCCCATCATCCAGCATCAGGCGATAGGCACGATATTGGCGAAGGTCGCGATCAAGCTGGAAGTGGCGCGCAACATGATCCGGCAGGCAGCCTGGGCCTCGGATCACCCCGAGGCATATGCCGATCGCAGCCTGTCCGACCTGCCGTTGCAGACTATCGCCACGGTTTTTGCGTCGGAGGTGATACACGAAGTCACCGAGGAGGCCGCCGAATGTTTCGGCGCCATGGGCGTGATGCTGGACATGCCCTTGCCGAAATATGTTCATGAGGCGCGGATTTTCCTGCATTCCGGCGACAGCAACAGCGTGGCCACGCTGCGCATAGCCGAGGCCGTGGCAGGCTACCGGCGGTCAGCAGGCGCAGGCGTAAAAGCCGCGGCATGAGGCGCTGCGCGAAGCCGGAGGGAAAAAATCCAACGCAAAGACGCAAAGNNTGCTCCGAATTTATCAACAGTGAATTGGTAATGGACTAACGAATGTTCAGGAACCGCTGCAACGTGTGCCGGAGTGCGTCCATCACTGCAGGGGTGTGGGCGGCGGCAGCATTGATCGTCGCTCCCGCCGCCTCGGGGCAATCCGTCTGGAAACCCGAGCGCGCCGTCGAGATCGTCAGCGGCACATCGGGCGGCGGGGCCGATCGGGCGGCGCGGCTGATACAGAACCTCATGCAGGATAAGCGTTTGGTGACGACACCGGTCGTAGTCGTAAACAAGATCGGCGCCGGCAACTCGATCGCGTATAACTACGTGGGTCAGAAGGCGGGCGACGGGCACTTTCTGTTAGCCAGCACGCTGAGTCTCTCGGTAGGCTACCTCATCGGCAGAAGCCGCCTCGGCTACCGCGACTTCACCCCAATCTGCTCGCTCTTCGATGAGTACGTGGCGATTATCGTGCGTGCCGACTCGCCGATCAAAAACGGCAAAGACCTCGTCGAACGGCTCAAGAAAGACCCTTCTTCATTGAGTCTCGGACTTTCGTCGGCATTGGGCAGCGCGACCCATCTGGGTGCCGCCATGGTATTGAAAGCAGCAGGCGTCGACGTAAAAAAGATGAAGATCGTGGTATTCGACTCGGCTAGTAAGGGAATAATCGCGGCGCTCGGCGGGCATGTGGACGTCGCCGGTTCCAGCCTTTCGAGCGCTGTATCGCACGTCGAGGCTGGCACGGTGAGGGTTATCGGGATCACCGCGCCGCAACGCCTTACCGGCGTGTATGCACAGGCTCCAACGTGGAAGGAACAGGGCGCGGATGCATGGTTCTCGAGTTACCGCGGCATCGCCGCGCCCAAGGACCTGACCGACGCCCAGACCGCCTATTGGGAGAACGTGTTTGCGGCGATCGACCAGGACGAGCGCTGGCACGAGGAAGGGGAGAAGAACCTGGTGTACCGCCAATTCCGTAAGAGCCGCGAGACCCGCAAATACCTGGACGACCTCGAAGGCCAGATGAAATCGTTACTCGGCGAATTGGGAATGCTCAAGTAAACAGCCCTGCGTGGGCCGAAATACCTTCGATACGCGGTACACACGCTTGGGGTAGCGGGAAAAATCGCATTGCGAATGGCGAGCGATTCGCAAAACTGAAACTGGCTGACTGGAGGGGATTTATCGCATGGCACTCAAAATCGGAATTCTGCTGGGCGACGACATCGGGCTCGAAGTCGTGCCCGAGGCCGTCAAGGTGATGACGGCCGCGGCGGAGCAGACCGGGCTCGCAATCGAGTGGCGCCCGCTGCCGATCGGGCGCAAGGCGCACGAGGCGCACGGGACCACCATGCCGCCCGGCACCATCGAGACGCTGAGCGGGCTCGATGGCTGGCTGCTGGGGCCGATCGGCCACAGCGCCTATCCGCGCAATGATCCAACCTGGTTCAATCCGCCGCTGCGCAAGAAGTTCGAACTGTTCGCGAGCGTGAAGCCGGTGCGCTCGTATCCGAACCTGCCGTCGGTGCACAAGAACATGGACGTCGTTTTCGTGCGCGAGACTACCGAGGGTCTGACGCGCGGTGGCACGGTTGTCGCCGGCAATGGCGAGTTCCGCCCGAACGACGAGATTTCGATCGGCATGCGCGTCGTTACCCGGCGCGGCGCGAACCGCGTGGCCCGCGTGGCATTTGAAATCGCGCGCACGCGGCCCCGCAAAAAAGTGGCGACGGTGCACAAGGCGCCCACGTTCAAGCTGGTGTGCGGCATGTTCGCCGAGGAATGCCACAAGGTGGCGGCCGACTTTCCGGATGTCACGCTTGAAGACGTGCTGATCGACAGCTTTGCACTGAAGCTCGCGATGAAACCGCAGCAGTACGACGTGGTGGTCACGACCAACACCTTCGGCGACATTTTCACCGACCTCGGCGCGGGCCTGGCCGGGGGGCTGGGCCTCGCGCCGGGGATCTGCGCGGGCGAGCACCAGGCGATGGCGCAGGCGACGCACGGCTCGGCGCCCGATATTGCGGGCAAGGGCATCGCCAATCCATACGCGATGATCATGTCGGGCAAATCGCTGCTCGAGTGGCTGGGCCACAAGCGCGGCGAACCGCAGGCGGTGGCTGCGGCGAAGTGCATCGATGCGGCAGTCGACAGGGTGATTGCCGAAGCAAAGCATCTCACGCCCGACGTCGGCGGCAAGGCGAGCACCAGCCAGATGGGCGATGCGATCGTGGCGGTAATGTAACGCCGACCCGGATCGGCCGCAGTGGAAGGAGGACGTGTGCGAATACCGCGGTTTGTCATGCCGATATTCCCGGTTGTTCCGGTGATTCTGGTCGCGAATGTCGCATTCGCCCAGAATTATCCGAACAAGCCTGTTCGTATCGTCACCACCATAACCGGCGGCAGTCAGGACTTGACCGCGCGCTTCATTGCGCCGGGGCTTGCGGAAAGCCTCGGTCAGCCGGTGATCGTAGACAATCGGGGCGGGCTGACGTCCATGGAAATGGTGGCCAAGGCAGCGCCGGACGGTTATACCCTGCTGCTGGCCAGCGGCAGCCTTTGGCTGCTGCAGTACCTGCGGTCCAGCGTGCCGTGGGACCCGGTCAGGGATTTTGCGCCGATCACCCTGGCGGTGACTTTGCCCAACATCATCGCCGTGCATCCGGCGCTGCCGGTGAAGTCGGTCAGGGAGTTGATCGCGTGGGCCAAGGCCCGGCCGGGAGAACTCAATTATTCGTCGGGCCAGGCCGGATCGTCATCCCATCTCGCGGGGGAATTGTTCAAGTCGGTGGCGGGGGTGAATATCCTGCACATCCCCTACAAGGGCGGCGGACCCGCCATGCTCGCGTTGATTTCCGGCGAATCGCGGGTGAGTTTTCCCAACGCGGGGTCAGCGTCCGCGTTCAGCCAGTCCGGCAAGCTCAGGGCCCTGGCGGTGGCCAGCGCGCGGCCGTCCGCGCTGTTTCCCGGGTTGCCTTCGGCGGCGGATGCAGGCCTGCCCGGATACGAGACCGGAGCGACTCTCGCCATCTTCGCGCCGGCCCGGACTCCGGGGACTATCATCAACCGGTTGAACCAGGAGATCGTGCGTATCCTCAACCGCGCGGACGTGAAGCAGCGGTTGCTCGATTCCGGAGCAGAAGCCGTCGCCGGCTCGCCGGCAGAATTGGCGGCCACGATGAAATCCGACGCGGCCATCACCGGCAAGCTAATCAAGGATGTGGGCATCCGCGTCGATTAGGCGCGCGGCGTGGACGGTGCTGTTTTCGCCGGCACCCATGATGAAACGGGAGAGCAAAGCATGAACGAACTATCGGCAGTCGGTGGTGAGCGGCAGTCCGCCGTGACGCTGTCGGCACAGCTGGCGCGCCACGCGGCCACCACGCGCTTTGAGGCCATTCCGCAGGCGGCGCGCGACGCCGCGAAGCTGTTCATGCTCGATACGCTCGCCGTGTCGTGGGTCGGCTCGGACGCGCCCGGCTGCCGCGAAGCGCACGCGCTGCAGGTGGATGAAGGCGGGCGCGCGGACAGCACGGCCTGGGTCTATGGTGGCCGTCTGCCCGCCGCGTCGGCTGCGTTTATCAACGGCATGTCGGCCTCGGCGCTTGATTACGACTCGATCGGCCGCGGCGCGGCGGTGCACATCAATATCGCGGTGCTCCCAGCGGCGCTCGCCATCGCGCAGAAGCAGCACGCATCGGGCCGGGATTTTCTGACTGCGCTGGTGATCGGCTCCGACCTCGTGTACCGGCTGGGGGTGGCGGCCAAACGCCCGAACCGGGGATTCCACTATACGGCCACGCTGGGTGTGTTCGGCGCCGCGGCGGCCGCCGCGAGATTGCTCGGTCTCGACGCCGAATCCACGCGGCATGCGCTGGGGATCGCTTTCTTCCAGGCGGCGGGCACCCAGCAGGCGAACATCCAGCCGTCGCTGTGCAAACGCATATTGTCGGCGTTCGCCGCGCGCTCCGGCGTTTACGCCGCGCTGCTTGCGCAGCGCGGCATCACTGCGCCGAGCGAAGTGATCGAGGGCAAGTTCGGCTTCTACCAGCTGTACCAAGACGGCGATCCAGGCCGGCTGCTGGACGAGCTGGGCCGCCGCTTCGACGGCGTCAATGTCAGCATCAAGAAATATCCAAGCTGCGGCTGCAACCACACGACGATCGAAGCCGTGCTCAAGCTCATCCGCCAGTACGATCTCAAGCCCGACGACGTGTTGTCGGTCGAGGTCACCGTGACCCCGTATATCGACCGCATCGTCGGTGGCAAGTACGATCCGAGCCACGACCCGCAGGTGGCCGCGCAGTTCAACCTGCGCTATACCATCGCCTGCCTGCTGGTGCGCAGGAAGCTGGGGCTCGGCGAAATCCAGCCGGACGCGGCGCGCGATCCCGCGATCGCCGTCCATATCCCGAAGGTGTCGCTGAAAGTCGATCCGGATGAGACCGGTAACCGCGGCCCGGTCGTAGTGCGCATGCGTACCACGACCCACGGCGAGATTTCCTGCCGGGTGCAGGATGTCCGCGGCGGCGCGGACGACCCGTTCACGCAAGCCGAGATCGATGAGAAGTTTGACGAGTGTTTTCGCCGCGGCGTGCGTCCGCTCAACGCGGAGCAGATCACGGCATTGACGAAGCGCGTACATGAAGTCGAAACGCTGCCGGACATGGTGGCGTTTTTCGACGGCATCTGTTGAGAACAGCGAGCGAAGGATCGGAGGTGCGGAACGTTTACCTCGGCAGATTGGCGCGGGCCGTGCCCGTGCTGATCGCGTGCCTGTCCGCCGCGGCATTCGCCCAGCCGGAACCGGGCCGGCCCGGCGGCTACCCGGTGAAGCCGATCCGACTGCTGGTGGGTAACGCGCCCGGCGGCGGTATCGACATCACGGCGCGCGCGGTGGGCCAGAAGCTCAGCGAGCGGTGGGGCCGCTCGGTGGTGGTCGATAACCGTCCCGGCGCGAGCGGGCTTATCGCGATGGAGGTGGCGGCGCAGGCTGTGCCTGACGGCTACACGTTGCTCGTCACCTCCGGCAGTCTGATCGCGAGCGCCGGGGTGCAGAACAAGGTGCGGTTCGATGTGCGCAAGGCGTATGCGCCGATCACGCAGCTGACGACGGTCGCCTACATGCTGATGGTCACGGCGTCGCTGCCGGTCAACACGGTGACGGAGCTGATCGCGTACGCGAAGGCGAGGCCCGACGCGCTGAGCTACGGCTCATCCGGCATCGGCGGCGCGGGCCATCTCGCGGGCGAGCTGTTCTGCTCGCTGGCCGGCGTGAAGATCGTGCACGTGCCGTACAAGGGCGGCGGGCTGGTGCTTGCCGACATGATCGGCGGCCAGGTGCAAATGGGTTTCACCGCCACCATCTCGGGCATGCCGCACGTGAGAAGCGGCAAGCTCAAGGCGCTCGGCGTGACGAGCTTGAAGCGCGCCCGCGCATTTCCCGAAGTGCCGACGATCTCGGAGGCGGGCGTGCCGGGCTTCGATCTCGTCAACTGGTACGGGATCTTCGCGCCCGCGGCAACGCCGCCCGCGATCATCGCCGCGCTGCATCGCGAAATCGCGCAATCGCTGAACACGCCGGAAGTGCAGGCGGCGTTCGCCAAGGACGGCGCCGATGCAACGCCGTCGGCGACGCCGCAGCAGTTCGGCGTGCTGCTTGCGAGGGAAATCGACAACTGGCGGAGGCTCGTCAAATTGCCGGGCTTTGCCGAAAGCCTGCGGTGAGGCCCCTGATGTTGCGCGCGGTGAAATGATCGCGCCATGCTCCGTGAAGGCAAACGGCAAATACTTCATATGCCGCCCAGTCTTTAAGGTCGCATTTTGTGATCTTAGAGCGTCGAATTCTTCCCGCGTAATCTGAAACACAAAATCGCCGGGCAAATCGGCGATAATGTTTTTGCGCTCAGCTCGATAAGCGGGGGAAGCTTCAATCAACGGGAGGATAACTCATGATGAACCATTCATTGTTCAAGCCGACGCGGCGGCCGCTACCGGTTCGCTCGCAGGCCTCAGCGCCGACCAGGTGCGCCACCTGATCTCGTACATTAGAATGTGAGCGTCCTCATTATTAGTGGAAGGGAGTCAAAATGTCCCAATGTCCGCGGGTCAGTCCGGAAAGCATCCGAACCGTCAATTCGTCCACTTGGCCGCAATACCCCTATAACGATTTGCCGCGGACCCCTGACTTGAGCGCATGCTGAGCGCGACGTAATATCGGCTATAAATTCCCGCGTTAGCCGCCGATCCTGGAGGTCAAAAAAGCCCGGAGGAAGGTATGGAAAAACACCACAGTGCATTGAACAGACTTGCCACTCTGTTCCTCACGGTTGCCGGGGCGACTCTGGCCGTAGTGCCAGCCGGCGCGCAGTCCACCTGGCGTCCGGACCGTAACGTCGAACTCGTCGTCGGTTCCACGCCGGGCAGCGGGCAGGACAAGACCGCGCGCGTCATCCAGAGAATCTGGAAGAATGCATCCGCAATGCGCTGGACCCCGCAAGTTTCGTGCGCGCGCGCAGCGGTCTGGGCGGCCCCGCCGAGAAGGAAGTCAGGCGGATGATCGCCGCGCGTCGGCGTGAAAACGCCAAATGGCAGAAGATGGTTGACGCGCGCGCGGCCGGGGTGGAGGCATCCGAGATTGCTCTGGCGCGGGCTGCCAGGCGCATAATCTAGCTCGCCGAAGAGGGAAGCATGAACACTAAAAATGACACGCCACTCGCGCGCAACGTGACGCGGCTCGCGCATCTCGACTTGCCCGGCGGCGGACAGGTCTGCGTTGAGGGCAACTATGCCTACGTCGGACACGTCGGCGGCAAGAATGGGCATGACACCACCATACTCGACGTCGCGGATCCGAAACATCCCAAGGTGGTCTGCACGCTGAAGCAGGACCATCCCGATTCTCACAGCCACAAGGTACGCGTGGCCGGCGACCTCATGATCGTCAACGTGGAGCAGAACAGTACCGGCATGGGACGCCGGGCGGAAGATTTGCACCACGTGCGCGCGCGGTTGCAGTGGTCGTCGGGACGAGAGCCAACCGATGGCGAGCTGGAACAGGCGCTCAAGCTGAAGAAGGGCGAACTCCCACTGCTCCTGAAAACGCATCAGAGCGGTTACGCCAACGGTGGATTCAAGATCTACGATATTTCCGACCGTGCCGCGCCGCGCTTGCTCGCCTACCAGAAAACCGGCGGCGTGGGCGTGCACCGCTTCGACATGGACGGGAATTACGCCTACATCTCGACCGAGATGGAGGGTTATCTCGGCAACATTCTGGTGATATACGATATCCGCGATCCACGCCATCCCGCAGAAGTCTCGCGCTGGTGGCTGCCAGGTCAGCATATCGCCGGCGGGGAAACACCCACGTGGCACGAACGCAGCTATCGCTTGCATCACGCGCTGCGGCGAGGCGACCGGATGTGGGCCGGAGTGTGGCAAGCCGGCATGCGCGTGATCGACGTGTCCGATATCACCCGGCCGCGCACGATCGGAGGCTATAACTACCATCCGCCGTTCAAGGATCCGACGCACACGTTCATGCCCTTGCCCGCGCCCATCGACGGGCGCCACATCGCCGTTACGATCGACGAGGAGGAGCGCTACTATAACGCCGAAGTGAGCGAGGAACGCCGGGGCCGCATGCACGCCTGCATTTCGGTCTTCGATGTGACCGATGTCGGGAACATCAAACCGCTATCACTGTTCCAGGTGAGCGAGCTCGATTCGCCTTGGAGCCGCACGCCGCGCGGCCGTTTCGGCGCGCACCAATTCCACGAACACGCGGATGGCGCGCTTATCTACGCGACATGGTTCAGCGGCGGGCTGCGCATCATCGACCTGGCTGATCCGTCCGCCCCGCGGGAAGTCGGTCATTTCATACCTGAGCCGGTCGGCGGAAACGCATTACCGCAGAGCAACGACGTGTACGTCGATCGACGCGGGCTGATTTACCTGCTGGATCGCAACGCGGGATTCGACATACTAGAAAACGGTCGGACTTAAGAGTCCGACCGTTTTCTAATGGCAAAACCGGCTGACCATTAGGAATTTGTCGGGGTCAAGTCCGACAAATTCCTAGTTACTCGGGTTTTATGCCGGCAGACTTGATCAGCCGGCCGTATTTCTCATAGTCGGCTCGAAAGCGCGCTGCGAACTGCTCTGGTGTATTACTGCTCGCGAATCCCATTCCCTGGCTCGCCCAGAACTCTTTGATCGCCGGCGTCCCGAGGATGCTGACGACCGTCGCATTGAGCGTGTCGATGATGTCCTTGGGCGTGGCGCCAGGCGCGAGGAATCCATGCCAACCGCTAATCTCGTATCCTGGCAACCCCGCTTCAGTCACCGTGGGGATTTGCGGCATGAGGGGGTCGCGCGTCAAGCCCGTCATCGCGATCGCCCGCAATCTGCCCGACTTGATGTGCTGCTGCACGACGGCCAGCGTGTAGAACATCATGTCGATGCGCCCGCCCAGCATATCGGTCACGGCAGGCGGTCCGCCCTTGTACGGAACGTGCACGATATCGACCCTGGCCATGCTCTTGAAGAGCTCGCCTGCGAGGTGCAGGCCGCTGCCGCTGCCCGGGGATCCGAAAGTGAGAACACCCGGCCGCGCGCGGGCGAGGTCGATCAGCTCCTTCACGCTCTTCGCGGGCACGTTGGGATGGACGAACAAGACAAACGAGAACGCACCGATCTGTGCGACCGGCGCAAGATCCCGCAGCACGTCGAACGTCATATGCGCATGCATGTGCGGGCTCGTGGTCAGCGATGAGCCCGGCGTGGCGAGCAGCGTATAGCCGTCGGCTGGCGCTTTCACGACGAGCTCGTTGGCAATGATGCCCGTCGCACCGGCCCGATTATCGACGACGACTTGCTGGCCGAGGAACTCGGTCATGCGCAGCGCGATCGGCCGGGCAAGTATATCCACCGTGCTCCCGGCCGGAAATCCGATGAGGATTCTGATGGGCTTGGCTGGATAGCCTTGCGCCCCGGCCGCTGATGTCCAGGCGATGACAACGATCAGTGTGACAGTCTTCAAAACGCCAAGCATAGAAGACTTTTGATCTTATCTGCGTTCATCGGCGGTTTCAACTTGTTTCCGAGAGCTTCTGCCCGATGGCGCGGCTTCGGATGTCGACACCGCCACCCTGAGGCACTGGAGTAATAATTCGCAGTGGTCGATTGGGAAAGCCTCCCGACTACGATTTCAAAGGTTCGCCGTGTTTACTGCGGCTTGATGCCGGCTGCAGTGGCCACTCTTAGCCACTTCGCAATCTCGTTGCGGACGCGCGTGGCGAATTCATCCGGGCTCTGGCCGCCCGGCTCGCCGCCGATATCGCGCAGCCTCTGTTTGACGACCGGGAGCTGCAGCACGGCCGCGACGTCGTCACGTATCCGCATGACGAGATCCTTGGGCGTGCCGCGGGGCGCGAACAAGCCGAACCACGTGTCGGCGTCGAAGCCGGGCACGTCTTTGGCGATGACGGGCGCATCGGGGAACGCGGCCGAGGGTGAGGAGACCCCAAGCATTCGCACGCGGCCGGAGCGCACGGCTGCCTGCACCGAGCTCACCGCGCCGATCGCCAGCGGCACGTGCCCACCCATTGCATCGATCATGAGCGGACCCGCGCCCTTGTACGGCACGTTTTCGATCTTCACGTTGGCGAGCATGGTAAAGAGAAGCGTGGGAAGCATATTTCCGGCGTTGCCCATGTTGAGTTCGCCCGGACGGGCCCGGGCAAGCGCGATCAGCTCTTTCACGTTCCTCGCGGGCAGCGACGGGTGCGCCACGATCGCCTGCGGCGAGAGGGTTACGAGCGTGACCGGCACGAGATCGGTGTAAGGATCGTACGGCAGCTTCGCGAACAGGGCGGGGCTTTGCGGATATTGCGTGGAATTCAGCAGAAGTGTGTGGCCGTCGGGTGGGCTCTTTGCCACGTAATCCGTCCCGACGATGGTGGCCGCGCCTGGACGCGACTCCACTATCACCTGCTGTTTCCAGCGCTCGGAAAGAAATGGGATGATGATGCGCGCGTTGGCGTCGCTGCTGCCACCCACCGGAAACGGGATGACCAAGCGCACCATCTTGCCCGGGAACGCCTGCGCGAGGACGGCGTGAGCCGGCGCCAGCAGCGCTGTCGCGATGACCGTTGTCCAAAGCACAGAACGCATGGCTCGTCTCCCTGGTTTCTCGATTCTCGTGCTGTTCTTGGATGCGTACTGATGGCCGGTCGCCGAGAACACGACCCTATTGCCGTGGCAATGACACGTCAGTATGCCGTGGTTGACGAAACCGGGCAGCCGACTTGGCGCCTACCGCGGGGCCAGTCCCTTGGCCTTGATGACGGAAACGGCCGCTGGCGTGGCCAGGAACTTGATCAGCGCCCTGGCGCCCTCCGGGTCCTTGGCGTTCGCACCGACCCCGACCGCAAAGTCGGTATAAACCTGGATCTCCGCCGGCAGCGGACCGACCAATTCCGCGCCCGCGTACGGGAGGATCTCGGCGATCTGCGTCATCCCGATCTCGACTTCGCCCTTGGCGACCGCCTCGCCGGCGCCGACGCCCACCAGCATCTTGAGCTTGGGCTTCAATTCATCCGCGATGCCAAGGCGCTGCAACAGACTCTTCAGATAAATGCCGGTCGCGCCCTGCTCGACGAAGCCGATGGACTTAGCCGCGAGCAGCGTGCGTTTGAACGCCTCGGTCGTGCTGATGTCGGGCTTAGGCGCGCCTTTCTTGACGGCGACTCCCGCGCCGGAGCGCGCGAGCGCGGTGCGCGTCGCGCCTGAAATCTTGCCCTGTTTGATGAGGTCGTCGATCGCCCCGTCGGTCAGGACCGCGAGGTCGAAAGCGGCGCCCTTCTCGATCTGTCCCTTCAGCGCGGCGGCGGTGTCGAACGTGAATACGATCTTGTTCTTCGTCGCCTTCTCGAACTGTGGCGCAAGTTCTTCCAGCACCGATTTGACGGCGTTGGAGCTCAGGACCTTGATCTCGGCCGCCTGCGCTCCGGTTCCGAGCGCCAGCAGGAGCGCTGCTGCTGCCTGCGCGGCAATCAAACGAATCTTCATGGTCTCCTCCCTGTGAATAAATAGGAAATTCAATCCGGCCTCTTTTCGCGCGTCTGGCCGATGGCGACGGTCTGGCGCTGATTTAGCGCTGCCGAGCATTGCGTTGAGAGCATGTTGCGCCTGCGCTCGGCCGATTGCAATGCCGGTTAGGTCAAGATGGCGCGAATCCTGAGAGGCGTGGGGCCATCGCATGGTGCGAGGTCGGGAAAAAAGCGATGCCAGAGAGGAATGCTGCAGAAAAAGCTTCCAGCTGATTGAATCTGAATGTCCGGGTCGGTAAGCGACTATCAATGGCATTTGACAGGGGTGCAGAGGTCGAAGATACTTTTGCTTGTGCTGTTGAATTTCCTATCCTATCGTGAAGAGTTTTCCATCGTAAAGGTGGGGCCTGTCATGAAAGCCAGTCAGGACGTGATCTGGCCTCGAAATCGATCACAAAATCAATGACGAGGTGCATATGAAGAACTTTCTGTTGGGACTTGTCGCGGCCGCGTGTTTCCCTGCTGCGCTGATGGCACAAGGGAAAATCAATCCCACCGATCCGCAGCCGACCTGCCACATGTGTCCGGGCACAGTCATCCCGCTCTCTGAGCTTGAGGCCTATACCAAGAAAGCCATGGCGGAGCGGCTTACGGATCAGCAGGTGAGAGAAATCGAGATCGGAAAGGCTCATGTCGGCATCGGCATGGTCTACCGCGGGAAGCTGGACAAGCGCAGCGCGGACTCGGTCGCCGAACATGACCAGGTCAGCGAGGTTTATCACATCATCTCCGGCTCGGCCACGCTCGTCCTGGGTCCGGATATCGTCAACAGGCAGCGGCGTCCAGCGACGCAGCGGACCGTTGTCGAGTTCAACGGGCCGGGGAACAACGGATCGGATATTCGCAACGGCGTGGCGCATCAGATCAAGGCTGGAGACGTCGTGGTCATTCCGGCGGGCACGGGCCACTGGTTCACGAAGATTGACGATCACATCAACTACCTGATGATTCGCTTCGATCCCGACAAGGTCACGCCCCTCAGGAGCGAGGTGCAGTCGAAGGATTACTTGTCAAAGCCCGCGCCGCGCTAAGTCGGTGCATCAGGTTGCCCCGGTGCAACCTCGCGGCGGTGTCGGCAAACCGAAGAGTTGACCAATCTTCAAGCATCGCGATCAGCCCCGCCTAAATACATCTACGGATAAGCGAGCATAATAGTCGCGCAGATTGCAGGGGGGGAATGAACAATTGCCGCAAGCTTCTGGTTGCGCTTGGCGCGGGTGCGCGCGCAGCGCCGCTCGTGCTCAAGAAATCAGGCGCATATGCGCCGAACAAGGATCGGGCGGTCTGCGCATTCACCCTGCTCGTTGTCGTTTGGGCAGCATTGACCATGACAACTGCCATCGCCGCGGAGTACCCGGCGCGCCCGATCCGGTTTATCGTGCCTTACGGCGCCGGCAGCGGTCCCGACATGACCGCACGCTTGTTTGTGACAGAGCTCAGCAAACAGATGGGGCAGCAGATCGTGGTCGACAACCGGCCGGGGGCGTCCGGGAGCATTGGCACGGAGATGATTGTGAGCGCGGCCCCCGACGGCTACACCATCGGCTTTGGTGGTATATCAACGTTTGCTATTAACCCTAGCGTGCTGGCCAAGCTGCCGTACGATCCGGACCAGGACTTGCTGAAAGTGGTGCAGACGTATTTCAACCCCGGCCTGCTGGCGGTGACGCTGTCGCTTCCGGTCAATTCGATGAAGGAGCTGATCGATTATGCGAAGAACAATCCCGGCAAGTTATCATTTGGCTCCAGCGGCAGCGGCACCAGCTCGCACCTCAGCGGTGAATTGCTGAAACTCATGACCGGCACGCAGATGGTGCACGTGCCGTACAAGACTCCGGAGCAGGGGATCACCGACACGATCGGGGGACGGCTGCCTCTGATGTTCAACAACATAGGACCGATGCTGCCGCACGTCAAGGCGGGCAGGATACGCGGGCTCGGCGTGACCAGCCTGAAGCGCTCGCCCGCTATCCCGGAGCTGCCGGCGATTTCGGAGGCGGTTCCCGGCTTCGAAGTTACCGTCTGGGGCGGAGTGGTCGTGCCGGTCGGCGTGCCGAAGTCGATCGTTGCGCGGCTCAACGCCGAGATCAACAAAGCGCTCGCATCGCCGGCGCTGAAGGAAAAGTACGCTGCAATCGGCTACGAGCTGGTGGGCGGCACGCCCGAGCAGTTCGATGCGTTCGTCAAGAAAGAAATCGCAAAATGGGCCGACGTCGTCAAGCGCTCCGGCGCGAAGCTTAACTGACGGAGATTGCTGCACATTGGAAGAACAGTGCTATAAGGAGGCAACCATCCGCCCCATCATCCATCCCGTACTGCGCGCCGCCGCGTGCGCACTGTCCCTGATTTGCGGCGCCGCATACGCGCAAAACTTTCCGGAGCGGCCCGTCACGCTCATTTGCCCGTGGCCCGCGGGCGGCGGTACCGATGTCGCCATGCGCGCGCTTGGCGAGGCGGTGGCGAAGCACCTCGGCCAGCGCGTGGTGATCGAGAACAAGCCGGGGGCCAGCGGCACGCTCGGCCCCGGTGTCATGGCAAGCTCCGCCAGACCCGACGGCTACACCCTCTCGCAAATCCCAATCGGCGTGTTCCGCATGCCGTACATCCAGAAGGTGAACTACGATCCGATCGCGGATTTCACCTACATTATCGGCATCACCGGCTATACCTTCGGCGTCGTGGTGCGCGCCGATTCGCCATGGAAGACGTGGCAGGAGTTCATCGCCTACGCCAAGGACAACCCTGGCAAGGTGAGCTACTCAACGCCCGGCACCGGCACCAGCCTGCACATCACCATGGAGGCCATCGCGGTGCGCGAAGGCCTGCAATGGTTGCACGTGCCATTCAAGGGCAACGCCGACGCCACCGTCGCCCTGCTCGGCGGACATGTCACCGCTTCGGCCGACTCGACCGGCTGGGGCGAACTGATCGACGCCGGCAAGTTGCGCATGTTGACTTCATGGGGCGCCGAGCGTACCAAGCGCTGGCCGACCGTGCCCACGCTGAAGGAACTTGGCTACGGCATCGTCTCGAACTCGCCCTATGGCCTCGCCGGCCCGAAGGGCATGGACCCGAAAATCGTGAAAATCCTGCACGACGCGTTCAGGAAAGCCATCGACGACCCAAGTTACATCAAGACCATCGAACGCCTCGATCAGGAACGCTGGTACCTCTCGACCGAGGAATACACCAAGTACGCTCGCGAGACGTTCATGGCGGAGAAGGCGACGATGGAGCGGCTGGGGTTGAAGCCGTGAGTTGGCATCGGGCTGCGGGCCTTGGCCTCACGCGAAAAGTCTAACCGGGCAACGCCAGGAAACCGAGCCTGCTCACGTGGTTGTTTGACGACGGAGGCAACCGGCTGATAGGAGATTCAATACGCTCTGGTATGTGTGCTGGCGAACAGATCACCTTGGGAGGAACGGCAATAATGATTATGCAGATGAAGACGCCTGACGATTGCATCTTCGTTTGGCCGCTGGAAATTCAGGAAAGTGTTCTTGCGAACTGGACTGCCTTTGGCTACCCATGAGGATTCTATGAAACCGACGTGCCCGAGCACTGTGGCCATCTCCATACGCGCGGTTCTCGCCGCGACGCTCGGCTTCGGAGCATGGTTCATTAACGACGTGATCGCGCAACCGTCGCCACCGTCGGACGGCGCACTCCGTGCATTCGAAGTCGTGCGCTCGGTGTTGCAGCACCCGCGCTGCCAGAATTGCCATATTCCGGGCGACGCGCCGTTGCAGGGCGACGAGGGACACGTCCATGACCAGAA
>PLYS01000318.1 GCA_003153455.1 Betaproteobacteria bacterium | reverse complement strand
TCCGCTTCGACCGGGAAAGTCACGACGACGTCGCGCGAATGGTTCTTCCAGGCCTGGACAAAGCCCGCCACGGTCGGCATTCCGGATTCGGCCTTGATCGCGACGATGTTGGGAATGTCCCTGATCATCTGCTTGACGAGCTCCGGATCCATGCCGGCCGGATGCACGCGTTCGAAGCCCCACAGTGGCACGGGGAAAATGATCACGCCCAGCCGCGTCGCGTCGCAGAACGCCTTGGTGTAATCGTAAATCTGCTTGCTGGTGGTGGCGTAGAAATTGGCGGGGTACGACAGCAGCGCCAGATCCGCGCCCGCTTTCTCGGCAGCCTGCACCGCTTCGATGTTCTCCTCCAGCGTATTGAATGCGGCGTGGTGGATCAGCGCCAGCTTGCCGCCCGCTTCGTCGTGCGCCCACTGCGTGAACTGCACGTATTCGGGAACGGTGATCGCGACTTCCGACACCAGCAGCGTGCCCCAGAATCCGTATTCGATTTCCTTGCGGATGTCGAAACGTATCCCCTTCTCGTTCAGCTTCTTGAGATCGCGCGAAAACGACGGAATCACCACGTTGGCGACCCCGCGCATGTTTTCCCGCGCCCATGCCCGTGCTTCATTTTTCTGGTAACGAACCATAGTGAATGCTCCCGATCATAGTTAGACAAATTCAAAATCATCCAAAACCGAAGTAACCACAAATGACTGCGGATAAGTTCAGCCGCCCCACAGCTTCAGCATTCGATCAGCGCCGCCACGGAAGAACCATACGATACACCATGCAAGTCAGGGGCCGCGAGCGGTCGGCGGAATTGATCAGGATTTCTCCGGTTTATTATTTCCCCTTGACCGACAGACCGACCGGCAGACGTGTCCCCAACCCGCGCTGCCGTGCTTTTTCGAAACACATTTCAGAAACCGCGATATCCTGCAATGCGGAGCCAACCGACTTGTACAGCATGATATTGCCGGCATGCTGACGGCCCGCGCTGCGGCCTTGCACCAAATCCGCCAACGATACTATCTTGGATTCGAAATCCACACCCGCTTGACGGGCCGCCAGCATGTCGCCCGTCTCATGCATGACTTCGTCCGGCACGTCGGCGACGATCAGCTCGGCCCGGCGGATAACTTCCGGATCGACCTCAAACTGCTCGGGCAACGTGGAGCCGATCGAGACCACCATCGTCCCGGGCCGCAGCCACGCGCCTTCCAGTATCGGGGTTTCGTCGCGCGACCGGGCGGCAGCGATGATGAGGCTCGCTTGCGAAATAGCGGCGCGTGCGGAATTTACGGCGCGACAATCGATTTTCAGTTCCTGCGCAAATTTCCCGGCAAAGTCGTCGCGGCTTTTCGGAGTGGGGCTGAAAACCGTCAGCGACTCGATCTGCCGCACCGTCGCAAGCGCGCTGACGTGGGCCCTGGCTTCCTGCCCCGCGCCCAATACGGCCACGTGTATGCCCTCTTTGGGCATCAAGCGGTCAATCGCGACCGCGGTCGTCCCCGCCGTTCGCAGCGCGGTGATATGTTTGCCGTCGAGCAGACATACCAGCTCGGCGGTCTCCTGATCCCACAGTGGAATCAGGTAGCTCGACCGCGGCGTTCGCGCGCGGCCGATAATCTTTACGCCCATGTAGCGGCCCGAAGAAGACATCGCGGCCAATACCCGCAACCATGCGCTGCCCTTGCGCGCGACCACTCGCGGCGGTGCCGCTCCAGGATCGTCCGGAGAGCGATAGGCGGAAGCCAGGCACGCGATAACATCCGGCCACTTCAGGATCTGCTCGGTATCGGCTTCGGACAGGAACAATAATTGAGTGGACACGGTTGCTCAATAGTGAACGGGTGAACGAGTGAAGGAGTGAAGGAGTGAAGGGTTCCCTCCCCCTTCCGCAAGGGGGAGGGCTAGGGAGGGGGTGTTCACCCGTTCACCCGTTCACCTTTCACTTCTTCATTTCACCGCATACGGATTGACGGGCGAGCCGACCCCGCCGGTGATCGGCAATGCGGGAGCGACGAACATGAACTCGTAGCGCTTGTCCTGTGCACAGTCTTTCGCGAGCGCGCTGAGATCGAAGATCTCTCCGACCGTGAGTCCCATGATCGGGATCGCGATCCAGTGCCACGGCTGGTTGGTGTCCTCGAACTGGTTCGGCCGCACTTCAGCGCCCCAGGTGTCCGTGACAATTGCCGCGACTTCCTTCTTGTGCAGCCAGTCGAGGGTCTCGAATGCCAGCCCCGGCGCGTCGCCGCCCGAGTAGCCGTCCCAGTTCTTGTCGGCGAACTTACGCTCGACTTGGCCGGTGCGCACGAGCAGGAAATCGCCGCGCCTCACTTCGACGCCGAGCTTCCCGGCCGTGTAATCGAGAATCTCGTTGGTCACCGCGAATCCGTCGGGCAGCCATTTCTTGCCGAGCGCGCGCGCCACGTCGAGCAGCACGCCGCGGCCGATCATCTTTTTCCTTGGTCTTCTCGATGCCGCCCTTCTGCGCGCCGGCGCTGGTCACGTTGCGGCAGTCGTAGCCATTCCACATGAAGTCGTAATACATGATGTGGCCGAGGCCGTCCCACTGCGTGCCGCACTGCAGCGGCATGATGATGATGTCGTCGGTGCCGCGGATCTTGCGGTGATCGAGCACGCCCGAAAAGGCATCGGTGCCGGTGCGCGTCATCAGGTGGATCGGATTGAAGCGGCCGAGCGCCGGATATTTGGTCTTGGCGCCCTGCGGGCCCTGCTGATCGTAGTTGAGCGCAAGCGAAATCACCTTGCCCTTGCGCACGAGGCTCGCGGCTTCGACGATGTTATCAGGCGTCACGAAATTGAGCGTGCCAATTTCGTCCTGCTTGCCCCACCGGCCCCAATTCTTGAGGCGTTTGGCGGCGGCGTGAATATCCTTACGCGTGAGCTTGCGGTGCTTTTTCTCGGTGGTGTTGATGATTTTCAGTTTGCGTGCGGCCATGGCGTTGCGACTCCTCTCGTTCCTTGGGGAAAATACGGCAGGGGTGAAATGCAACAGGGAGTCTAGCCAATGCGCGGAAGTACTGTCAATGCAAAATCACTTGCAGCGCGCAATGCTCCGCAACGAAACGATGAGAATTAACCTAGAAAACGCTTTTCACCGCGAAGGACGCCAAGGGACGCGAAGGAAAACAAAGTACAAGCCTTATCAGCAGGATCACCAATCTGGTGATTGCATCCAGGTTTACTTTGGGATCGATTTCCTTGGCGTCCCTTAGCGTCCTTGGCGGTTCAAATGCTGGATTTAGCTGGTCTCGCCTCACGCTAATGCAAATCATTCCGGCTGGATTCCGGCGGCTTTCGCCACCTTCGCCCACTTCACGGTTTCCGCCCGGATGAAAGCGGCGAACTCGTCCGGCGAGCTGGCGACCACCTCGGCTCCGTCGCCGGCAAGACGTTTCGCGCTTTCCGGTGAGCGCAAAATCGCAATCGTTTCCTTGTGCAGCTTGTCGATGATCTCCCGCGGCGTGCCGGCCGGAGCGAGCAGTCCGTACCATTGCACCGCTTCG
>PLYS01000036.1 GCA_003153455.1 Betaproteobacteria bacterium | reverse complement strand
TCCGCTTCTACTTCAATTGCAGGCATGATGATGCGTTGCGGCGAACAGCCGGTCCGGGCCACAGCACTAAATCGCTGCGCGATAGCCCGCGGAGGCGGGCGCGGTGCGCACCAGTACGGCTCAACCCGAGGAGCGTTCGTCGGTAGCGTGCGGGTCATCCTGTCTTGAAGATCGAGGTGTCGTCAACCTCATCCAAGACAGGAGTTACCTATGAGTATGGATACGGTCAGCCCGTTGCGTCAACGCATGATCGAGGACATGAACGCGCGCAAGCTCGGTGCGGGCACGCAGCGAGGCCACATCCGCAGCTGCAAGCAGTTCGCCGCGTTTCTCAAGCGGTCGCCCGACACGGCGACAGCGGAGGACATCCGCCGGTTCCAGCTGCATCTTTCCGAGACAGGCACGAGCATCTGCAATCGCAACCGCATCATGACCGGACTGCGGTTCTTGTTGCGGGTGACGCTGCGGCGGCTGGATCTTGCGACCGAGATTTATCACATCCGGGAGCCGCAGAAGATTCCGCAGGTGATGAGTCCGGACGAGACGCGTCGCCTGCTGGCCGTCGCCACGAGCCTCAAGGCCCGGGTGGCGCTCAGTCTTTGCTATGGGTGCGGCCTGCGTGCCGGCGAGGTGGTTCGGCTGAAGGTCAAGCATATCGACCGGGCGCAGAACATCATCCGTATCGAGCAATCGAAGGGTCGCAAGGATCGCAATGTCATGCTGTCGCCGGAGATGATCGATCTGCTGCGGCAGTGGTGGAAGGCGCGCCGAGGCTTCGATGCACACACGACGCCCCTTCAAGAACGCTGGCTGTTTCCCGGGCGCAAGCCCGGCAGACCGATGACCACCCGCCAGCTCAACCGGCTGTTCCACGAGGCGGCCGACGGGGCCGGGATCAGGAAAGGCGTGAGCCTGCATACGCTGCGCCACAGTTTCGCAACCCACCTGCTGGAGCGCGGCGCCGATATCAGGATCATCCAGGCGCTCCTGGGGCATGACAAATTGGACACGACCGCGCGCTACACCCGCGTCGCCACCGGCATGATCGCGAGCATCAAGAGCCCGCTCGACCTGCTGTCGCAGCCGCGCAGGAAGCCCGGCAAGAAGCCCGACCCGGGCGAGAAGGACCAGCCGCCGGCATAACAGCCCGCGGCCATGTCCCGTCCAGAGCTGGAGGTCGCGGATATCTTCCGCGACCACGGGGCGGCGTGGCGCAGAGCCAATGCCGGCCATGTCAGTCTCGGCCAGATGAAGGTGATGAGTGCGATCGAACGCTGCCGCACGGCGGCGCTCGGCGGCCATGTCGGGCGCTGCGAGAACGAGAGCTGCGCTCACACCGTCATCGCCTACAATAGCTGCCGCAACCGGCACTGCCCCAAGTGCCAGGGCGCTGCCGCACGCGAGTGGCTGGCCGAGCGCGAAGCCGAGCTGCTGCCGGTGCCGTACTTTCATGTGGTGTACACACTGCCGGCACCAATCGCCGACATCGCCTATCAGAACAAGGCGGTGATCTACGACCTGCTGTTCAGAGCCTCGGCCGAGACCACCCTCACGATCGCGGCTGATCCAAAGCATCTCGGCGCTCGCATCGGCTTCATGTCGGTGCTGCACACGTGGGGTTCCGCCCTGACGCATCACCCGCATGTGCACATGGTCGTGCCGGGCGGTGGCCTGTCGCCGGACGGATCAAGGTGGATCGCGTGCCGGCCCCGCTATTTTTTGACCGTGGAGGTCCTCTCGGCGCTGTTCCGCCGGCTGTTTCTGCAGATGCTGGTCGCGGCCCACCACGCCGGCCGCCTGCAGTTCTTCGGCGATCATGCGCGGCTCGCCGACAAGGCTGCATTCAAGGCCTATCTGAGGCCACTGCGCCAGATCGATTGGGTGGTCTACGCCAAGGAGCCGTTCGCCGGGCCCCGCCAAGTGTTGCGCTATCTGTCGCGCTACACCCACCGCATCGCGATCTCCAATCGCCGGCTGCTGTCGGCCGACCAGAACGGCGTCACCTTCAGGTACAAGGATTATCGGGTCGACGGGCCGGCCCGCTACAAGACCATGACGCTGGCGACCGACGAGTTCATCCGGCGGTTCCTGATCCACTTGCTGCCGAAGGGCTTCCACCGCATCCGACACTATGGGCTGCTCGCCAGCGGCAACCGTGCCGCAAACATCGCGCACGCTCGCGAGCTGCTCGCCGTGCCGGCGCGCCCAAAAGAACCCGAGACGCCCAAAGCAGCGATCGACGAACCCCGGGTGCTGCCGCGCCCATGCCCGTGCTGCGGCGGCCGCATGATCGTCATCGAGACCTTCGGGCGCGGCTGCGAGCCGAAGCACCGGCCCTCGCCGCCTCCGGGAGAAATCAGGATCGACACCTCATGATGCCGTCACCGCTGATCGATGGCCGTCCCGACACTTGCGATTCTTGCTGGTTCACCGCCGGTAGCGATCGAGCTCGCATCGGTACGCCGGATTCACCAGCGCTCCCGCGACCAATCCTGTCGCGCTGCCCGCAGATCGTTCGTTCACACCGACGCATACCACCAGGCTTGGCCGCAAGCCGACCGCGGCCACCGCGTCAATCCAACCTCAGCAAGCCAGAACCCGCGGCAAAATCCCCATAGCGCCCGCGGCACCGCCGCCACACACCTCCCGCGATTTCGTGCCTTGGCGCTTTTTGGACGCCGGCCGCCACAGCGCGTGGATGGGTTCGTCATCCCGGCGTCCAAAAACCTGCACAACTGCGGACTCATGCACTGCACAAAGGTCGGCGAGATTACGTACTTGTGCTTACTTGTCCTCGGTCGCCGAAACCCCGACCGACGATGGATCGGTCGAACCTGGGGTGATTCGGCATGTCAGATCGCGCGGAACGTACTATTCAATTCGCATACGCATCAAAATCCGAAGCGAGCGGCACCGGGCGCACGGCGAACGAACCCGCGGCCCGGGAGAGACTGTGCCGGCCAGTTCACCCGGGACGGTGCCCCGAGCTCAGGGCGGCCGGGATCGCGATCATAGCATTGGTGGCGGCACTCGCGGCGACGCTCGCGCCGGCCCAGGCGCAGTTCACCAGGATTTACGGCTTCGGCGACAGCTATGCCGATACCGGCGGCGCGCCCGGCGGCGCGTTCCGCCTTGCAGGCACACCCGCCCAGTGCATTACCAATCCTGCGTCCTGCCGGTTTACCGGCGGCACGAACTTCGTCGAGTCGCTGCAGGCGATCTATGGCCTGTCAGGGCTGACCAATTATGCGATCGGCGGCGCGCGGACTGACAACACCAGTACGCTCACGCCTCAACTTGGCACATTCGTGCCAGGCTTCGCCTACGAACTCCAGCAGCTCCAGGCCAGCGGCACGCGCTTTAGCAAGAGTGACCTAATCGCGATCTCCATCGGCGGCAACGATCTGTCGGCCGTCGCGAGCGTCGGTGCGATCCAGGCGGACGCGACCGCATCGGCACAGAAAGCGGTCTTCGGCGGCAACGTCGTCAACGGCTTCGTCACCGGCGGCGTCTCGCAGATGATCGCGGCCGGCGCCAACAACATCGCCTGGCTCAGCACCGGCAGTACGAAATACTTCCCGATACCCCCTACCGGCGCGGGCGGCCTGGCGTTCACCGACGCGCAGCGCGACTTGTGGGCCGACACCTATTACCAGCAGCTCCAGCAATTGCTCGCGCCGTTTTCCCAGTCGGGCGTGCGCATCTTCCTGTTCAACTTTGGAATCCTGCAACAGCGCATCGCCACCAATCCGGGCCAGTACGGATTCAACGCCGACCCCAAATGCCAACTGTCGTTGGGCGGCCCTTCGAACTGCTTCTACAACAACGGGGTGCATCCCACCGCCGCCGCCATGGCGTTGATTGCGACCTTCATGGCGAACCAGATCAATTCCCCGACCACCGTGGTGCCGCAAGGCAGCATCTCCACCGGCATCACCGCCGGGTTCACCACCTCGGTGCTCGGCCGCCTCGACGCGGAGCGCACCTTCTCCCCGTTTGGCATGGGCACCGCGATGGCAATGGCCTATGCTGGGCCGACCAAGGCGCTGGGACCGGTCGACCCGGGCAAGCGCTGGTCGATCTACGGCAACGTCGATTACGGCAGCGGCAGCCGCGGCACCCAGTTCCTCGGCTCCAGCTACAATTACACCGCCCTCGGCGGCACGATCGGCGTCGACTATCGCCGCGATCAGAACTGGAAATTCGGCGGCGTATTCAGCTACTCCCAGCCCGATGCCAACCTCGGCGTCCAGAACGCCCACAACCGCATCAACGCCTATCAGCTCGCGGGCTACGGTTCGTTCACCGACGCCCATTGGTTCGCCGACGGCCTTCTCGCCTATGGTCGCCAGGACTTTTCACTCGACCGCTGGGGCGTGACCGACGCCGTCACGGCCTCGACCCATGCCGACACCTTCACGGCGGCGGCGAGGGGCGGCTATCTGTTCGACGTCGGCCGCTTGCGCGCCGGCCCGATCGCCGGCCTCACCTACATGCACGCGGTCATCCAAGGCTACACCGAGGCGGGCGACATCCTGCTCACCATGATGGTCGACGGGCAAACGATCAACGCCTTGACCGGCAACGCCGGGCTTCAATTGCGATTGCCATTCGTCACGGGAATGGTGTTGTACAGCCCCTTCATCAACCTCACTGCCGAGCAGGATTTCGCAGGCTCTGCTCGCAACGCGACGACCACGCTGGTGACCGCACCGCTGCTCCCGATCCTGACGCCGGTCTCCGCGCAGGACCGCACCTACGGCAGGGTCGCCGCCGGCATCAGCGCTGGAATTGCCGGGAATATCAACGCAACACTCACTGTCACGTCCACCTTCGCACGCGCCGGCGGCAACGACTTTGCGGTCAGCAGCGGGATCCGGGCTGCGTTCTAG
>PLYS01000524.1 GCA_003153455.1 Betaproteobacteria bacterium | reverse complement strand
CACACTCGGATGAAGATTTGTTTTCTTTGTGATGCATTGTAAGGAGAAAATCCCATGAAACTGCTGACTTTCCGTCCCCCGCGTGCCCGCACCGGCCATTTCGGAGTGCTGCTGTCAGGCAATCGCATATTGGATGTGAGCGCGCTCGCCGGCCGCAAGCTGCCCGCGACCCTGCTCGAATGCATCCAGAAGGGGGATTCCGCGCTCGCAGCGGTCAAAGCTGCCGCCGCGGATGCCGAAGCCGCGCTCACGCGCGGCGAGCAGCTACCGCAGATATTCGCGCTCGACGCGGTCACGTTCGAAGCGCCACTGATACCGGGCAAGATCATGGCAGTCGGCAAGAATTACGCCGATCACGCAGCCGAAGGCTCGGGTCAGGCCTATACCCGCGTCGCCGGGTTCATCAAAGTCTCCAGTTGCGTCGTGCCAAACGGCGCAAGCATCCACAAGCCGGCATGGACCGAGAGCTTCGACTACGAAAACGAACTCGCGATCGTGATCGGCCGCGAATGCAGCGACGTCGCGCCCGCGGCAGCGTACGATTATGTGTTCGGCTACACCATCATGAACGACCTCTCCTGCCGTGACGTGCAGTCCGCCGAACGTCAGGAAGGCAATATCTGTATCGGCAAGAATTTCCCTACCGCCGCGCCGCTCGGGCCATGGATCGTCACCAAGGACGAGATCCCCGATCCGCACAATCTGCGCATCGTCACGCGCGTCAACGGCGAAGTGCGCCAGAACGGCACCACCGCCAACCAAATCCACCGTATCCCGGCGCAAATTGCCTGGTACTCGCACGCGGGGTTCCAGCCGGGCGATTTGATCTCGAGCGGAACGCCTGCCGGTACCGGCATGGGCTACAAGGGCCCCGGCACGTGGTATCTGCAGCACGGCGACCGCGTCGAATGCGAAATCGAAGGCATCGGCGTGCTCGCCAACACCGTGACCACGCGCAAGCGGCGGGGTTGACTAATGCACCGGTAGGGTCTTGAGCAGGTGCGCCCAGCGCTCGCGGTCATTCTCGATCAGCGCGCGGAATTCCTCGGGCGTGCCCGGCGCCGCAAGCAGCCCCATACCGCTGAGCATGCGCTGTAGCGACTCTTCGGACAGCGCCCTGTTGATTTCGTAATTGAGCAGCGACACGGTCGCGCCCGAGGTGCGCGCCGGCACGAACACGCCAAACCAGCCGCTCGCTTCGAATCCGTCCAACCCCGACTCTGCGATGGTCGGCACCTCCGGCACCGCCGGATGGCGCCCCGCCGAAGCGATGCTGATAATCCTGACCTTGCCACCCTTGAGATACGGCAGCACCGCAGTCAACGGCACGAAGCCGAACTCGATATTCCGGGTAATGACGGCGTTGATCGCCGGAAGGCTGCCATTGTAGCTGACGTGCACGATTTCAATGCCGCTTGCGGCGCGGAACGACTCTCCCGTCAGGTGCGCGGTCGTACCGTCGCCGACGACAGCGTAGTTGATCTGTCCCGGCATGAATTGCGCGCGCTCGATCACATCGCGCACGGTTTTCGCGGGATTGTCGCCCGCCGCGATCAGCGCAATCGGCATGCGCGCCATGTTCGCTACCGGTATCAGATCGCGCATGGGGTCGAACGGCAGCCGCTGATACAGCGATGGAAAAATCGTGATCGTCGGATTGCCGGCAAACAGAAGGGTGTAGCCATCGGGTGCCGCTTGCGCCGCATAACGTGCGCCGGCAATGGTCTTGCCGCTGGGGTGGCGCTTGAGATTGACCGGCTGGCCGAGCCCGACGCTCAGGGTGTGAGCGAGGTCCTGTGCGAGAACATCGGTCAGCGACGGCGTCGACAAGCTCTGCATCATCTTGATCAGCTTGGTGATGGGCGGGCTACCTGAAATGTCGGCTGATCCGCTCGTCGGGAACGGCACTACCAGAGTCAACGGCCGGTCAGGGTAAGCGTGGCAGCAAACAGGCTGTCCCAGCAACAGGCCAAAAAGCGCTAATGCCCGCATCCCACTGAACATTTCGGAAATGGTTGACAGACCATTTCCGCTGGACGTTCCCCTCTCCTTCGTCAATATTCCCATCTGTTCCCTGTTTACCTGCCGGCAGGATGCGAGATTAGCGCCCTCGCTTCGTAAACGTCAACGCCGCTGGCAGCCTGTCGGACTTTGCGGGTCCGACAGACTCCCAAAAGCAAAACCGCCCCATTTTTCTGAATAATGTTTAATTCCACAGCCGTTTCACCTCGGTCAGCACGCAGGAGCGACGTTTCGACGGTTTTTTTGACGACACTTTCGCATTTTTTCCGAGGGCGGTTTTACATCAGGAGTTTGTCGGGGCTAAGTCTGACAAACTCCTCGCGCCTTGGCACAACAAACAGTCAGGCCGGCCGCCGCTCTGCCTTCCAGCGCAGCCACACCCGCAGCTTCCTGAAATTCTCGGCATCGATGCTGTCCGGCAGGATTACAGCCCGCCTGACCCTCCCGCTGCCATGGTCTTTCAGGTTCACAATGGCAAGAAAATAAGTCACGTAAGTGCTGCCCAGAACCTCGCACTCGATCCAGTCACCGCGCCGGGTTTGAATGCTGAGTGCGTCATCAGAAGCGATTTCGAGTGCAACCACCGCATCCGGTGCGCGCAACAATACTGTTTGCCTTATTTCGAACATGAGATTTACCGCGAGAGCTGCAATCACGATCAGCTGCAACCACAGCGGCATGCCCGCCAGCGCAACCGCGGCGATCGCCGCGCCATGCGCGATTACGAGTATCGCGGCCAATATCCGGGACGGCCGCAGAGTGATTCTTAGCACGGGTGTGGGCAGACAGCAATCCTCAGCATTACGGCAAGCTCATCAAGGCCATCGGCATCAAGGACGAGTAATCGCGCGCACCAGTTCGAGTTCCGGATGCCAGAGCAGATCCGGATTGAGTTCATCGATCGATCGGCAGCCGGCCAGCGCCAGCACGCGATCGACTTCAGAGCGCAGAATTTCGATCGCATGCCGGACGCCCGCCTCGCCGCCGGCGGCGAGGCCGTAGAGGGTGGCGCGCCCGACAAACGCCATGTCGGCGCCGAGTGCCAGAGTTTTCACGATGTCGGTGCCGCGGCGGATTCCGCCGTCGGCCATGACCATGAACCCGGCGCCGACCGCGGCGCGTATTTCGGGTATGGCCTCGATCGGTGAAATGGCGCCGTCGAGCTGGCGCCCGCCGTGGTTGGAGACGAACACGCCATCCGCGCCGTGGCGCGCGGCAAGCAGTGCGTCGTCAGCGCGCACGATGCCTTTCACGAAGAGCTTGCGCGGCCACAACTTGCGCAGCCAGCGGAAGTCCTCCCAATGGACCTCATCGCGCCGCGCCTGAAACTCGGCGACGGATTTGTCGATGATCCGGTCCTGCTGCCCGGCGTCAACGTTCTGATAGCGCGGGATGCCGGAATCCAGCAGCGTC
>PLYS01000169.1 GCA_003153455.1 Betaproteobacteria bacterium | reverse complement strand
CCATCATGCGCGCCCATTCGGTGCCGAAAGCTTGGCGACACGCGCCGCCCTCCCCGCCCCGCGCACCTGCGGCAAGTACCGTGCGCTTTGCCGCCCACTCGCGCGCAACTGCGGTGATGGTTCGGGCCGCCACGTCTGTTTCCTTGGCCGCCCAGCTCGGCGTCTTCGGCACACCGTCGCTCTGTCCGAGAACGTAGTCCTTGAATTCGTCGAATCCGACAGTTCGATCGGTGACGTATTGCTTGTCGTAGGTTCCCTCCGTGATCCAGACGTGCGCGATCGCCATGGCCATGGCGGCGTCGGTGCCGGGCCGCGGAGCAATCCATTTGCCGCCCATCGCAGCGGCAGTGTAGTTGTGGAAGGGATCTATGAAGACCATCTTCACGCCCTTCTCCTTCAGCCACTGGCGCCAGATCGCCGAGTCGGATCCGGAATAGACACCGCGCGTGGTATCCGGATCGGTCGACCAATATACGATCATCTCCGCGTGCTTCAGCGCGTCGTCGAGCATGTCGTAAGGCTCCGGCATACCGAGGCGCCAGTAAAAGCCCCACGTGTGCGTCGCACCCCAGTGCCATCCTTCCCAGCTGTCCGGGTTATCCAGAACCTGCGTGTGTCCGATCATGTTGAAGAAGCGAGCGAACGCGCTAACCTTGTAGCCGACGAGGCCCCAATTGTGGTGTGACGACGCCATCGCCGAGACGGCAGAGGGGCCATACGTGTCCTGCACGCGCTTGATCTCGCGCGCCACTATGTCCAGCGCTTCGTCCCAACTGATCCGCTCGTATCCGACCTTGCCGCGCGACTGCGGATTGCGCGCGCCGTTCGGATCGAAATTCACTCGCTTAAGCGGATATTGAATGCGGTCATCCGAATATACCCGTTGCCGTTCGGTGAGAACGTATGGCGCCACATTGAACTTTTTCGGCGGCGAATAGCGCCGGCCATCCGCCTCGATCGTCCACGGATGGAAATCGCGATCGTCGGCGACGAGCGGCCGGATTCGCACAATCTTGCCGTCCTCGACATAGACGGTGATCGGGCCGGCATTGGTGCAGCTGGTGAGTGCTCTCGTGCTCACATCGAATTCCCTCAACCGTTCATCGGCATGTGGTGTAAGCGAACAGGGCGACGTTGGAGCGATCCGGCATCTTGGCGGCAAGCTCCTCGGTCAGCCCGAATTCCATGCAATGCAACAGCCAGTAACGCACGTACGCCGAAACCTCCTAGCAGCGACCCGTCTTGTACAGATCACGGTCCTGCGTGAAGAACGGCATGCAGCCGATCCGCACCCGTCTGCCGGGCATTGTTACGTTGACGCTTGTTGAGCGTAGCATATCGTTCACTTCGTCCGGCTCCGGCCGCAGCGCCGGCAAGTGGTCACGGATTTCGTTCCGCGTGGCAGAATCAGCGCGCAAGACCTCCGAGACTGCGATCGAGGACGTACTTGGTCGCCGGGGGCGCCGGCACCTTGATCAATTCACCGTCCGACGCCATGTCGGCGAGCGCGCGATCAAGCCCATCGAGCTCGATCTCGCCGGCCTTTGAATAGATCTTGCCTTTGACAAAATAGTCTTCGTACACGGCATCGACGATCGGCTGCTCGCGCTTGGTATACTTGCTGAGAATCTGGGTCGCTTCCGCCCGGTTGTTTGGATCCCAGAGCCACGCGTGCCCTCGTCCAAGCGCATGCGCCACGCGCTTGCCGGCGTCGCCTTTGGCCGCCCACTCCTTGTTCACGACGTACAGAGTGGGCGGATATGCGCGCAGGTTGCCATAGTACGCGAGCGCAGCAAGACCTTGCGTGATTGCCAGCTCCGCACTCGGCTGGAACATTACCGCCGCGGCAATCGCGCCTTTCTGTAATGCTATGACTTTCGCCGGCGAAGTCCCGGCAACGATGAAATCGTACTCGCCTTTGTTCAGGCCCGCCTTTTCGAGAAGTTGCGTCGTCAGCCAGACTTCGCTGTTGCGCAGCGCCGATACACCGATGGTCTTGCCCTTCAGGTCCTTCACGCTAGTGATTCCCGGCGCACCGTTGAGGACCCAATCGGCGCGATTCATCGGTGCGGATATGGCGGCGAGACTGTCGGCACCGCGTTCGACCGCAGCAATAAACGGCTCAGGTTGCGACGCCGCGATCTGATAGGCGCCGGCGACCGCCCACTGGATCGATTGCGGCGAGGACTGCATGGTCGAGAACTGCAGGTCAAAACCGACGTCTTTTAGAAAGCCTTTTTCGACAAGCACATCGGCAATCCAATGGATCGAATTTCCGGGCAGAAAGCCGAACATCAGAGGCTCGGCGGCACGCAGGATCGCGGGTTTGGCTACGATGGTCGCCATAGCCGCCGCGCTGGTGATGAATGTGCGGCGCGTGAGTTTCATGTCGCTACACCCAAATGATTTTTTTGCCCACTCGTCCTGTTGAATCAGCGCAAAAGCTCATCGCAGCTTAGCCAGTTCCTCCTTAACGGACTTCAGTAGCCAAGTTTTTACCGGGATGGGTTAACTTAGATCAAAGCGCGCGCCGCGACCAGCCCATTTTCCTTCCCGAAAATCATATCCGCGCGTACTGATGATGCAGCCCGGACCGTGCAAGAATGCGTGGTGGCGGACGCAGTCGCAGTCGAACCTGTCTCCACTCCCAAATTCCCTGTTATTCCCCGACTCT
>PLYS01000128.1 GCA_003153455.1 Betaproteobacteria bacterium | reverse complement strand
AACATGATCTGGTCGCCGAGACCCTGCTCGGCATAAACCAGCAGTCTTTTGTCGCGCAGCACCTATCCCCGCCAGTCCGGAAGCGGCAGCGAGCGGGACACGTAATTGCTGTGTGTAAACTTGCGTGCCTCGTAATCGGGCCACGCTTCGGCAAAACGGCCGAGTTTGAGTTCAAAATCGCCGAGTTCGCGGCAGAGTACGTAACCCAGGTTGTTATGGGCGGCAGCAAAATCCGGCTTCAGTGCAATCGCCTGTTCGAGACAGGCGACAGCCTCCTTGAGATCAGCGCGCCGCAGCGCGACCAAGGCCAGGTTATATAACGCCTGCGGAAACTGCGGCTGATAGTGAAGCGCGAGCAAGAAGCAGTCGGCGGCATCCTCATGGCTTCCTTGATCGAGATAACTCAGGCCAAGATAATTATGGGCATCCGCATCGTCGTGCCGCAGTTCGACCACCGTTCTGAAGCGATCAACCGCAGCCGCATAGTCTTTTGCCCGGAACGCGGTTTCGCCAGCCTCAAACGCGGCACGCGCAGTGCGCTCTTTTTCTTCATCCGGCGCCGCTGCTGGCAAGGCCTCGGCAACCGCCGCGGCCGGCGGCTGGGCCGTGTTGGCACCGCGTAACAACGCAGTCAGCCTATCCGGATTTTGCAGAACAGATCTTTCAGTCCGGTTTGCAATTGCTTGAACATAGCGCCCAGGGTCAACGGGTGAGAATCAACTGTCGCCCGGCCGCGGATGGAACAGCTACACGGCTTGCCGGCCCGCGTACAGCACCGCGTCGCGCTCGGCGCGCCACTCCTCGGCGTATTCGCAGTTCTTGTAGTCCTCGAAGTATGGCCCGCCGAGCGTGTAATGCGCCAACGATACTTCCTTGCGTGGCGGGTTATAGCCGACCAGATGGTTCCATCGCTGCGGCAGCGCGCCGATCAGGTCGTCGCTCGCTAGCCACTTGAACTGGTGCAGATCGAGCCCCGATGCGGCATTCACGTATTCCGGCGTCAGCGCCCGGCAACGCGCGTTGTTGAACAATATCACGCTCGACCAGTTTTTCTTCTGATAGGGTGTTTGCGGCTGATCGAGGAATTTCCTGCTTTCCTTCGGCACGTGATCGTGCTTGACGACCATCACCGCATAACGCTCGTCACGCAGCGCATAAAGCACGGCGATATCGTCCAGCATCAGCATGTCGCAGTCCATGAACACCGACCAGCCGCTGTAATCCGACAGGTAAGGCGTCAGAAAACGCGAAAACGAAAAATCCGTTGACTGCAATGGATGGCGCTCGCGCGTCATGATCCCCTGCAGTTCGGTCAGCATCAGCGGAGTAATACCGACCGGCTGCGAGGCGCGTGCATGAATGCTGTGCGAGAGCACATGAAAGGCGACTGTTTCGCGCGGGTCAAAGCCGATGAACACGTCGATCATTGTCGAAATCGCTGAGGTTGGCAGGACAAAACCTGCTCACTGCGAGCGGGTGGTCGTGTTTTTTGGATATTCTGCTTCAATAGATAGTTCGACACCGCTACTGCGGTGGCGGCGGAACGTAGCCGGGAATCTGCGCTAGATCGACTTCATCTACCTGGCTCTGCTCCATGCACTGCTCAGCGTATTTGAGATAGATCTTTTCCCACATGAACACGTCGAACAGATCCGGATCGATGTGCCCGCTGAGCTTGAATTTTCCCAGGATGGCCAGCGATTCGGACAGCGTCTTGCCTTTCTTGTAAGGCCGGTCCCGCGCGGTCAATGCCTCGAAAATGTCGGCGACCCCCATGCAGCGCGCCTGCACCGACATCTGATTGCGCGTGAGCCCGCGCGGATAGCCCTTGCCATCCATGCGTTCGTGATGGCCGCCCGCATACTCGGGCACGTGCTTGAGATGCCTCGGCCACGGCAAGGCCTCGAGCATCTGGATCGTGACCTCGATGTGATGGTTGATGATCTTGCGCTCTGCGGCGCTCAGCGTGCCAGAGCGTATCGTCAGATTCTCGAGCTCGTCGTCGGTCAGAAAATCGGCCTGGTTGCCCTGCAGGTCGCGCCAGCGGTACTGGGTCGAGATCTGTTTCAACCGCTCCTGGTCGGCCGGATTCATCGCCTCGCCGCCGATATTGCAGAAACGCAGGAACCCCCGGTCCTCATTGATCTCGCGCAGCCGCAGCTCAAAATCACGTTCGATCTTGCGTAGCGCCTGTTTGTCACCTTTTTTTAACGCATCCAGCTTCGCTTTGAGCAACGCGATCTCGGCGTCGCGCTTGATGACCTCGAAGCGCGTATCGATGAGGCTGATGCGGTCGAATATCGTCTCCAGTTTGGTCGCCTTGTCGACCACGTGCACCGGTGTGGTGATCTTGCCGCAGTCGTGCAGCAGTCCGGCGATCTTGAGCTCGTAGCGATCCTTGTCGGTCAGCGTGAAGTTCTTGAACGGGCCGACCTGGACATTATTGACCGCTTCGGCGAGCATCATGTTCAGCTGCGGCACGCGCTCGCAATGACCGGCGGTATACGGCGACTTGTCGTCGATCGCGGCGTTGATCAGACTGATGAACGACTCGAACAGGTTCTCGAGGTGGTTGATCAGCAGCCGGTTGGCAAGCGCAATCGCGGCCTGCGACGCAAGCGATTCGGTAAGATGCTGGTCGGCAACCGAGAACGGGACGATTGCGCCGGTGGCGGGGTCCTTGGTGTTGATCAGCTGCAACACACCGATGATCTCGTTTTCGTGGTTCTTCATCGGCACGGTGAGGAACGACTGCGAGCGGTATCCGGTTTTCTCGTCGAAGCTCTTAGTGCCGGAGAAATCGAACCCCTCCTGGGTGTAGGCGTCGGCAATATTGACCGACTTGTCGCGGTGCACGGCGTAGGCCACGACCATGCTGGTTACCGGTTTGCCGCCCTGGTCGAACAGGTTGATTGGATGGAATGGAATCTCAACGCCGGTGGTGCCGCCCATCGCGATGTTGAGCGTGTCGTTGCGCATGATCTCGAATTTGAGCGCGCGATCTTCCGTCACCCGATACAACGTGCCGCCATCGGCGTTGGTGATATTCTTCGCCGCAATCAGGATCGTTTCCAGCAACCGGTTGATGTCGGTTTCCTTGGACAGCGCGACCCCGATCTGGTTAAGCTGCTCCAGGCGCTCGAACAGGTTGGTGAAATCCGGCGCGCGCTGCATATCATTCATGGCAGCAGGCTTCACTTGATACAGACCGCGCGTACCTGATGGATGTCGGTGATGCCCATCAAAATTTTCTCGATGCCGTCCTGCTTCAAAGTCCGCATTCCGGTATCGAGCGCGGTAGCGAGCATCTCGGCAACGCGCGCGTGCTCCTGAATGTTCTTCTTGATCTGATCGGTACCCATCAGCAGCTCGTGCAGACCGACGCGGCCTTTGTAGCCGGTGCCATCGCATGCCTCGCACCCGGCGCAAGAGTAGAGCGTGATCTCGCCTTTGTCGTTGCCGAACTCCTTGACCCACTCCTGAAACTGCGCTTCTTTCGAGCCGTTGGGGTCCTTCTTCCACGATTCGGCGTGAGTGAGCTCGAGCACATACTCATTCAGCAGCGTGCGCAACTCCTCCAGGGTCGCGGTGTGTGGCTGCTTGCATTTGCCGCACAGCCGCCTGGTAAGGCGTTGCGCCAGGATGCCGAGCAGCGCGTCCGAGAAGTTGAACGGATCCATGCCCATATCGAGCAGGCGGACGACCGATTCCGGCGCCGAGTTGGTATGCAGCGTCGCGAACACCAAGTGGCCGGTGAGCGAAGCCTCGATGCCGGTCCCCACCGTTTCCTTGTCGCGCATCTCACCGACCATGATAATGTCCGGATCGGCGCGCAGGAAGGCTTTCATCGCTATTGCGAATGTCAGCCCTGCTTTCGGGTTCATCTGCACCTGGCGCAGCCCGCGCTGCGTGATCTCGACCGGGTCCTCGGCGGTCCAGATTTTCGTGTCCGGCTTGTTGAGGTAGCCGAGCACCGAGTGCAGGGTTGTGGTTTTGCCGGAGCCGGTCGGGCCGCACACGATGAACAGCCCGTACGGCTTCTCGATCGCCTCTTTGCACAGTTGCAGGTTGCGCTTGGACAGCCCGAGTTTGTCGAGCGGAATCGGCTCGCCGGCGCCGAGAATACGCATCACGATATCCTCGACTCCGCCCTGCGACGGGATGGTCGCCACCCGCAGTTCGATGTCGAGCGGGCCGAAGCGCTTGAACTTGATCTTGCCGTCCTGCGGCTTGCGGCGCTCCGAGATGTCGAGGTCGCACATGATCTTCAGGCGCGCCGCGATCGCGTTGCGGTAGGCAGGAGACACGGAAGCATAGGGTTGCAATAAGCCGTCCTTGCGGAACCGAATCTCGGTCTTGCCTTTGCCGGGATAAGGCTCGACGTGAATATCGGATGCGCCTTGCTTGTAAGCGTCGATGATGATCTTGTTGACGAGCTTGACGACCTCGTTGTCCGCGGCCGCGGACTCGATTACTTCCGCTGATTCCTCATCAACGTCTTCGTCCTGCATGTCCGAAAGCAATTCACCGATTGATTTGCTCTCGACTATGTCGTCTGCCGCGCCGAACATCTGGTCAAGCGTGTTCTTGAACTCCAGGTTGCAGCAGGCCTTATAAATGATCTTGCTTTTCGGATAGATATTACTGACGACCCTGGAACCACGGATTCTTTCCGGGTCGGTGGCGAGCACGATGATGCCCTCTTTCGTGTCGTCGATCGGCACCCAGCCGCTCGATTCGACAAACTCGCGGCTCATATTCTTGAGCAGCTCGATGGGCTTGACGCGATCGGGTTTGAACAGCTCGCAGGGCACACCGAAGTAAAAAGCAATCGCCTCGCTGATGACACTCGGCTTGACCTGGAACTCGTCGCTCAGCACCATTTCAACATCAAGGTTCTTGCGCCGTGCCGAGCGCATCGCGAGTCCGAGCTCTTCCGCCGAAATTACGCCATTGGAAACCAGGCGATCGTACTTACTGTTGACCATCTGCGCCGGCTTCTGGCGTTGCCAGAACGCGATCGCCAGGGTCTCGCACAGGAACGCCGCTGCCTCTTCCAGCGCCGGCGGAAACGGCTGACCGCTCTTGGAATTGATGAACTGCACCATGCCCATCAGTTCCCTGGTGTTGGCATCGACTATCGGGGATACCAGCATTTGCTTGGTGTGATAGCCGGTCTTGGCGTCAATCTGCTTCAGGAAATTGAGGTGCGGGCTGTAAGACCTGAGTTCCTTCTCGTCGTAAACGTCGCGGATGTTGAGCGTCTTCTTATTCACCGCGGCGAAGCCGGCGATACTCTGGTCGGCGATCGGCAGCTTCAGGTCATGGAACGAGTTGAGGCCTGTTTTTACTTTCGAGATGATCGAGGCCTTGTCCTCGCTGACGAAATAAATCGTGAGCCGGTCGGCGTTAAACAGGTCGCAGATTTCATGGCTCAACTCCAGCATGATCTCGTCGAGATTTCTGCTCGCGTGGATTCGGTTGGTGACCGACTGCAGGCCATTCGAGAAATTCAGCTTCTCGGCAAGGTTATCCTGCGCCGGCGGTTTGTTTTCGAGTACGGTACTCATGGCGGTTCGACCCCTCATCTGGCGCTCATACCAATACTTATAGTGACATATGCCACATAAACCTGCTGTCTGTCTACAGTTCGAAAACCTGATTTCGCCTTGAACGTAAACGTGCCGTCCCAGCTCTTGCCCTTGACCCGCACCCGGTCAAGCTCGTTGAACACGACCTCGGGCACCGCATTCCTGGTGCCTGCGCCGACTATGATATCAGCGCCATACTCCTTTGTGATACCTCCAGGCCGCGTCACGAGGTCCACGGCGTCACCCGTCACCGTGTAAGCGAAGCGGATCGCGGAGCTGTCGTCGCGCCCCGCATACACCACGTCGAAGCTGATACGAACAATATGCTTTTCAATCAAGCACCCGCACCAGAATCACTGAAATGTTGTCACTCCCGCCGCTGTCGTTGGCGAGCTGCACCAGTTGCTGCGCCGCCAGCGGCAGGTTCGATCGCAGCGAGCCTAAGGCGGCGTGGATGTCTTTATTCGTGAGCATATCGCTCAAACCATCAGAGCACAGCAGGTAAATATCGCCCGGCTCGACATCATGGGTGTGGACCTCGGTCTCCACCTCAGGGTCGATGCCGGCCGCGCGCGTCACCACATTCTTGATTTGCGAGTAGCGCGCCTGCTCCCTGCTTATCAGGCCGCTGTCGATTTGTTCCTGCAACAGTGAGTGGTCGCGCGTAATCTGTTCGAACCTGTCCTGGCGCAGACGGTAGAGCCTGGAGTCGCCGATGTGGCCGACAGTCATGCGATTACCGTAAAACAACGCCATCACCAAAGTGGTGCCCATGCCGGCATACCGCGGCTGGCTCCTGGCAGTCCGGTAAATCGCTGCATTGGCCCTGGCCGAACTTTCCTTGACCATCTTGACCGCCAGCCGCGCGCACGACGCGCCGTTGACTTCGTGCGGCTTGTGGCATGCGAACGACCGCTTCATTTCGGTCATCAACGTCACCACCGCAATCCTGCTCGCCACTTCGCCCGCGTTATGACCGCCCATGCCGTCGGCCAGCACTGCCAGTCCGATTTCAGCATCGGTGGCAATGCTATCCTCGTTATACGAGCGCACCATGCCAGGATCGGCGGCGGTGACAATTTCGAGCACGTTGCCGAATTCAGGCATCATGATCGCTACAGCCCGCTATCGGCGACATCCGGCTTCGCCGCGGCATCGCCGCCACCCCCTGCCGCGCATGCCTTGATCGCCTGCGCCATTTCGTCGCCGGTCTGGTAGCGCTCCTCGGGCTGCTTGGCGAGCGCCTTATGATGATATCAACCAGGCACGGCGGCAGCTTCGGGCTGTAAGTCATGATGTTGGCGGGCTTGACATCGTGGTGCACGACGCTGTTAGCGTGAGCGTATGACAACGCTGCGGCGACGCGCGCAACGATGCTCATCACTTTCGGCAGCGCCATGGTCTTGATCGCGACCGCGCACCCGATCCTTGGATCCTTGCCGAGGTAGACGACGCCCATCGCGCCCTTTCCAAGCTCCTGCCGGATGTGATAGCGGCCAAGAATCGGATTTTCGGCGCCGACGCGGGGCATGATCACGGCGCTGCCGGGACGGCTGCCTCCGCCACCGCCGGGCATGACAGTCTCCGATATGCCTTGGCGCGCCCGAGCTTCTCCACGGCGTCGTCGATCTTCGGATTGTGATCGGCGCTGTGACGAAACACGGATTCAGCTATGTTGAACTCGCGCTTGCGTACGAAATCGAGCGCCGGATTGCAGCACAGGCCGAGGAACTTACAGGATTTCCAAAAACTCAATTTTTGAGTCCTCGCAAATGATTCTGGTATTTTTTCTCGTGGGTTAACGCTGAAAACCGAATTATTTTACGATATATATCTGCAAGTATATGATCTTTTCCTAAGCCGGCAGAGCCGGAACCAAACAGGTTAAATTAGCCGCGACGCGATCAATCAAGCGGGGGCGACGATGACACAATCTTTGCACGTGATCTCCGCCATGGAATCGTGCGCGTCACGCATATCGTGTCGAACGTCGAGGCGAAGCTCAAGCCCGGCCTAACCGCGATCGACGTCCTGCGCGCGACATTTCCCGCCAGAACCGTGTCCGGCGGGCCCAAGATGCGTGCGATGGAGATCATCGGGGAACTGGAGCCGGTAAAGCGCGGCGTCTACGCCGGCGCGGCCGGCCATCTCGGATTGCACGGCAACATGGACGTTGCGATTGCGCTGCAAACGGGGGTGATCAGGAACGGCACCCTCCACGTCCAGGCCGGCGGCGGCATCGTCGCCGACTCGCAGCCTGCCGCCGAATGGCAAGAGACCCACAGGAAGGCGAGGGCGTTGCTGCATACGGCGGAGACGGCGGAAAACGCACTCGATACCCGGCTCGACTGAATTCGACGGCACGCTGTTCCCGCGCAGGACAGGGGCCCGATTCCCGCACCGAGAGTCATTGCGCTTTTTGTCAGTGCGCCGGGACGGGCGCCTCAGACGCCGGTTATTGGCAGGTCGCGTGCTTTTGAGACTCGTTCAGGCAGTGGGAGATCTGCTGCAGCAGCTGGGCTTCTTCGTAGGGCTTGCCGAGGAAAGCGTTTACGCCGAGCTGCTCCGCATGACTACGATGTTTTTCCACAAACCGCGATGAAATGATTATGATCGGGATGCCGGCCGTCTTGGGATTGTTTCGGATATTGCGCGTGAGATCAAAACCGTCCATGCGTGGCATCTCAATATCCACCAACATGATATCGGGAAGCGTCTCCTTGATCTGCTCCAGCGCATCCACGCCATCCTTTGCAGTAATCACCTGATAGCCCTCCCGTTCGAGCAATCTGCCGGTAATCTTACGCACGGTAATGGAGTCGTCTACAATCATGACGGTGCGTGCCGCGGGTTTGACCGGAAGCGGTTGCGGAGTTGAAGCGCGATTTACTGCACGCTGACGCTGGGAGAGCGCCACTGGATTGATGATAAGCACTATCTTTCCGTCACCGAGAACCGTTGCGCCGGTCACCCCCGGCACGCGCGCCAGTTGAGGATTGATATTCTTGACGACAATCTCCCGGTTTCCGAGGAGCTCGTCGACGTGGAGCGCGATGCGCTGGATACCGCTGCGTAACAGCAGAAGCGAGCTGTAGTTTTGCTGTTCAGCTGTGCGGTCTTCATGGCCAAGCAGATGTTGCAGGAAATGGACCGGGTAGGAGTTGTCCTGAAACTCGGCCCAGCCCTGTTCATAGATCATGGTTAGCGCATCGGGCTTCAGGCGCAGCACATGTACTACCATCGCCGAGGAAATGGCAAACAGGCCTTCGCCGCCGCGCACCAGCACCGCCTGGGTCACGGCGAGAGTGAGAGGGACGTAGATGGTGAACGTTGTGCCTTTGCCCTCGACCGTTTCGGTTTCAACGCGTCCTCCGATGGCGGCGATATCGCTGCGCACCACATCCATGCCTACTCCGCGTCCGGACAGTTCGGTGACGCCTTCCGCAGTCGAAAAGCCGGGCGCAAAGATCAGTTCTATCAATTTGCCGTCAGACTCTTCTCCGCCCGGCTGAAGCAATCCCTTTTCAAGTCCCTTCCGGCGCAGTTCGGCTAGATTCAGGCCGGCGCCATCATCGCTCACGATGATTACTATTTCGTTGTTTTCCGGACGAAGTGTTATGGATATTTCGCCGATTTCCGGCTTGCCTGCAGCGCGGCGTTGGTCCGGTTTTTCAAGTCCATGCCCGACCGCGTTGCGCAACATATGCTCTAGGGGTGCGCTGATTTTTTCCAATACGCCGCGGTCCAGCTCGACCCGGTTGTCGCGGATTTCCAGGTTCGCTTTCTTGTCGAGTTCCCGGGCGGTCTGCCTGACAATGCGGTATAAGCGCTCATTCAGGTGGGAAAATGGCACGGTACGCGTACGCATCAAACCCTGCTGCAGATCGCGGTTGATGCGTGACTGTTGGTGTACTGCGGCGTCAACTTCTCCCAGATTCCTCAGAAGAGTCTGCTGGATCGAGGTCACGTCATGCAGGCCCTCCGCCATCATTCTGGCGAGCTCCTGAATACGCGTGTAGCGGTCGAATTCAAGGGGATCGTAATCGGGCTTGTTGACGTCAAGCTCCGACATGCGGGACTGTATCTGGCTGTCGGCCTGAACCTCCATCTCCCGAAGCTGGTCGCGCAGACGCGCAACGCTGTTGACCATTTCGAGCATCGATTGATCGATGGCAGTCAGCTCGCTTTCCATCCTGGCGCGCCCAACGCCGATTTCACCCGCTTCATTGATCATGCGGTCAAGGGTATCGGCATTGATACGCAGCATTACGGACGCGCTTGCCAGCGGCAGCGTTACTCCTACTGCAGGCGCCATCTCGCGTGCGCCATCGGCGGGCCTTGTCCCGGGCTGTGCTGCCTGCTCGATTGCGGTCGCATCGCCATGCAGTCTTTCGATGCCCTCGCTCAGACGATCCATCTGGGATTCGAGTTCCTCGATCAGATCCTCGGATGGAGAGCCGGACTCAATGATCTCCTCCACCCGGCTTTCCATAAGGTGTGCGAGTTCGCCGAGACGCATGACCCCCGCCATGCGGGCGCCGCCTTTGAACGTGTGCAAAGCCCGCCGCAGGGACTGCAAAATCTTCACGTCCTCGGGAGCGGCCTTCCAGTCGCGCAGATCACTACCGATCATCGGTAAGAGCTCCCCGGCTTCCTCAAGGAAGATTTGCAGCAACTGCGCATCAATATCGTCTCGGATTGCCCGCCGTTGGGTCTTTTCATGCGCTGCCGCACCGGTGGTGACCTGCGCATCTGCCGCGGCAGCTGCAGGAGCCGGTGTCGCCTTGACGGGAGCCGCATTGTCCGGTGTCATTACCGGGGCGACGGAGGGAATACTCAGTGCCGGAAACGACTCCTGCCTATGGGACAGGGACATCAGTCCCGCCAGCTCGCGGTCGGCGTTCGCCGTCGGCTGCCGATGTGACACACTCGTCAGCATTTCGCGCAATTTGGAAACCGCCGCGTTTACGGATTCAACTTCGTTCTGTTCGGTGAAGAGGTGGGCGTTCGGCAGACAATGTTCCAGGGCTGAACAAAGGTCGGCGATGCCATTAAACCCCGTGGTGCGGGAAATACTCGCCAGCGTGTGGGCAGCACGCAAGAGTTCAGGTGATGCTCGGGAACCCGGATGATCACGCCTGAGTTTTAATTCGGTTTCCAGGACAGCCAGATGTTGATGCGCCTCCTTGAGATAGATATCGTAGAAGGGCCGCGACAACCGCACGTCGCCGATCTTTACATCCGCTTCAGGGGAAACGGCCCCGGTTTCAGATTGCTCAGACGCCTCCGCTTTTATACCCGTTGCAGCAACAGGGGATAGCGCTGTTCCCGATCCAAGATTTTTCCTCAGTTGCTGTGCCAGGGGCACGATAGGTGCCGCATCCACCTGGAGTTCCTGGCGGGACTTGAGCCGGGCTACCCATGCCGAGAAGGAGTTGCTGGCGGTGGCGATCAACTCAAGCAGCGAGGGCGTGGCGGAAAGTTGCTTTTCCAGCCAGCAGTTCATGGTTTGCTCGATTTCCCAGGCAATTTCACCAAGCTCGTTAAGGCCGACCATGCGACCGCTGCCTTTCAGCGTGTGAAAGCCCCTGCGGATCACGGTCAACGCTTCCCGGTTTCCGGGCTGATTGCGGCATGATGCAAGCGCAGCGTTGACATTCGATAGAACTTCTTCGGCCTCTTCCAGGTAAATGCCGAGCAATTCTTCATTAACCAACGCGGTCGGCGGGACGGAAGAGGTGGAAGGCGGTGCGGCCTCCGCCGTCTTCGATTTCAGATCAAAATCGACAGCTGCGATCAGCGGTTCCGGTTTGGCGTCAACCGTCGCGGGAGACGTGGCAGGCGGGGCAGCTTCCGCCGCCGTCCCTTTCAGGTCGAAATCGATTGCTGCCATCGCCGGTTTTACGTCGACGGCCACGGCGGAACTTGATTCTTCAGTAGGAGCCGCCGTTGTGCCGTTCGCCCCCTTTGCGGTAGCCGCCGGCGCATTTTCCCGCTCCGACTGCTCGGCGAGCGACGTGCGCCCGTTGAGGCGGCCAAGATACAAATCAATCGCCTTTTCGTCGGGAGCCAGGCCCCGCACGCACGGATCCAGAAAGAGTTCCAGACTGCTCAAACCCTCGGCGATCCAGTCCATATCCTGAACCTTTGCGGCGTGACCGGGTTCGATATAGGCAATCACCAGTTTCTCGCAGGCCTTCATCAAATCGGCTGCACGCTCGAAGCTCAGCATTATCAGCGCGCCGTGAATTTGTCTGAGATAGGTTGGGAGCGTCGACAGGTTGTCGCGTTTTTCGGTGTCCCGCGAGAACGCATCCAGAACCTGCTCGATATGCCGCAGATTGTTGATAATTTCACCGGCTACCTGGGCCTGTAACTGCAACTTGCCGATCTGTTGACTGAGATCGGCGCGCAATCCCGCGGGCGGCTGATCTGTCGACTTGCCGCTGGCGGCGTCCAGCACCCACCCACCCATGATGTCAACCTGCTGAGCGAGGTCATCCGGGGTTGCGGTGAAGTTGTCTACGATGCTCTCTATCAGCAGGAAGGCGGACGACATTTCCGTGATCATCTTCTGGCTCTGACCGGGATAGGGGTCGGGCAGGCGCTTGACCGCGGCGATGATCACATTGAGCAGGCGATCCAGGTGAGTGTTGCCAAGTTCATTTATCCTCGCCCTGAACGCCGCCACGAATTCCCGGAACTTGGACAACGTGTGCGGTTCGCCTTTTACGTATTGAGTCCATGTGTTCTTGATGACTTCGAGTCGCGCACGGATGTCGCCGAGCGCCGGCCCCAGCCAATCCATGTTGAATTCCATAACAAGTACGTCCGGCTCGGGGAGCAGGCTGTCGAGTTGATAGAGCTGTTTGATTTCCCTGATGCGCGACGTAACAGGCTTGCATGCGGTCAGGGCGTACAGAATCTCGCGCAACAAGTATTCACTGTTCGTCTGCAAGCCCGCACCGAAATCCCGCATATACAGATCAAGCTTGCCGCAGATGAATTTAACGCTCGCGGCCCAGTGCGCGTCCGGCGAATGCAACATGCCGTCGGCCAGACCGACCGCAGCCCACCATACCGAGCACGGCTCGGGTGATTGCGCGGCAACCGCGTCCAGCGCATCAAGCGCCAGGCGCATTTCCTGGGGGCCGCTCGGACTGGATGAGTCGCGCAGCCAAGCGAGCACCCCGCGCTGAAAGTGCGAGCGCTGGGTTCGAACAAAGTCCGGCAGCTTTTCCCCGGCGATGGTGAATCTGGCGGGGTGAGGCGGCGCTCCAAGTGTCAGATCAGGGAAAAAAAGCTCCTTGTTAGATACGTCGGTTTTGCCCTGCAAGGTGCAAAGTTCGCGGTATAACGGGAATAATCTGGCCGGAGCGTTGGCTCCGCCTTTGGAAAGGCTGTCAATGAACTCCTTGAGCGCGAGCACCGAGCGGTCCAGCGTTTCTATCGCCGCCCTCGCAGGGCGCCGGCCATCGCTGACTTTGGAGAGGGTAAGCTCCACAGTCTCGCAAAAACGCATCGCACCGTTCAATCCCAGAACATGCAGGGTTCCCTTGATTTGGTGCAAATGGTCGGAGCAGACCTGCAGGGAGGACATATCTTCTGCTGAAGCCAGGAAACTGGCGAAGCCGTTCCGAACGGCGTCCAGGGCCGCGTCAACCTCGGTCTTGACCCAGGATAGCAGCGTGGCGATTGCGGGAGCGGTCATGGTGGCGCCTGTTCAGGAGAGCTTGAAGCCGGATACCGAACTCTTGAGCTCGTTCGCAAGCATGTTGAGCTGTGAGGCCGATGCTGCCGTTCTCTTGGTTCCTGCGGTGGTGAGCCGGGTGATGCCAAGAATTTCCTCCATTTTTTCAGCAACCTTGGAGGCCGACTTGGCCTGTCTCTGGGCGGCATTGGACATGTCGCCGATCATTTTGGCCAGCTGCGCTGAAACTTCTTCAATTTCGTTCAGCGCCTGGCCGGCAGTGTCCGCCACCTTCGTTCCCTCGACCACGCCATGCGTGCTGCGTTCCATGGCTTTTACGGCGTCTTGTGTGTCATGCTGAATGATCTTGACGATGGCGCTGATATGCTTGGTCGCCTCGGCGGAACGTTCCGCAAGGCGTTGCACCTCTTCGGCGACCACGGCAAAACCACGGCCGGCATCGCCTGCCGACGCCGCCTGTATGGCAGCGTTCATAGCAAGAACATTGGTCTGCTCCGTAATATCGGTAATAAGCTGTACGATTTCCCCGATCTCCTGCGAGCTTTCGCCAAGGCGTTTGATGCGCTTGGACGTTTCCTGAATCTGTTCCCGGATGTCGTTCATGCCGCGGACCGTGTTTTGCACCGCCTGTTTTCCCTTATCGGTGACGCTCAAAAAGCCTTTCGCAACTTGAGCAGATTGCATGGCGTTGCCGGACACCTCATTGATCGACTCCACGATCTGCAGCACCGATTTCCCGGTAGATTGAATTTCGGTCGATTGTTTCTCGGTCGCCATCAGCAAATGTGATGTTGTGTCGTGCGCTTCACCGGTGGCGGAGGTCAACTGGTCCGCCGCGTTGGTAATTCCGGTTACAAGCCGGCGCAGTTCGTCGATGGTATAGTTGATCGAATCGGCAATGGCGCCCGTAATGTCCTCAGTCACCTTGGCCTGGACCGTCAGGTCACCGTCGGCCACTTTGCCCATCTCGTCGAGCAAATTCAGAATGGCTTCCTGGTTGCGTTTGTTTATCTGCTCGCTTTCCAGCGCGCGGTGACGGGCGTCATCGAGAAATACCTTGCCAAGGAGAATCAGAAAAGCCAGCACCATGAGGGCGGAAAGCACTGCTCCCCCAACGTAGTAGATCTGGCGCCCGTTTTCCTGTTGATATGATTCCGTCAGCTGCGTAAGGAGGTTGACGGGACCGTCGCCGGCAGTGAGGAGGTCACGACCCGCCTGCCTGGCTTTCGTGAGCGCCTCCATATCGGTCAGGAGGGGCAGCACGCCAGCCGCAAAAGGCGTGAACAGCTTCTCAAGCTCTTCTGCTTTTCCTCTTGCTGAACTGCTGGTGACCATTGCGGGAAACGGGCGATTTTCCTTGTCGTCATCGAGGAGCACGGTCAACGCTTCCCGGAACTGACTGATTTTGTTGCCTATCTGCAGAGCGGCTTCCGGACTCGGAGCGTCGGCGACAAGCAATCGCACAAAACCTTCGAAGTCGAGGTTCGCGGCGTCCGTTTGCATTTTCCTGATATGGGCAACGGTTCTGGCCGACTCTGGAACACTTGCCGCTGCTTCCGCCAGTTCCCGCATTAGAAGGGAAAATCGCGGGCCGGTTTTCCCGGCGGCAACCTCAAGCTTACCAAGAACAATCAGATTCTGTTCTTGCCCTAGGATCATATTGATGCGTGTTTGTACTGACCCCCACTCCTTGTCCAACTCTTGCAGAGTCAGTCGCGCGTCCATTGGCGGTGGCGAGATGGCGGCCGCGCCTTTGTCCGCGCTCTTCGTCAGCAAATCAAGATTGGCGAGGAACCGATTACGGTGCCGTTGCAACCTCTCGAAGGCCGTCGCGTCCCCCCGAATTGCCTGCTGCGCAGCGCTGGTGATGCGCAGCAAAAGAATCTGCATTTCGGTTGCCGTCGAAATGTAAACCGCGTTCTGCGACGCCTGCCGCTGGTTGACAAGCACGAAAGTGGCAGCCAAAAGCAAGGAAACGCCAAGGAGTCCGGCGAGCACCCGGAATTGACGCGCCACCGGCCAGCTGCCTATGACCGGCAGCCCTCGTGAGAGCGGATTCGCAGATGAGAAGGCGGACTGGACCGGATTCCGGGTTGCGGCGGGTGCCGAAGCGGTACCTGCCTTGGTCTCCGTGCCGATTTTAGGTGCTGCATTGTCAGCAACGGCTCTTATGCTTGGTTCTGTAATTTGCATGACTTGCCCCGGTTACCTTTATCCTGAGACGATAGGCCTAAAGCACGACTTGAAGAAAATCCGGATGAGCGATCAGCGCGCGCACGTCAAGTCGTCGCCAGCTATTGGCCTGCTTGTCCTTGTATTGCGCAATCGTCCATGGCAACGGCGTGGCGCCGTCGTCGGGCTGGAACTGGTCGTCGCGATTCAGGCCGAGTATGCGGCTGACCAGAAGGCCGCTGTTCATGCGGTACTTTTCGCCTATCAGGACCAGCCGCGTCTGGGCGTCGAGTGTTACGGGTTCCCCACCCAGAAACCTTGAAAAATCGACGACACTGTGCAGAGTGCCGCGAATGTTCGCCACCCCGGCAAACCACGCGTGTGTCAACGGCGCCTTCGCGATCGGTGGCACCGGAACCACTCCTCCCACATCCACCAGGTCAACCAGCCACCTGTCATTGCCGATCAGCATTCCAAGCTTGGAGGCCGCTTGCCCGGTCTCCGGATTGGCGATGCGGGACAGGAGCCCGCGTTGGTATTCCCGCAGTGGAATTTTTTGCATCGCCGTGCTATCCGAGTTTCGATATCTTGACCAGCAGCTCAGCCTGGTTTACCGGCTTGACGATATAGTCCCTGGCGCCCTGGCGCAGACCCCAGACTTTGTCGGTTTCCTGTCCCTTGGACGTGCAGAGAATTACCGGGATGTGCTTCGTTGCGTCATCCCTGGTCAGCGCCCGCGTCGCCTGAAAGCCATTCTGGCCGGGCATGACGACATCCATCAGCACAAGGTCGGGTTTAAGTTGCCGGGCCTTGAGCAGTCCCTCTTCCACGCTTTCCGCGGCCGAGACCTGATAGCCGTTCCTCACCAGCATGTCTATTAGATACTGGCGGTCGGTCGGTGAATCGTCGACAACGAGAACGGTCCTGACGGGCATAGTATGGGCTCCTCAGACGGACGCCAGCGGTCTGGTGTAATCAACCACCGCCCGAATCAGATTTTCCTTGGTGAATGGTTTGGTCAGGTAAAGATCGGAGCCGGCTAATCTGCCGCGGGCCCGGTCAAATGCACCATCCTTGCTCGACAGCATGATTACCGGGGTGGATTTGAACACCGGATTTTGTTTGATCAGGGCGCAGGTTTGATAGCCGTCAAGCCGCGGCATCATGATGTCCACGAATATGACGCGAGGCCTGTGGTCACTGATCATTGCCAACGCCTCGAAGCCGTCCTGTGCGAGTAGTACTTCGTATCCGGCCTGGCGCAAAAACATTTCCGCGCTGCGCCGGATGGTATTGCTGTCATCAATGACGAGAACCTTGATGGCACTTGTTGGCGAATCAGCCACTACTCTCTCCTAGGCGGTATACAGCTACGTTGCAATCATGCGTTCGGGCCGGAGCGCTACTTCAATATCTTCTCGATGGTTTCGAGCAGCGCGACCGGATCGAATGGCTTGACTATCCAGCTGGTTACCCCGGCGGCCTTGCCCGCCGCCTTCATTTCTTCCTTGCGCTCGGTGGTAATCATCAGGATCGGAACAAAGCGGAATTCCGGTGTTGCCCTTAGCGCCTTGACCAGTTCTATGCCGTTCTTACCCGGCATGTTTACGTCCGAAATGACAAGATCGAACCTGCTGACGGCAATATGCGCCATGGCCTCATCGAAATTGGCAGCATCCGTTACCAAGTGTCCGGCATCCGAAAGGGTGAAATTGATCATCTGCCGCATCGTGGCGGAGTCGTCGACAGCCAGGATACTCGCCATCTGGTCACCTATCTCTAACGAATCAATTTTCTCTGGAGTCAGCGCGCCTTGCGGCTTCGCTCGCGTCGTTCTGCCCGGGCGACTGGTCAACTTGCGCGTCCGTGCCGGCGTGCTCGGCAATGCTTTGTGCCGAATGCTGGCGTTCTGTTTCCGCCTTAAGCGCCACGAAGATGTCTCTTTTCATCATTTCCTGCGTTTCCGCCGACAGGAGGTCCAGGTTCTGCATGGCTTCCGAGAGGGTACTGCCTCGCATGTGCTCCAGTTTCTGCTGTGTGATGTCCTGAAACTGCATTGCGATGATGGCGTTGTTGACGTCCCGCTGGATTTCCTTGCCGAGGGAATTGATCCTCGTCAGAGCTCCCTCCAGTTCCTTCGATTTCTCGATCATGGTGATGTTCAATTGCGACACGTCTGCTTTGGCCCGTTGCGCGGATTCCTTGGCCGTGATCGCCGCCCGGTTTATCACTTTGTGGGTGACTACGAGCTCGTCCCGAATGGCCTCGAGCCGCTCACGGACGGTTCGGGTTAACCCCAGCGTCTGATCGCTTATTCCGCGGATGGAATCGGTGAGTTGCACGAGCATGTCGCGGTTATTTCCCGCAGCGGATGCTGCCATCGAGGAATCAAGCGCCAGTTTTCCAATGCGAAGTGCCATCGAACGCAGCTCGTCGACCATTTCGTCGATAAGTACCGACTGATCGCGCATCTTGGTCTGATGCTGGAGCAATTCATCCGAGGCCGCGGAAAACTTCACCATGCTATCGATCACTTCCTGAAGTTGTCTTTCGTAGGCGTGTATGTAATCCGGTAGGGATATCCAGGTGCCGGAGGGAACATCGCCCCCCTCGCCGGCGTCCTCATCCCGCCGCAGCATGGACATGGCGATCTCCATCTGCTGTCGCGTTTTTAGGGTAATCCCGCGAAAACTCTTGCTGAGTTCGAGCACGGCCTGTTCCGTCTGGGAAATAACCTCCCCCACGCCGCGCGTGGCATGGCCCACGTTGCTGCTGGTGTGCTGGGAAGTGTCTTGCCACTTGCCGAGCCTTCCGTGCAATGCTCCCAGATCCCCGCGTAAGGTCTGCGGATCGAGGCCGGGTCGGTCGCCGGGAAGCGCTTCGCCGTTGATTTCCCGGCAACGGGCGAGAATCGGAAGAATCAGGTAACGGCTACTTAGGAAGAATGCCGGCAGCATCAGTGCGGTGCAGACGGCGAACACCCACGGCGGAACGACGAATACCGCCCAGCCCCACGGCAGCAGCAATATCAACCCAAACCTGGCCAAAAGAAACCGGTAGGTGACGTAATTGTATATATTGAAATGCATCATTCCAGGGATCAATGAGACTACGTCTCTCGACGCCTATTATACGCTGGGGGCGCGCGCATGAAACACCGAAAAGGGCGGCTTTTCCCGCTCTATCCCGAACGCGTCCCGGACACCGGTCATGATCGAATTTCTACCGCTCCTGCAGCCTCCCCGCTGGCGTGCTAATATTTTCAGTCAAGGAAGGCACGTCAAGGTCGGGCAAGACGCGCTAAAGCCGGGGAGCTATATGCCGACAAAGAAGATCATGGTCGTTGACGACTCCAGCGCACTTCGCGAGGCAGCTGCCACCGAACTCAGGACTGCCGGGTATGAGGTGAGCGAGGCGGCGGACGGCATAGAAGCTCTTGAAATGCTGAACGGAGAGAGATTCGACCTGGTAATTTGCGACGTCATAATGCCGGTCATGGACGGCATCGCCTTCGTCAAAGAGGCTGGGAAAAGGCCCGACTGCCGCTTCTTGCCGATATGGGGCTCGTCGAGACGGCCGCAACAGCGGTTCATTAATCGTCGGGGCTAAAGATGCCGACTTTGAAACAGAGCAATAGATTTGCGTGGACGCTGTACTGGTCGCTGCACAAACAGAGAACATTACCATGTCATTACTACAGCTGAGTAGTTCAATATTGAGTCAGGGGATGATCGGCCGCCGCGCAGGTTTCAACGACCTGCCGGTGTGGATTCGGTTGCGGGAGGGGATTTACCTGATGCTGTTCGTCACCTGGTCTCTCATGGTTTACCTGACCTATGCGCACCAGCGCGACGCTTCCATTGCACAGTCCCGGAGTTTTGCGGAGAGCGTGAACCAGATGACCGTGGCGACCATTACCGCCATGATGGTTACGGGCGTCGTAAAAGAGCGCGGCGTGTTTTTGGATCAGGTGCGGAATTCAAACGACATCAATGACCTTCAGGTCTTTCGAGGGAGCCCTGTCGTTGCCAAGTTTGGCGCCGGGCAAGCATCCGAAGCCAACCCCTCCCCAGAAGAAAAGGCCGTGATGGAAAGCGGCAAGCCGTACTTCGTGACCAACGAGCAGGAGGGCTACCTGCGCGCGATCTATCCAATCCTTAATTCGCGCAATTTTCTGGGCAAGAACTGCATGACGTGCCACCAGGGCAAGGAAGGCGAAGTCCTGGGCGCGGTCAGCATGAAGATCAGCCTGCAAAAGGCGCAGGATGTGTTGCAGGATTTCATGTGGTGGATAACGTTGATTGCACTGGGTCTCAGCTTGCCGATGGTGGGGTCCGTCTACTTTTTCATTCGCCGCT
>PLYS01000153.1 GCA_003153455.1 Betaproteobacteria bacterium | reverse complement strand
GTTGATGCAGAGCGGGTGGCTGGAGAGATTCCGCCTGTTATTGACGGTGATGCGCGATCTACCCGAAAACGCGGTGGAAGAGGTCAAGGCGCGTCTGGAGGCGGGAACCTGGGTCGTGACCCTGGATGGGCATCTGGACGCGTCTATGGACCTGGATACGAGCCTCCTGATGCCGCCCACGTTGTCCATTGAGACATTGATGGAGAACGTGCATCAGATCGCGGAAAAAACGGTGGCGGCGGTCAAGGCGATTGCCGTCTGAAGCGTATCGCCCACCCAGGGCGTGCGAATCGACCCGCGCGTCCTCCTCTCAAATAACTCAATTTGCTGCCCCACACGCCGTTTCGGTGTGTGGGGCTGTCTCGTTTGGAGATTCCCACATGAATTCCGAAAGAACCTACCGCAGAATCAACAAAGCCATACGCCTCGCCCATTCTGGAGAGGCTGACAGCGTTATTTCCGCCGCACAACAGATCATGGAGGTCCGGATGCGCCACGGTGACGCGCTCGCATCGCCGGCAGCCGTCCGAGAATATCTGCGGCTGCTTCTGCACGACCGCGAGCACGAGATTTTTGCAATTGTGTTGCTGGACGCCCAAAACAGGGTGCTCGCGTGCGAGGAGCTATTCCGTGGAACGCTGACGCAAACCAGTGTGTATCCGCGGGAGGTCGTGAAGACCGCGCTGCGATACAACGCTGCCGCGGTCATCTGCGCCCACAATCACCCGTCAGGCGTGGCCGAACCCAGCCGTGCCGACGAATTGCTCACGACCTCGCTCAAGCAAGCCTTGGCCCTGGTCGATATCAAGGTTCTCGATCATTTCGTCGTAGCGGGCAGCGCCTCTGTCTCGTTCTCCGAACGTGGACTGATCTGAAATCGGGCGACGCGCGAGAGAATTACTGAGAAAATAGACGACTTGGAGAGACCACGAAGCAATGCCTAGCCCGAAAGCACCAGAGATTTACCAGAAGCCGCTGACCGAATTTCCCGGCAGCAGCTCGTCTCAGGACGCTCATGCCGAGGAGGTCATCACACGCATTTCTCTTGAATATGCGTCCAAAGGCTGGAACGCGGCCGTTACCGTCAACGACGGCATGGTCCGCGTCATCGCAGTGCCGGAATCTGGAATTGGTCCGAAGGAATACCTGCTGGGGCTGCTGCGTTCTGGCTTTATCGAAGACGCTCTGCCTGGTCTGGAGGCGATGTACGGCATGATGGACGACGCCGATATTGACTACAACTACGGCGTCGCGTTGTCGGAACTGGGGCGGATCGAGGAGTCCTTGGACCCTCTGAAACGATGCCTGCGCCTCGATCCCGAGTACACGAATGCGGCCATCCCTTGCATTGATCTCCATGAGTAATTTCGCCTGCAGTGAACTAAGATGGGGGCATTATTGGGGGCATCATTAGAATTCGAAATCACAAGATAAAGTGTTCAAGCGGCTCTCCGGCTAGTATTCAGCTCCCGCCGCCCCACCAATATTTAATGACCGGACTAATCGCCGGTCTTTTTTTGTCCACGCGAAACGCCAATGACGTAGTTATCAACCCCGTCGAGTTCCATTAAGCGCGAGTGATGGAAAAATTCCAGGTCGAAGGCGTCCCGGAGCTCTTACGGTTCGTCCTCAAAGCACCGGGCTCACTCTGAGCCTAGTACGGGATTTCCCGTACGGGCAACCCTGATTCGATTCCTGTCCCCGCGAATTAGTATTACGCCCACTTGCTTTTAGTGGACGCAACACGAAATCGCGCGCGAGGATACGGGCCGAGCCAAATGTTTTTTTGATTCGTTGAATTTGGTCATATGACTCCCAGGCTGGTTTATGAGAAGGACGCGAAACTGCAACTAACAATGCCCCGAGGAGGAGGCTTGCCCCGCGTAGAGCGGGGTTTTTTTCGCACTACACACAAGCATATAGGCAGATCATTTTGCCTTCGCCCTGCCACGAGGTGAGTATCGTGGTCAATAACAGGAGGTCACAATGGAACAAACCAGGAATCCAAACGTGGTACCCATGGGCTCGGGAGGGACTCTGGGCCGCATTGGCCGGATGATCGTAATGGTTTTTACTGGAGGTTTCGCATTTCCCAACGTATTTGTCGAAGGCATGGATTGCACCGCCATCCAGAAGGAAACCGAAGGCAACCTCTACGACAAAAAAGACAAAAAAAGCTCGCCAAGCAAAACTGAGAACGTGGCGAAAACACAGGGAACTCAGCGAGTATCCGCGAGCGCTTGATAGCTACTAATAGCGCCTGTTAATCCGCAGGTCCCTGGTTCGAGCCATGCCGCCAAATAGAAACGCCACCTCAGGGGTGGCGTTTCTATGCGAACGCTATAACCGTTAAACCCGGCGCCGGTACTCGCCGGTGCGGGTATCGATCTCGATCTTGTCACCGGTTGCGCAAAACAGCGGAACCTGCACCATGTATCCCGTCTTGAGCTTCGCGGGCTTCATTACTTTGCCGGAAGTGTCGCCGCGTATCGCCGGCTCCGTGTATTGTATTTCGCGCTCGACGGACTGTGGAATCTCCACCGAAATCGCGCGCTCCTGATACAACACCACCCCGCATGGCATGTTTTCCTCGAGGTAATTGAGCGCCTCGCCCATGTTTTCCTTTTCGATTTCGTACTGATTGAACTCGGAATCCATGAATACATACATGGGATCGGCATAATACGAATAGGTAACTTCCTTGCGCTCGAGCACTACCATTTCGAATTTGTCATCGGCGCGGTATACGCTCTCGCTCGGGGTTCCGGTGAGAAGGTTGCGCATTTTCATCTTGACGACCGACGCATTACGCCCGGACTTCGAAAAGTCGGCCTTTTGCACCACCATCGGATCCTTGCCGAGCATGATGACGTTGCCGGCCCTGATTTCTTGTGCGATTTTCATGATTCATCCTGCAAGATTGGCTGAAAGCCTGTTATTTTAGCCGATCTTCACAGAATTCCGCCAGTTTGATCGCAAGGCTCCCGCTGGCGGCGAGTTTTCCGGCCCAGCAACGTGCGTGGGCTGAGAGCGACTTGCGATGGGACCGCAGCGCGGCCCAGTGCCGGCCGACGTCCGTGGATTCACGGTTCCAGGCTCGGGTAAACGCGCAGAAAACCGGACCGGCAGCGGAGTCCAGTGCGCTCGCATAGCGTTCAAGGAAAGCCGATGTTTTGCGCAAATGTGCGCTTTCTTCCTGAGGATACGCCTGCCAGACCAAGGGGCGTGCGCCAAGCTGCGCGCGCAGGAATGAGTCTTCGCCACGGACGAAATTGAGATCGCACGCCCACAGCAGCCGATCGTAGTGCTCCATGTCGAGAAACGGGATTGCAGCGATCGTCAAGCCACCCAGCTTGAGGCATGACCCGGGCTCGATTCGTTGATTTGCGATACGCGACAGCTGTGCGAGCGCCGCGCCCTCGGGCACGATACAGACGACAGGCAACGGGTCGGAACACCACGCCTCTACCAGCGCCGGGAGCGCGGCATTGTCATAGCAAAAAAGCGATACGCGCAGCGCCCCGCCGTCCGGCGGCGCGAGGCCGAGCGCATGCCAGAACACCGCCATCGCCGCCGGATCGCTCTGGAATCCCTCGCGCGCCTGCGCCAAACCACTCTCCATGAGCAGTCCGCCGCTCGCGGACGTGAAGCCGGGAAAGAAAAAGTACTTGACTAACGGCAGGCTGGGATGCGGCGAGGGCAGGCCATGGCAGCCGTCGATCCAGCTCTCGGCGCTCAGATATTCGAGATTGATCCATACCGGGTGCGGCAACCGTGCCGCCATCGCCTCGACGTAGGCGGCGGGAAGCCGCACGCCGAATCCCTCGATGACGATATCCGCCGGCTCGACCTGCTGGAACGTCACATACCAATGCCTGACCTCAACCGCATCGATGAACTGTGACGTCCGTGCCGGATTCACAGCACGGCAGAGACGATGGAAACTGGCAAGGTCGTCCACCCACAGCCGGACGGATTGTCCCAGCTCGGACGATAATTGACGCGCAAGACGCCAGCATACGCCTATGTCGCCGAAATTATCGACGACCGAGCAGAAAATGTCCCAAGTGCGCACCATGGCCAGAACGACTTGCAGCTAGCGCTTCAAGTACGACTTCGCGAACTCATCCGCAACGCGTGTATCAATGGCACGCAGTATTGCGTGAATCTCTGTTGCCTTGTCGTGGCGATTCTGGAAATGATAGGCAGCGCCGATAGTCTGCAGCACCGCGACATTTCTGGGCATGAGCCGCAGCGCCTCCTCGGACGCCTCGAGCGCGCGGTCGTACTGGTTCAGACGCAAATAGGCCTGTCCGAGCCTGTTCCAAGCCTCTCCCAAATCCGGATTGAGACGCACCGCCTGCAGGTAAGCCGGAACCGCTCTGCGCAACCGGTTGAGCCTGAGATAGGTGTCGCCCAACTCGCGCCAGGCGAGCGGCTCGAGCGGTGAGCTGCGCACCCATTGCTGAGTGAGCGCAAGCAGCCCCATCCAGTCCTTCTTCGCCTTGAGCGCGTCAGCGCGGGCCAGCCATTTTTGCGTGTCAGCCGCTCGCGCACGGGGGCTGTCGGCCGTGCCTGCTCCGCGGGAGGCCAATTCAACGATCCACGCCGCCGGCAAGGCAAAATTGAGATTCTGGCCTTCGGGCAGATAAAACGCGGTCACCCCAACCAACCGCCCCTCGCTGTCGAACAAACCACCACCGCTCGATCCCTGTGAAATGGCGGCGGTGGTCTGGATGTATTGCGAGCCCTCAAACTCGCGCAGACTGGAAATCAGCCCCTCGCTTATCGTGAGCTCCAGCCCTTCCGGGGCGCCAACCGCATAAACGCGCTGCCCGACCCGCAGCCGCTCCTTGCTGAGAGTAACCTGTGGAGCGTCGAGCCGCGGCACATTCAACAGGCACAAGTCGCGTTCGCGATCGGCGAATTGCAGCGTTGCTTCCAGCTCGCGGTCACGATAACGCACCGTGATCCTGCCGGCCTCGTGCACAATATGGCAGTTGGTTGCCACCGTACCGCGGCCGGTCACCACTCCACCGCCTTGATTGAGTGGATTGTCGTCCTTGTCGAACGCTTCCACGACCACCATGCTCGGCGCCGCCTGTATGTAAATCTGTTCCGGCGTCTTGGCATGGGCTGCCGCTGCGGCCAGTCCCAGCGCCAAGCCGAACATGCTGCAGCGCCCGTATATGCTGCCCGACGATCGCATTGCGACCCGGTCTCGTGCCATGCTTGGAGCGATCACGCCGGGCGATTAATCCGCGCGCGCGCCGGATTCCTTGGCCAATTTCCCCCAGCGCACCAGTTCTTCCTTCAGAAAGCTCGCAAACGCATCGGGGGACTTGATGGTCATCGCTTCGACGCCGACAGCGGTAAAGCGCTCCTTCACGTCAGGTGATGTCGCAGCTTTTACCAGGGCAGCGTGCAGTTTTTCGACGATGGGCCGCGGCGTCTTCGCCGGCGCCATGACGGCGAACCAGTTCACCGAAAGCAATTTGGGCAGACCTTGTTCGGCCGAGGTTGGCATATCCGGAAGCAGAGGGTTGCGGGTTTCACTGGTTACCACCAACCCGCGGAGCCTGCCGCCCTTGATGTGCGGATACACGACCGGAAAATCGATGATGAACCCCGGAACGTGCCCTCCCAAAACGTCCGTCAATGCCGGGCCGGCGCCTTTGTAAGGCACATGCTGAACGTCGATCTTCGCGATGGTCTTGAGAAGCTCGATCGTAAGATGCGGCAACCCGCCATTGCCGGATGACGCGAAATCGAGTTTTCCCGGTTTGGACCTGGCGAGCGCGATAAGCTCCTTCAAGGATTTGACCGGCAAAGCCGGATGCACGGAAATGGCTTCCGGGGTCATCGCAACGGTGGTAATCGCCGCGAAATCATTGACGGTGTCGTAGGGAAGTTTCGGGTAGGTAAAAGGACTGATGACGAGCGGGCTCACGCTCGCCAGAGTCAAGGTATAGCCATCGGGAGCGGACCTCGCCACGTATTCCGTGCCGATAGTCGCATTCGCACCGGGGCGATTCTCCACCACGACCTGCGCTCCCAGAAGCTCTCCGAGTTTCGGCGCGAGAATCCGGGCAACAATATCGTTTGATCCTCCGGGCGGGAACCCGATGATAAGCCGCACGGGTTTGGATGGATACTCCTGTGCGTGGGCAACACCCATGACCGCCGCCAATACCAAAGCGCAGCCGATGACACCGCTCGATTTTTTCTCACGCCGGGAAACCTGAAACTCTGCCATTTTCCTCTCCTCCAAAATTACTGACGCGTTCAGAGCCGTTAACGGCGCTCCGCTCACCTATTCATGCGAGTCCACATCCAGCCTGACAGCGATTCCATCAAGCTCAGGGGATACGGCCGGGTAGCGTTTCATCACCAGCGGATCGTGTCCGGGAACAATGTGTCTTGGCGAATCAGCTAGGCGCCGCAACGTGTCGTAGCCCTCAAGCGCCTGGCCGAGGTGGTACATCAGCGGAAAACCGCGTCCCTGCTCCATGTGCTCGTAATAGTGGCTGGCGTCCGACGCAAGCACCACCCACCCGCGTTTCGTATGCACCCTGACGCACTGCAGGCCCGCCGTATGACCGCCGATGTGATGAACGCTTATGCCGGGCGCAATCTCGGCGTCTCCCCGGTGGAAAACGACTCTGTTCCTGAAAACCAGGCGCACCATCCCGGTTACATGCTCGACCTCGTACGCACGGTTGAAGCGCTCGTGGCGCATGTGGCGCCCGGTCACGAAAGACATCTCTTCGTCCTGGAGATGAAACACTGCATTCGGAAAGTCAAAGAACGTGCCCACGTGGTCGTTGTGCAGATGGGTGATGATGATCTCCCGCACCGCCTCGGCTTTCACTCCCAGCAGCGCGAGCCCGTCGCGTGGCGCGCGCAGGAACGTCCGCTTGCGCTTTGCCGCCATCGCGGCATCGAAGCCGGTATCCACCAGAATAAGACGCTCGCGATTGCGCACCAGCCATACGAAATAGTCCATCGGCATCGGCGCGTCATGCGGGTCGCCGCCGATGAAGTGGTCCGGCCGGCGTCCTTCCCGCTGCGCGTACTTGATCGCGAATATCTCGTAAGTTGGTAACCCCATATCCCGTTAACCCCGTGATGGTGTCGTCGGGTTACTTCTTCTTGCCGCGCGCGGCGCGCCTGGGTATGGCGGTGAGGCGCATCAGCTCGCCGACATCCCCGCATTCGTCCACCGCGCCCACCAGTTCCGCAATCTGCGCGGCACGCGCCGCGCCGATTACCGGCGCCGCCAGGCTGTCGAACTTCGCGCGCAACTCATCGTCCGACATCGGATTCTGGATAGAGCCCTTGGGATAATCGACCTGCGATACGAACTGGCGCCCGTCGTTCATGGTCATCGTCATTTTGCACGACACCCCGCGCGGCAGCGACGCGTCGACCGTGAAACCGGTAAGGTCCGAAATCCGGCGCAGCACCCGGTCCCTGAGCTTGCGATCGTTGTATTGCTTGAGTAGCGCCTGCCCCTCCTTGAGCGCGACCGCGATCGAATACGGCAGGCTCACCTGCGCCTCGTGATACGTCTGCGGGGTCTTGTTCTGGTGGTAGTGCGCCCAGTCGGGATGCCGCGCCATCTCGATATGCTGTATTGCATCGAGCGCGGGCTGATGGCGGTTGCGGATCTCGAGCGCGCAATCGATCGCATTGTGGATCGGGCGCGCGCACGAATACGGCTTGAACTCGATGTCGAGCTGGTAGGGATGATCGATCCCGGCGACGAGCTGCGACGCATCGGATTTGTCGGTGAAGGCGCGCAGGAAGCCGCGCTCACCTTCGAATATCGTATCGGCGCCGGTGAATCCGAGCTGCGCCATGAGGGCCGAGGTCACGCCGTTGCGCGCCGCCGGTCCGGGATTGAAGCGCTTCTGCATCGATGGCCCGTACATCTCCATCAGCCCCGAAGCCTGCGCCCCAGCCAGCCCGAACGCCGAAGTCAGCTTTGGCGGCGGGAGCCGATACAACTTGCCGGCTGCGACCGTGGCGCCGAACACACCGCAGGTCGGCGTGGTGTGAAAACCACGATTTCTGAGCGACGGATTCGCGGCCTTGCTCACGCGCTCCATCATCTCACATCCCGCGGCCAGCGCGACCAGCAGCTGCTTGCCGTGGGCGCCCAGCTTTTCGGCAGTAGCGAGCCCGGCCGAAAACACCGGCGGGCTGAAATGAAACAGCGCGAGCACGTCGATGTCGTCCAGCTCGATGCTGTGTGACGAAATCGCATTGGCGAACGCCGCCTGCGCGGCGGGCACGCGCACCGAATCGCCGATCAGCGATGCTTCGGCCTTGCCGCCTGAAGATTGCGCAAACGCGCGCGCGACGCGTCCGCTCTCGGTCTGGCTGCCGGCGAGCGCGACGCCCAGGTAATCGAGCAGCAGCCGCTTGACGGCGGCCTGCGATGCTTGCGGCAGCTTGCGGTAATCGAATTGGTGGAAATGATTTGCGAGTTGTGCGGCAATCGTGGTCGTCATGGCTATCCCATAGTTACGGTCAGGAAGCAGTCGGCGCCGCGAGGATGCCGATCAGTTCCGCGGTGCTGTCGAGCGTGTCGAGCGAGCCGACCAGTTTCATCACCTTGTCGGTGTGCGCCTGGGACAAGCACGAACGCGCGACATTACGGAACTTGTATTCGACGTCTTCGGGCTGCAGCGGGTTTTCCGGGCTGCCGCGGCGGTGCAGTATCTCGCGCCTTAGGATGCGCCCGTCGCGCGTCTTCACCATCATGCGCGCGGCGTGCCGGAACGCCGCGCCCATGCCCTCTATTTCCGGATCGACGTGCGCGCGGACGCGCTGGACGAAGTCGAGTATCTTCGGGTCGCGCAGCCGGTCTTCGCGATATTGATCGACAAACGCCATTCCGTCGAGCGCGATCACGGCAAGCCCGTAATACAGGTTCATTTGCGCCGCGGTCACGCCCTGCGCCTTGTATTCCCACGCGCAGTGTACATGCGTCATATGGCTCAAGCCGGCGTCGACTTCGGCGATGTCGTCCGCCCCGAGCTTGTTCTCGCACATGATGTCGGCGAGCGCATCGAGCGCGGTATGTATGCTGGTCACGCTCGCGTGCGGCTTGTAACCGACGTTGACCGTTTCCCACACCGTGCCGAGCCCTGCCGTCAGCCGCTGCGGATTAGGTTTGTCGGAATACGTGCTCAGGTAGCCACCGTAGGGCGCTTCCAGCACGTCGGTGATTCCCGTGAACCCGCGCTGGGCGAGCTGCGCCGAGTAGACTCCGCTTTGCCCCGCGCGGCCCGAATGAAAGCGCTTCACCATCGCGCCCTCCTGCGCTGCCATGAGACCGCCGGCCTGCGAGCCGACGATGCCGAGCGCATGCTGCATCTGCCCCGCATCGAGTTTCAGCATGCGGCCCGCGGTCGCCGCGGCGACGAACGCGCCCGAAGTGCCCTGCGGGTGAAATCC
>PLYS01000102.1 GCA_003153455.1 Betaproteobacteria bacterium | reverse complement strand
TCGATGCCGGGAGCGGGCGCCGTCACCCCCTTCCACGACTGTGCGAACGTGATGTAGGCTGGTTGTAGAGCTGCCAATGGGACGTGCCGAAGTCCAATTATTCAATGGCAGCGCCGATGTCATCGGCGGGCAAGCATATAAAAATCAACCGACGTCTGTTTTGCGGGAGCCATCAATACCCGCATCCCGAATTTCGTGGGCAATTCTTGAGGGGGAAACGCCATGAAACTTCCACGTCGACAATTTCTGCATCTCGCATCAGTCGCACTCGCGCTTCCGGCCGTGTCGCGGATTGCAAGGGCGCAAACCTACCCCACACAGCCCGTGAAAATCGTCGTCGGGTTTCCAGCCGGCAGTGGAGTCGAGTCGATCTCACCGCGCGCCTGTTCGCTCAGTAGCTGTCCGAGCGGCTGGGCCAGCCATTCACTGTCGAGAACCGTATGGGCGCCGGCACTAATAACGCCGCCGAGGCGGTCGTGCGGGCACCGGCCGATGGCTACACGCTCCTTCTGGCTAACGCGGCGAATGCAATAAATGCGACGCTATATGAAAATTTAAATTTCAATTTCATCCGTGACATTGCGCCTGTTGCGGGTATCTCACGCATAACCATCGTGATGGTGGTCCATCCGGAGTTTCCCGCCAAAACGGTTTCCGAATTGATCGCCTATGCCAAGGCCAATCCAGGCAAGGTCACCATGGCGTCGCCATTCAGCGGCACGCCGCCGCATTTGGCGGCCGCGCTGTTCAAGGCGATGACCGGCGTCGATATGCCTCACAAGCCGTATGCCAGCGACGCGCAAGCGCTCGTCGACCTGTTGGATGGGAAGGTCCAGATGCAGTTCTCCGGCCCAGGCGCGGCGATTGAATACATAAGAACCGGCAAGCTGCGTGCGCTGGCGGTGACGACGGCGACACGCTTTCAGGCGCTGCCGGACGTCCCGACCGTGGGCGAGTTCGTGGCGGGCTACGAGGCCAGTTCATGGTTTGGTATCGGCGCGCCAAAGAACACCCCGACCGAAATCATTGCCACGCTTAACAAAGAGATCAATGCTGGCCTTGCCGATTCCAAGACAAGAGCGCGGCTTGATGAGCTAGGCAATGTGCCAATGCCGATGACGCCTGCCGAATTCGGGAAATTTGTTACGAGCGAAACAGAGAAATGGGGGAAGGCGGTCAAGCTCGCCGGCATCAAGCCGCAATAAGCAGCTCAACGAAGTTTCCAGAATGTTCGTTCCGCGAACCTCGCCGGCGCTTTGATCGCTTCGGGTCATTCTCGACCGAGATGGTCAAGGCCGACGTTTGTACTTGTCCGCTTCTCCCCGAACGCGACCGTCAGCCGTCAAAATGCGATTTGTCGTTATGTGCCAATAGTAACTATCAGCCAATCGTTACTCGATCACTTCGTCGACGCGGGTGAGCAGCGTCGGCGAGATGGTGAGGCCGAGCGCCTCCGAAGGTAGACGTCAGAGGCTCGAATCCTCTCGGCGCCCCAGTTTTCCGGCTGGGTCCGTCTATTTCAGCCGCTTAGCCGCAGCTTCGATGAGGCTGAGGTCGCTGTATTTCTTCACATCGATCTCGCTCTTGACGAAGCCGAGATCCTTCATCATCGCGACGTTCTTTTGCAGCGCGTCGAGGTTCGGCTTCATGTCGGGCGCGTGATAATAGTCCTTCGCAGTGAATGGCCAGTCGAACCGCTCGGCCGGTTGTTTGGTCAGTCGGCTAGCGATCGCCGCGACTTCGGCGTGGTTTGCCGGATCGAGGAACCAGCGCGTGATGCGCAGTGTATCCTCCATGAAGTCGGTCATGGCGGCGCGATTTTTCTCGATAAATGATTGTCGAGCGCACCACACCAGAAGTTGTGTCACGCCGGCAATGTCGCGGTTGACGAATAGCGGATGCGCGATACGCCGCAACTCCGGGTCAAGCGCAAACGGCAGCACGACTGGAATGAGATCAACCTTCTTGTCGGCGAGCATGGCCCGCATGGTCGGAAGCGGAGCCTCGACCATGACATAATCACGTTTATCCTCGAGACCGTGTCGGCGCAGCATGGCGCGGATCGCAACGTCCACGGCCGCTCCCGCCGCGACCGTCGCCACGACCTTGCCTTTGAGGTCTTCGATTTTCTTAATCGGGCCGTCGGACAGCACCATGTACTCCTGCGAATAATAGCCGGGCACGCCATCCTGCAACTCGTCGGCGATCACCCGCAGGTCGTCCAGGTTTGCGTTCTGGATCGCAATCGGCAATGTAGAAAACGCTAGATTGGCGATTTCCAGCTCGCCATTCGCGAGCGCCGTAATCATTTGCGGCGTGCCGACGTAGTGTACCGGCTCGAACACGTAGGACTTGCCGAGATGCTGCGCGAGGTCCTTCTTCTCCAGCAGCAGCGAAGCCCAATTGGACACTGGCGCGATCCAGGACACCCGGATTTTCACTGGCTCGGCGGCCCATCCGGCACCGGCATGAAACAACATCGCCGCGGCAAGGACCGTCAGCAAAACTCTTGAAAGCCGCATAAATGGCCCCCTCGAAGTACCGACAGTCATCCGTCGGGATTGCGCAAGGTTACGCCAAATGACCGTTTTGCACCACCGAGAAAATGCAGCCCATAACCTCAACCTCGCCCACCCTTTCCCGCAAATGGCACCGCGATTCCGGCGCACGGCTTTGAGCTGGATTGTTACTTCGCGATGTGTGGATACGCGAGAGCCGCGCCTCCAGGAACCGCGATGAAGTCTCGCCGCCTCATCCCCACTCGCAAGTAAAGGACAAGGCATCGTAGCGGCTCGAATGATCATTCAAGAAAAGGCCGAGCGTGATCTACGGACTGCGCATTGAAAGGTTGGCCAATGTCACAAATGGGTCAACGACGGCCCAGCTGATCAAGGCCGACGCTCGTACTTGTCCGTTGTTGCTCCAATAGCGATAAAAATGGTGCGTCGCGGCGAAGGACGCAACGTGCCAGAACCCGACATCGCATCCGTTTTTGGGCGAAGAATTATGAACCTTGATTTGCCGAGTGGAATCTCGGCTTATGGCTGCCGAGCCTTCTGCGTTCGAAGCTTATTTTAGCTATATCCGGAACAAGCGCTCCGCGTTTTTCCCCGCAATCCGCGCGGCCTCTCCGGCTGGTCGCGAACGGACGCGAGCGAGGCAGCCTGCCATGTCGCCGATATTGTGCGGATAATCCGATCCGTAAAGCACCCGATCGGCAGAGCCTGCGGTGGCGATGCAGAGGTTTAGCGCGCCCTCGTCGTAAACGACGGTGTCGTACCAGATGCGCTGCAAATAGGTGCTGGGCTTGTCCTTGATGACGGTGCTGCAGGCCGGGATCATCTCGTGACAGCGGTCGAGTCGGCCGGCGAGGTAGGGCAGCGTCGCGCCGCCATGCGATGCGATCAGCTTCACGTTCGGATAGCTGTCGATGAAGCCGGCGAAGATCATGCGCGCAAAGGCGAGCGTTGTATCGATCATGAACCCGATCGGCGGCACCAAGCCAAACTCATCCATGTGCATGGCTGGAAGCCCCGGCGGCGCAGTCGGATGCACAAGCACCGGCAGACCCAGCCGGTCGATCTCCCGCCAGATTGGTGCGAAGGAGGGATCGGTCAGGCTCTTGCCGGCGATATTGGCGAGCACCATGACACCGACCGCGCCGTTCTTCACCGCGCGTGCAAGTTCCTGTTTGGCATCTTCGGCGTATTGCCACGGCATCGACGCGAACCAGCGGATGCGGTCCGGCTTGGCGCGTTGCTGCTCGGCCATGGAGTCGTTGACCTGCCGCGCGGCAGCCAGGCTCGTTTCGCGATCGCCCCAGAACACATTCGGACAGGTGAGCGAGACAATGGCGACGTCGACCCCGGCCGCATCCATCGCTTTGATACGCAGATCGTAATCCCACATGCCGGGCATCAACGTCATGAAGGGCGCGTTGTCGAGGAATATCGAATCCTGGCCAGCTTTGGTCTTTTTTACTTCGTAGCGACCGCCGCCATACCGGCGCAACATGTCGATCCATTCGAGGGTGAGCATGTGGGTATGAACGTCGATAACGGTCATGGTCGCTCCAGTCATTCGACAAAAACGTTTCGGCGCTACTCGATCAAGGCGCCTGACTTCTTCACGACCTCACCCCAGCGCACGATCTCGGTCTTGACGTAGCGTGCCAGTTCATCGGGCGATGGACTGTCGATCGGGATCATGCCGAGTTCGTTGATCCGCTGTTTGATCTCCGGTAACGCCAAAACGACCTTCATCTCCTTGTAGAGCGTATCGACGATTGGCTGCGGCGTGTTGGCGGGCGCGACCAGCATCTGCCAGGCGACTGCCTCAAAACCGGGAACGCCAACCTCGGCAATCGGCGCGACATCGGGCAGCGATGCGACGCGAACCGCCGACGATACGCCGAGTGCACGCACCTTGCCTTCCTTGATCATCGGCTGCGCCGGCGCGAGATCGCAAAACATCAGCGGGATGTGGCCGGCGACCACGTCGGTAATTGCCGGGACGCTGCCCTTGTAGGGAACATGGGTCATCTCGATGCCGGTCATGCTCTTGAACAATTCCGCATAGAGATGGTGGGGCGATCCTGGCCCGCTGGTCCCATAGGATAGCGATTTGGGGTTCGCCTTGGCGAACTTTATGAGCTCGTTCACCGATTTGATTGGCAGCGACGGGTTAACCACCAACACGAATGGCACGTTGGCCACCAGCGCGAGCGGCATGAAATCGGTCGCTGGATCGTATGGCAGCTTTTTGTGCAGCGTAGCGTTTATGGCGAGCGGAGTGCTTGTGCCCATCAGCAGCGTGTGGCCATCGGGCGGCGCCTTAGCTACCGCCAGCGCGGCGATGACCGTGCCGCCTCCTGGTCGATTCTCGACGACGAATGACTTGCCGAGCCGCTGCTCCAGTTTTTGCCCGACCATTCTGGCGAGCAGATCGGTCCCGCCACCGGCCGCATATGGCACGATGATGGTAACGGGCCGCGTAGGATAATTCTGCGCGGC
>PLYS01000564.1 GCA_003153455.1 Betaproteobacteria bacterium | reverse complement strand
GGATGCGCCACGGACTAACAGAGCATCCCATTCGTACGGAGGATGAGGAGAAAGAAGAGGAGGAGAAGAAGGGGAAGGACAGGGAAAGGACCCGATTAAAATACTCCGCCTCGGGGGCTGCAGGCGATCTCAGAATTGATCGGGATTGCCTGTAGAAGCCGTCACCCATACTAACAGGGGGGTCAGGTCCAATATCCCCTTGTCCCATATGTGGGTCAAAAAACGGGTGAGGCGTCCTACGGTTTGACTGGTATCAAGCAACGTTTGGTCTGAAGTGTGACCAGTATCGGACTTATCCGTGCTTATATGGACAATTTCGGAGTTGAGTACAGGCGATCTCGGAATAGGTCGGGAGCGGGTGTTGCCCGTGCTTCCCGTAAGCCGACACTGGAAAAAGGCGGGATCTTGCCAGTGGCTGGTTTCGGGCTCGACAGGGAATTCACACTATCGGCCATCAAGAGACGCTGGGGTATGTCACTCGATAGCCGACACTGAACCAGTGGTGCTACTCCAAACCGGTCATCCAAGACGGGTTCTTAATCCGCTGCTCAACTTTGGCTGCTGTGCAGCGGTTGCAGACATTCGAGCTTGGCCGTCTGTCTGCACGTCCCGGCTCTAGCAGTCAGTCACCCGCGTATCGCGATTGCTTGGAGATTCTCCCTTTTGGGGCGAGGCGGACCGCCGTTTGTCCGCTGTACCCCCAATAGCGTCATTGGCATTGCGATGCAGCGGTTGTCTGCCAATTACGACCAAAGCAACGCAGAAAGTTCTGCCGCCGCGCAATGCCCACTCTGAGAGCCCCGCGGCAGATCTAACTGTCTCTGTCGCGGAACAATATCGTCCCACCATAGGGATTATTATTTTTGATCGAACCACACGCTGTCATGCGTAGAACATTATTATTCCGGTTTCCCACCCAAATTGAGCGGCTTGCCCTGTGCGAGCGACGTGACATAAGTAACAAGCTGCGTCATTTGTTCGCTACCATACGCTGGTGGCTTCCCTCGCAGCGCACCTGCGACGCAGTTTTGAATCTTTTCTTCTAAAGTGATCACCTTATTTTTCTTGGCTTCGAAACGCGGATAAATCGTCCCGGAGTTCGAAAGGCTTGGAATAGTTGAGCGTTTCGGCGATTGGCCTGACCCTACACCGCCATTCAAGTGACATGACTCGCAGGTCATTCCGCTGCCGCCGAAAGTCTCATGAACAAAGAGAGTTTTTCCGTCTTGGATCGCCTTTTCCAATTGGGGCTCAGCGGCGGCAGCATGCTGAATGCCTAAAGCACAAAGAGCTGAATTTAAAAAAATCGCTGCAGTTAGGCCTATCGTTTTACGACCGTGCGAAATGACCAATCTCATTTTGTTGTCCTTTCAGATGGGGAGCGTTAGCATCAAGATCCCGTCGCCCAGTATAGACATTCAGAGGCTATGCGACCCACACGTATAGAATATGCGACCCACACGTATAGACGGATAGTCGGTTTAAACGCTATTTTTCACCCACCGTTACTCTATCGCCGGCCGAGCGAACCGTCAACTGCGTGACAATTCCGCGTGACAATTCACGCAAGCCCCGCTGTTTTCCCTGGAATCTTGCCCTTCGCTGCGTCGCGGGCTCTTCGATCGCAGCGATAATCCTGAGTTGGCCGCCACACACGCAACGCTCAATATCAAAGTCGAACACGCGTTTGAGGAGGCACGCCCAACTCGCTGACCAACAGATATCGCAGGTGTTAAGATATGCATTTAGACAGCGCGTATCTCCCCATGAATGACAACGTCAAAATTCCGAAAGCGCTTGTTAAGCGCATAAATCGAGTAACTGCGCAGGTCGGAGTCACGCCAGGCGCCCTGGTAAAGACCGCACTCTCTAACCAGCTTGACTACGAGGAGTGGTTCCTGAAAGCGGTCGACGAGGGCATCGCCGATCTGGACGCCGGTCGCACCTTCTCCACGCGCGAAGTACTCGCGGCTATCGCGAAACAGCGCAATGAGCGCGCCGCGCGCAAACGTAGACAGGCCGCTTGACTGGTCTGCGCGCTCCCGGCGCGATCTGCTCCTGATCGACGCGTTTTACGCGCAATTCGGTTCACCTACGGCGATGCGCGTGGTCGCTGCCATCCTCGACGCGGCGTTGGCGCTGGAGCAACATCCGCGTATTGGTGTGCGCGGGAAACGTCCTGGGACACGCCATCAAATGGTAGCGGAGTATCCCTACATCATCGTTTACCGCGTTCGGCGCAATTCTGTACAGATTGTGCGCGTGCTGCACCAGCTGCGGCGTTATTTCAATTGAGCGAATTGATCGAGCGTGGCTTCAATGGAATCTTGATTCTTCGGCATTTATCGGCGTCTATCGGCGGCAAATCGTCGTTTCTGGGATCGAGGATGAAATCGTACTGACCATGCTTGCTCACAATAGGAAATGCGGAAGGAGAATTTAGATGTCTGCGGCTGATATTACCGGTCGATTGGCACGGTATATGGTTGAGGCGCGGGAGCGGAGTCTTCCGCCGGACGTGGCGCGAGAGGCGAGACATCGCATCCTGGACTCGCTGGCCGCGATGGTGTCGGGAGCCCATCTCAAGCCCGGAGAGATGGCGATCAAGTACGCGCGGGCGCAGGGCGGGGTCGCGGAGGCGACAGTCGTCACGACCGACATCAGGACCACGGCCGTCAACGCCGCTCTGGCCAACGCGATGTTCGCCCATGCCGACGAGACCGATGACTTCCATCCGGCGACAAAAGCCCATCCGGGCTGCTGCGTCGTGCCCACGGCTCTCGCGATGGCCGAGCGCGAGGGCCGTTCGGGAATGGAACTGCTCAAGGCGGTCACGCTCGGCTACGACCTGTGCTGCCGCTTTCTCCTGGCGCTCGGGGCGGATCTGGTGCGCGCGACTCACCGCAGCGCCGAGGGCACCAGCTCCACCATGGGCAGCGTGGGGGCCGCGGCCTCATTGGCCCGGCTGGATGAAAAGGGGATGCGCCACGCGCTTTCGTACGCGGCCCAGCAGATATCGGGCATATGGAGCTGGGTCCGCGATGCCGAGCACGTCGAAAAGGCCTTCGACTTCTCCGGCATGGGCGCCCGCAATGGGGTTACTGCGGCCATCATGGCCCAGATGGGGTTCAGCGGCGTTTGGGACGTGTTGGATGGCGAGCACAATGTGCTCATCGCTCTGTCCACCGACCCGAAACCGGAGGAAATGGTAGCGGGACTGGGAAGCCGCTATTTCGTCACCGAAACCGCCATCAAGCCCTTCTCCGTCGGCTATCCGATCCAGGCGCCGTTGGACGCGTTGCTCAGGCTTCGTCGCGAGCACGGGCTGAGCGTCGACAACGTGGAGCGTATCGTCGTGAGGCTTCCGGAGGACGGCGCCCGCGTCGTCAATGACCGCGCCATGCCGGATGTCAACTGCCAGCACATCATCGCGCTGGCACTGGTGGAAGGCACGGTCTCGTTCGCGGACAGCCATTCCTATGAGCGGATGGCGGACCCGAAAGTGCGCGCCGTGAAGGAACGGGTGCAGCTCATCGCCGATCGCGATCTCATGGATCCCGCCGCGCCGCGAAGCGGCCGGGTGGAGGTGACGCTGCGGGATGGCCGAACCGTCAGCCACTTCACGCGCCACGCCCCGGGCACGACGGAAAATCCGATGGACACGGAGAGCGTGAACGCAAAGGCGCGGCTCCTGATGGCGCCGGTGCTCGGCGCCGAGCAGACGGAAGGCGTGATCCGGCGGGTGAACGCCCTGGAAGCGCTGGCCGATGTGCGCGAGCTACGGCCTTTCCTGGCGCGCGCGGGCCATTAGTCTGCGCGCGAGGCAGTCAGCAAGTAGGTAAAACCTTTGGGGTCAGTCAGCGAGGCTTCGCGCGGTATTGGGCGACAGCGTTCTCCAGATCGCCGAGTTCTTCGCAGGGCAGCAGGCAAATTTCCCGCCGCTAGCTGAAAACGCTTCGCCGCCTCCGGCCAGTCCTTCTTTTCCATCGCGTGCTTGCCGGCGGCGTAATCCGTGTCGCGCGCCGCCGCGTCCGTGTTGGTTTCGACGGGGTCGGCCATGGCGCACGGCGCGGCAAGTGCAGACGTGATCACAAGCGCGCGGATCGCCGTGCGCCAGCAAACCGAGAGTTTATGACTCATCGTTGCGCGATATACGCCTTGGCGAGTGCCAGTTCCGGCCGCGTGCCGTCGGAATTCTTCGACAGCGCGAGAAGTTTGCCGTAGTAAGCGGCTGCTTTTTGCCGGTCGCCGGCGGCTTGCGCCGCGCGTGCCGCGCCATAGAGTCCGCGGAAACGGTTGGGTTCGCGCGTTTGCGATGCTTCATATTCCTTCAATGCGGCCGCGGGCTGCTTTAATTCCAGCAGCATGTCGCCCAGCAACTCGCGCGCGGGCACGATGCGGCCAGGCGTGACGATGCTCTTCTCGTTCTTGTCTTCCAGATCGGCGGCCGCGCGCATGAATTTGAGCGCGTTCTCCGTTTTGCCCTGCGCAAGCGCTATCCATCCCGCGACTGCCAGCCGCTGGATTTCGACTTCGGTGGCCCAATAGTTGTCCTTCGCGTCTTGCACGGCTTTGTGCAGTCGCGCAAGCTCCTCGGCGTCCTTTTCTGCGGCCGCAGCATCGCCGCTGCGTGCCGCGCCGAGCGCTCGCGCGAAATACGTGATGGCGTCTACATACGGAAGCTTGGTTGGATGGGGCTGTAACTGCATCGCCTCGCGCCATGCGCCGCGCTCCATCGCATAGCGTGCGGCCATTGCGGCAATCGCATACGGGGCGATTCGTATCCCCGGGCTGAAGTCGGTAACTTTGAGCACTTCCTCCATCGTGCGCTTGGCGTCGCTGTCGCGCGCCAATTGCAGGTAGGCGTACACAGCATAGTCGCTGGCGTGATACGCCTCGTTGGGTTCACCCCCCTTTTTCGCTGCCTCAGCCGAACGCAGATTGGTCGCCACCGATTCCTCCCACGCGCCGACGCNNTCGTAGCTGTGGATCAGGTAGTGCGCGACACCCGGATGGTCGGGGTGTTTGACCAATTGTTTTTCAAGGATTGCTGCGGCCTTGAGATACGCCGCGTAGGTTTGGTCGGATTGCAACTGCGTGCCGGCGATATAAAGCGCGGAGAAGATTTGCGCTTCGTCATCCTGCGGATAGCGCGCCGCCAGCGCCTCNNGCGCGCGCGAGCTGGCGCGCGCGTTCGGGACGGTTAGCCCAATCCTCGTAGTAAGCCGCGACCGCCTCGATGTAATCGCGTTCGCGTTGCGTTTTTGCGCCGATCTTGCGGCCTTGCTCGATCATTGCCAGCGACTGCTCGGCGCCCTTGGCGGATGCTCCCTGGCCGGCGAGCGGGTTGGACATCATGATGGAGGCAAAGCCCCACGTCGCGATCGCGCAGCTGGGGTCCTGCGTCAGCACGTCGCGAAAGGTCTTTTCGGCGGCGCTATACCAGAACGAGTGCAGCATGGCCACGCCGCGCAGAAACAGCGGCTGCACCTTTGGATCGCAGGAATTCTGAAAATCGACCTTGCCGAGCTGACCCTTGGCATCGTCGTCATCAAGTGACCATGCAACGCCGGACGACAGTAATGTAAAGGTGAATATGGCGAAAAGAGATTTGCGTGGATTCATGGCCACTCCAGATATAGACACAATCAATTTGGCGCGCGAAAAAGGATTAGGAAATCCGATCGCACTGGTAAGACTATCATGTTCGTCCCCGCAGCGGCCTAATGCCCACTCTATC
>PLYS01000061.1 GCA_003153455.1 Betaproteobacteria bacterium | reverse complement strand
CCGCGTAGCGCTTCATCTCGGCCTGAATGAACTTGCGGAATTCCTCCGGGGTGCTCCCGACGGGATAAAACGCGCTGGCAGCGAGAACTTCACGCACTTTCGGCGCCTGGAGCGCTTGGTGTACTTCGGCCTGAAGTCTGTTGACGATCGCAGCGGGTGTGCGCGCCGGCGCAAACCAGCCGTTCCAGGTGAAGTCGACGACATAATCCGGCACGCCGGCTTCGGCTATGGTGGGCACTTCCGGCAGATCGGCGAAGCGCTTGGAGCCTGAGAAACCCAGCGCGCGAAGTCTTCCGGCTTTGACGTAAGGCATGGCGGCGGTCGGGGGCACGATCAGCACCTGGACTTCGCCGCTGATCAAAGCATTGAACGTTTCGCTTCCCCCTTTGTACGGTATGTGCCTCAGCTGCGTCCCGGCGCGCACGTTGAAGAGTTCGGTCGCGAGATGCAGGGTGTTCCCCGCCGGGGGCGAGCCGTAGGCAAGCGACTTTTCCTTTGCCAGCGCGATCAGTTCCCGCACCGAGTGCGCCGGCAGTGATGGATTGACCAGCAGCAGGTAGCCGACTCCCGACGCGACGTTCGTGACCGGTATGAAGTCCTTGAACACGTCGTACTGCAATTGCTTGTAGATCAGAGCATTGAGGATGTGTGAAGGCGGCGTGTGCAGCACCGTGTAGCCGTCGGGCGCGGCCTTCGCGACGATCACCGAAGCGATGATGCCATTCGCGCCGGCGCGATTGTCCACGATGATGTTCTGTCCGAGCTGGATTTCGATCTGCCGGGCGAGCGTTCTCGCGATCACATCCGGACTGCCGCCGGGTGGGATCGGCAGGACCAGCCGGATAGGCCGCTGGGGTACGCCTGTCCCCAGGCATTGCTTCCCGGGATAAACGCGATCGACGCGAGTGCCAGGACGATTAAGCAGCGCATGGTCCATATCCTCCCCAAAGCCCATCTCACCGCGCAGGACGCGGTGACGACGGTATTCGCTGGCATAATACAGCAGAACAAAAACGCAAGGACCGGTGGCTGCAGTTTCCGCGCAGCGGGGTTTTACTGGAGTGACAACATGCAGCCTGACGACTACGGACCGTTTCCCTACGTTCCCATCAACCGCAGGTCCAAGTGGAAGTGGCCCAACGGCGCCCGCGTTGCGCTGTGGGTCGCGCCCAACCTCGAGTTTTTCCCGCTCAAGGTCCCGCTCGCAAGCCAGCCGTGGCAGAAGGCTTCGGAGCAGAAGGCGCCGACAGTGCGCGCGTGGGGCCAGCGCGACTACGGCAACCGCATCGGCATATTCCGGATCATGGATGTGCTCTCCAAATACGGCATACGCGCGACCGCTTCACTCAATGCGGACCTCTGCGACCATCACCCGCAGATCGTCGAGGATGCGGTGAAGCTCGGCTGGGAATTCATGGGGCACAACCGCACCAACGCGACGTGGTTGAACGCGATACCGCCCGAGGAGGAGCGCGAGCTGATTCACTACTGCACGGAAAGGCTGCGCCAGGTCACGGGCAGGAAGCCGGCCGGCTGGTTGAGCTCGGGCATCGTCGAAACCTGGAACACGCTCGACCATCTCATCGCGGAAGGCTATACGTACGTAACCGATTGGGTGAACGACGATCAACCTTACCGCATGAGCGTAAACGGCAAACAGATCGTCTACCTGCCGTATTCGTACGAGATCAATGACAACGCCCAGATCCTGCAACGCCACGCCTCGAGCGATGATTTCGAGTTGATGATCAAGCGCACCTTTGATGTGCTGTACCGCGAAGGGCATGAATCGGCGCGCGTGATGGCGATCTGTCTGCATCCGTTCCTCACCGGAGTGCCGCACCGCATCGGCGGACTCGACTCGGCGCTAAAATACATCGTGGCGCACGAGGACGTGTGGCTCGCCACCGGTGAAGAGATCGTGCGCGCCTACCTTGCTTCCGGTGCGGTAATCTGACAAGAATATGTCCGCCAACAATACGGCGGCGATCTCGCCACTCATGAAACAACTTGCCGGCTACATCGCCGCGGCGCGGCGCAAAGCGCTGCCCAAACCCGCCGTCGAGGCGGCCAAGCATCACATGCTCGATACCATTGCCGCGATGGTGTCGGGAGCAAAGCTGCTGCCCGGCAGGATGGCGATTTCTTACGTGAAAACGCTCGGCGGCAACCAGGAAGCGACGGTGGTGGGTTCGAAGTTCGTGACGAGCGCAGTCAACGCCGCGTTCGCCAATGGCATGCTGGCCCACGCCGACGAAACCGACGATTCGCACGCGCCTTCGCTGACGCACCCGGGATGCGGCATCGTGTCCGCCGCGCTCGCGATGGCCGAGCGCGGACGGTGCGACGGCACGGCAATGCTGCGCGCGGTGGCGCTGGGTTACGACATCGGCGCGAGGCTCAGCATGTCGCTGCAGTCTGTTGATTTCCGCAGGGTCGGACATCTTACGCATTGCTTCGGCCCGACGTTCGGCGCCGCGGCTGCGAGCGCCGCGCTCGCGCGCTTCAGCGCGGATCAGGTGCGCCACGTGCTTTCCTACACAGCGCAACAGGCCTCCGGGCTGTCGACCTACATGCGCGACCGGGACCACATCGAGAAAGCGTTCGACTTCGGCGGCATGCCCGCGCGCAATGGCGTCGCCGCCGCCACCATGGTCGCGGCGGGATGCACGGCGGTCGATGACGTGTTCTCGGGCGAACGCAATTTTTTCGTTGCGTTCGACGAGTCGCGCCGCATCGGCAGGGCGCCCGAGCCGGAAATCCTGGTGCGCGATCTCGGCAAGACCTACGAAATAACGAACACCAACATCAAGCGCTGGTCGGTGGGCTCGCCGATCCAGGCGCCGCTCGACTCGCTGCTGGAACTCATCCGCGCCGAGCGCATCGGGGCGGACGACGTTGAGCAGCTCGTGGTCCGCGTCTCGACGGCCGGAGCCAATACTGTCGACAACCGCGACATGCCCGACATCTGCATGCAGCACTTGTGCGCGGTAATGCTGATCGACGGCATCGTCACTTTCGAGTCCGCGCATGACGAGAAGCGCATGCGGGACCGGAAAGTGCTGGCGTTGCGCAGCCGCATCGATCTCGTCGGCGACGAGGAACTGCAGCGACTCACGCCCGAGCGCCATGGCATCGTCGACATCGTGCTGAAGAACGGGCGGCGGCTGCACCATCACACCAAGGCGGTGCGCGGCACCGCGCAGAATCCGATGACGCGCGCGGAGGTCGACGAGAAGTGTTACCACCTGACGGCGCCCGTGCTCGGCAAGAAACGCGCGCGTGCCCTGTGCGACGCAGTGTGGACGCTCGAGAGCATCAAGGATGCGCGCAAACTGCGGCCGCTGCTTCAATCCTGAGCGCGCGACCGCCTGCCGCGTTGCCGTGAAGCATGGGGCAGACTATCATGCGGACTGTTAAGTCCGACAGGCTGCTAGAGGAGACGCTGAGTGAAGATCGGGTTCGTCGGGCTGGGTGCGATGGGCATGGGTATCGTGCCGCGCCTGATCGCGGGCGGGCACACCGTTACCGGCTGGAACCGGACGCGCGCGAAGGCCGAGCCGTTGTTCAAGCTCGGGATGCGTTGGGCAGACAGCCCGCGTGACGTGGCACGCGAATCGGAAATAGTGTTTTCGATCGTTACGGATGCAACCGCGGTCAGATCCGTGGCGCTCGGAGATAGCGGCGTCATCGCCGGCCTCGGGAAAGGTGGCGTGTACCTGGATATGAGCACCATTGCGCCGGACGCGAGCCGCGCAATCGCCGCCGAGTTTGCCAAGGCGGGTTTGACGATGCTCGATGCGCCGATCTCCGGCAGCACCGCAACGCTCACTGAGGGCAAGGCCTCGATCATGGTTGGCGGCGACCAGGCTGCATTCGAGCGCGTGCAGCTGGTGCTGCTCGCGATCGGGCCGAAGGTCACATACATCGGCGCGAGCGGACTCGCCGTGCAGATGAAGCTTGCGATCAACCTCGTGCTCATGGTCGAGGTCATCGCCTTCTGTGAGGGTGTCGCGCTGGCGGAAAAAGGCGGTGTTGCGCGCGAAGTCGCGGTCGATGCGATGCTGAAAAGCGTAGTTGCTTCGCCGGTGCTCGGCTACCGCGGCCCTTTCATACTCGAAGGAAAAATGCCAGCGGTGCCGCTGGCGGACGTGAACCTGCAGCAGAAGGACATGTTGCTGGTGCTCGAACTGGGGCGCAAGCTGGGCGTTCCGGTTCCGCTGGCGGCGGCCGCAAACGAAATGATGAACGCGTGCCGCGGCCTCGGCATCGATCACCGCGACTTTGTCACCGCGCACGAGGTCTACCGTCGTCTGGGAGGAATGTCGAANNAAGGATGGATGGGTCAACATGCAGGTGCAGTTCCTGATCGACCAGAAGACCGCCAATTCCGACAAGCTGCTCGTCGGCTGGACGGTGCTGCCGCCCGGCGCCCAGCATGACCGGCATCGGCATTTCAATTGCGACGAGTTCTGGATCGTCGTCAAGGGACGCGGCGTGATGTACACCGAAGGCGGCGAAAAGCCTTCGGGCGAAGGCGATATCGTGTTTACGCCGCGCGGTCACTGGCACGGTTTCAAGAACACTTCCGATGAGGACGTAGTCCTGGTCTGGGGCTGGAGCGGTGCGGGCTCGCTCGATGCGGCGGGTTATGAATCCGTCGAGGGCGGGCGCACGCACTGAACGCGTGGCGGCCGGCACCCGATGCAATCAGATCAGCAAGACCCGCGCATCGCGCGCGGGATGACGGCGCAACTCAGCCGCTGGCGGGAGCGCCTCAACGGCGGCGAGCAAGCTCTCGGCTGGAAAGTCGGCTTCGGCGCGCGGGCGGCGATGGAAAAGCTCGGGATAACGGCGCCTCTCATCGGCTTTCTGACGGACCGCGCGCTCGTCTCTTCGGGCGTGACCCTCTCGCTTGCGAACTGGAAAAAACCGCTGGCGGAACCTGAGATCGCGGTGCACATGGGCAGCGATCTGCCCGCGGGCGCGGACCGCGACGCTGTCAAACGCGCGATCAGGGGCATCGGGCCAGCGATCGAACTTGCCGACCTCGATCGTCCGCCCGACGATGTCGAGCAGATTCTCGCCGGCAACATCTACCAGCGTCACGTGATCCTGGGGCCATGCGATACGTCACGCGCAGGCGGCGTGCTGGACGGTCTCACGGGCCGTATCCTGAGAAACGGAACCGAAGTCGCGCGTACTTCCGATCCGCAGGCGAATACCGGCGATTTGATCGACATCGTGCGTCATGTCGCCGACGTGCTCGCGGCGTGCGGCGAGCGGCTTCGTGCCGGGCAAATAATTATCACGGGTTCAATTGTGCCGCCGCTGTGGGTCGAGGTAGGCGAGGAAGTTGTGTTCCAGCTCGATCCGATCGGCGGCGTCTCGATCCGGTTCGCGGCGTGATCGAACGCTTGAGGTCACTGGCCAACACCAAATGAACAAGATCAAGCAGAAGCTGGCTGCCGGCCAGGTGGTTACGATGTTCAACCCGGATTGCGGTGGATTCCGGCGGGAACAGCACCGCCTCCATCCACAAGGTCGTCAACTGACGGTCGAATTGTCATTCAATTTGGTAATGCTCATTAACGAGACAGTTACACGTGCCTGTCCGATTATCGGGAAAAGTCTCTAGGCGGTAGGTAAACGACTGGCTCGGTGATCTTGGCTCCAGGAGTCTTACCGACATCCTTGTGAAGTTGATTTTTCTCCAGGTGCAGTTTCATGGGCGCGCGTGCCATCGCATCCTCCTCACTGGTTGACTGCTTTCTCGCCTCATAAACCGATGCTGAGCAGCCCAGACTATATCTACCCGGGAGACGAACCTCGCGTTCGTGTTGGATCACGCGCGATGCCTGACATCAAAACCGGTGAGTGAGAGACCGCTCGCCTTGCTTTTTTTCGGTCAGCGCCAGATCCAGCGGCGGGTAGTCGGTGTAGCCGGCGGCACCACCCCCGTACAGAGAGTCGCCGTTCAGTGCGTCCAATGGCGCATCGACGCGCAGCCGGTTGACTAGGTCGGGGTTGCTGATGAAGGACTTGCCGAAGGCCACCATGTCGGCCGCGCCGCTGGCTACCGCGTCGATCGCCATCGCACGCGTGTAGCCATTGTTGACGATCCACGCACCGTGTTCGTTGCCAGTTTTGAAATGGCTCCGCAGTGCAGCGTAGTCGAACGGCGCCACGTCGCGGGGGCCACCGGTGGCGCCTTCGATAACGTGAATAAACGCGAGCTTCAGCGGCGCGAGCTGTTCGATGAAGTAGTTGAACAAGTCTTGGGCATCGCTGTCCTGTTTGGCGTCATTGGCCGGCGTAGTAGGTAGCCGTTGGCACCGTGCACCTCGACGCCGTCGAAGCCCGCATCAATCGCGTTGCGCGCTGCTTGGCGGTACTCGGCCACGATGCGCGGCAGCTCATCCAGCCGCAGCGCGCGCGGTTCGGAGACATCCTCGAAGCCCTTAACGGTGAAGGTTTTGCCGTTCGCGCGGCGCGCCGTGCTAGACACTGGCGGCTGCCCGTTCGGTTGCAACGAAACATGCGATATACGCCCCACATGCCACAACTGCAGTACGATTTCGCCGCCTTTGGCGTGCACCGCGTCGGTCACGCGGCGCCAGCCCGCCCTTTGCTCGGAGCTGTAGATACCCGGCGTATCGAGGTAGCCCTGGCCTTCGGGCGAGATCTGTGTGGCCTCGGAGACGATCAGCCCGGCGGTGGCGCGCTGCTCGTAGTAGGTAGCCATCAGCGGGGTGGGCGTTTGTCCGGGGCCGGCGCGGTTTCGCGTCAGCGGTGCCATCACGATGCGGTTGGCAGCCGCGATATTTCCGAAGCGGATTGGGTCGAACAAGGTGGTCATGGCCGAGCTCTTCCTGAAGGGTTGAATGGAGGACACGCGACGGCGGGCCGCATGAACATTGCTGCGTGCAGCTCTCGCCGGATGCGGCTGGCAGTCCGCGCGAAGGCGGCAATACACGAACATAGAGCCCCTTAACGGGCACCCTTGTGATCTTTTTGGCCGTCATTTTGATGCCTGCCAGCTACCTCGTGTTCTTCCGCCTTCTGCTTTTGCTTGTTCACCTCTTCTAAAGGGGAAGGATGAGTCTGACCCGATTTCTGATGCTGATCTTTGGTTTGCTGAGTCATGAAAGCCTCCTGATAAGTAGTTCGTCATTCGCGTCGCATCCGACGCCGTCCAAGAATTACTATATGCCAGCTTCATCGGCAACACTGTGCGGCAGCCCACATAGGGATGTCATCGCTGCGACCGGGCCAAACTGAGGTATCCCTCTATCGACTCGGAATGAGGAAGACATCGGCGCTTGCGAAGCGCTTACGGCAAGCGCAGGGCGGCGCGTAGCCTTCTATCCAGCGGGAGCATTCCCTTTGGTAGTTCGTCTTGCGCACAAGGATGCCGGTGCGCCTGCGCAAGCGACAGTCAGATCACGTAATCAGACATAATCAATCGGCGTTGCCGATCAGGCTGTGACCAAGCGTGAATGGCTGCTTTGCAAGAGGGTCACCGGCCGGTTTAGGTCGGTTTGCGACCTTTGGTCGATGGTCGTTTACGGCCAAATAGCGGTCATTCGTCGGGGGCGGGTCGTTAGGAGAAATTCAAACTGAGACGCTACCGTCCCCCGATGGCCTTGTGCCGGACAGCAGCGAGGCGCAAAATGACTCCCCGCACTTAAACCATCCGGAAATATCGGCGGGACCATCACGCCGGATAAATGGATGGCAGTGCGACAATTTTGGAGGACAATCCTATGCAATCTCGAGTCTTGACCATCGCGATGCTCGGCGCAGCTTTGCTCGTGGCTGGCGCGAGCCAGGCGCAACAACCAAATCCGCTGGACACCGTGCCCGACAACATGCCGTTCGATGTTCCATACGGCGCACCAATCTCGCTCGACAGGGCCGACGCGGCCATCGCAGCAGCAGTGGCGGAATCCAAGAAGCACAACTGGAAGATGAACGTGGCCGTTTTCGATTCGGGCGGCAACCTCGTCGCCTTCAAGCGGATGGATGGGGCGCAGCTTGCCTCGATTCAAATCGCCGAGCACAAGGCGCGCACCGCGGTGAAGTACCGTCGCGAGACCAAGATCTTCGAGGGTGCGATCCAGAGCTATAACTATATCGGAACGCTCGATGACGTGATTGCCTCGCGCGGCGGCATTCCGCTCGTTGAGGGCGGCAAGTTGATCGGCGCAATCGGCTGTTCCGGCGGCACTGGCTCGCAGGACGAGGCGGTGTGCAAGGTGGGCGCCGCAACCGTCAAGTAGAGCTGTCCCCGGGCCGGGTGTGTTCTGTAACCCAGGTCGGATCCGCAGACGCGCAATGAAAAATGCCACCCTCGCGGGTGGCGTTTTCATTTGTGCGCTGGAAGGGTCGCTTACCGCCAAGTCGCTAATCGGCCATTACCGGACATTGGCGATAGGTCAATATCAATCGGGTAGGCGCAGAACGGCCCCGTTAACACGCGCGTCAGATCGAGAAACGGCTTCCTGAGAACGGTTGCATGTCGCGCTGCTCAATCAGTCCGCAACAGCGCCGGATTCCTTGATGACCTTCGCCCACTTCACGAGTTCGGACTTCCAGAACTTGTCGAGTTGTTCCGGCGTGCTGGCGGCGGGGTTGGCGCCCTGCGCGGCAAGTTTCTCGGTGACATCCGGCAATTTGAGAATGCGCCCGACTTCGGCGTTGAGCTTCGTCACGATGTCGTGCGGCGTGCCACTACGCACGAAGATTGCGTACCACTGCACGACCTCGTAACCGGGTACGCCGAGTTCGGCGATCGGCGCCACGTCGGGCAGGACCGGTGAGCGTTCCTTCGTGGTGACGCCGAGCACGCGCAGGCGCCCGCTTTTCACGAACGGCAGCGCGATAGTCACTGGGCTGAACATCATGCTGACCTCACCCGACACGACGGCGGTCAGCGCTTGCGGTGAACCCTTGTATGGCACGTGGCGGATGTCCGCGTGCGAAAGGGACTTGAAAACTTCGCCGGCGAGGTGCGCCGGCGTGCCGCTGCCTGAGGACGAGTAATCGACTTTGCCGGGCCGTGCCTTCGCCAGCGCGATCAGTTCCTTCACGTTCTTTGCCGGCACGGCGACATTGACCACGAGGATGTTGGGCACGTAAGCGGCCATACTCACCGGCTCAAGGTCGCGTACCATCTCGGCGGTCGCCTTGAACATTGCCGGTGCGATCGCGACCACGCCCGCTGCGCTGAACAATAGGGTATATCCATCGGCAGGCGCTTTCGTTACCTGTTCCAGTGCCGTTACGCCGCCGGCGCCGGGTCGGTCATCGACGATGACTGGCTGGCGCCAGGCTTTCGACAGCTCTTGCCCTATGGTGCGGCCCACGAGGTCGGGCGTCGCGCCTGCCGGATACGGCACGATCATGCGGATCAGTTTTACCGGATAGTTTTGTGCGAGGGCACTCGATGCGGCAATAAGTGCGATCGCGAGTGGCCAGCCAGCTGCGTGTGCCATGTGTGCGTTGCTCCTCCCTCGACATCTTCGCAGAAGAATAAAAAATCCCAGCGTACCACACGGTCTGGCCGGGCTGCAAACTCTACCCTACCCGGAAACCGACGAGAACATCAAAGCGCTAGACTGAGTGACGGTCACAACCGATGCTCCCGATTGATCTTCGCGGCGAAATGACATTGAAGGCACCGATGATTGACTTCGATTTCTACCGAGCGGTTTGGTAACAGAAGAAATACAATTGAAACCCACCAACCTCATAGTCATATTGTCCGACGAGCATAACAAGCGTGTCACCGGGTGTTACGGGCACCCGATGATCAGGACGCCGAATATCGACAAGCTTGCAAGCCTGGGCACACGTTTTACCCCGGCATACACCAACGGCCCGGTTTGCGTGCCGGCGCGCGCGAGCTTTGCCACCGGCCAGTACGTGCACAAGATACGCTACTGGGACAACGCGATTGCCTACTTCGGACTGGTCAGCTTTCTCGACGACAACATCGGCAAGATACTCGGAACGCTTGAAGAAACCGGACTCGCGGAGAATACGCGCGTGATCTACTCATCGGACCACGGCGACAACCTCGGCACGCGCGGCATGTGGGGCAAATCGACAATGTACGAGGAGTCGGCTGGCATTCCGCTGATTATGGCGGGACCCGAGGTGCCACAAGGCAATGTATGTAACGTGTCGGTTATGGGACTTCAATTTTGTTGACCCGAAGGCAGTCGGCTGAACGCGGTCGGCGCCACCATGCCGACTCCGCCGATCAGCGCGTTGAACAAAGACGACATTCGCAAGAAATGAAGTTGCGCCGTTCGCAGCCATCCTGGGGAAAGACCGTGCGCGCCATAAGCCGGTTTTTTTCCGGTGATCCTGCCCAATATTCTGTGCAGTGCGAATTCCAATTAAGGCAAAGGGATCTGAACTCCCCGAGGCTCGGCATTTCATCGTTTGCACGATCGGATTTTCGGGAAGCTCAACAGCAATTCACCACGCACAGGAATAAGCGAGGTATCGTGAACGTCCGGTTCGGGCCGCATGCAGTCATTTATGGAATGCTCAATAACCGCAAATAAACGCCGATGACAAACCGGCTCCGCTAAGTAGTTTCTGTCACGGACCGTGTGATCGAGTCCCGCCCCGAACGGCTGGGGACGTGAAGAGGCCGCGGCTGGGTCATTTCGCCAAACTGAGATCGGCCATGATCGCCCGAGTCTGGTTGTAATCGCTCTCGAAGTATTTCCTGAACTCCCGGCTGCGCAGGAAACTCCATTCCCAGGCCCGGCCTACTGAGTATTCCGGAATTGGTCGACACACACCATGCAGAACAAGACGCGGGTGAAGCTGCGCGTAACCGCCGATCAGAGCAGCCAATGAACGCAGATGAATGCCGATGGTAAATCGGGCTCGATGCGGCTTGCCGCTTTTTCAGGGTAACATTCGTCAGAGTTTGGTTCCGTCTGTTCCATGACGGACGTTTTTCCGGGGAAAAACAGAGGAGGCCTGTGCAACACGTCCGGGGGTTGTTCAAGGTTGGCATGGTCATCGTGTGCGGCGCATTCTGTGCGGCTGCCGCGGAACAGGCTTTCGCGCAGGGCGCAGCCGGCTATCCCAACAAGCGCATCCGCTTTCTTCTCGGCTATCCGCCGGGTGGCGCGACGGACCCGATTGCCCGCGCCGTCGGACAGAAGCTCACCGAGGCGTGGGGTCAGCAGGTGGTGATTGAGCACCGGCCGGGCGCCGGCACCAACATTGCCTCCGAGGCGCTCGCGCGCTCGGCGCCGGACGGCTACACGCTGTTCCTGCCGACCGTCGCCAACGCAATCAATCCGACGCTGTACCCGAAACTCGCTTACGACCCGGTGCGCGACTTCGCGTTCGTGACCAATATCGCCAAGGTGCCCGGCATCGTCGTCGCGCATCCCTCGGTGCCGGTCAAAAACATCAGAGACCTGATTGCGCTGGCCAAGGCCCGTCCCGACGAGCTGCGCTACGCTTCTCCGGGTCTGGGCAGCACGCATCATCTCGTCGGCGAGCTGTTCAATGCCGCAGCCGGCGTGAAAATAATCCACGTTCCCTACAAAGGCGCAGGCGCGGCGCTCATCGATACCGCGGGCGGGCACGTCGAGTTGTGTTTCGGTGCGCTGGTATCGACGCTGCCCCACGTCAGGAGCGGACGGCTGCGCGCCCTCGGGGTGACGAGCCTGAAGCGGGTCGCGGCGGCGCCGGACCTCGCGACGCTCGACGAACAGGGGCTCAAGGGTTTCGAGACCGCGTCGTGGTACGGCGTGGTGGTGCCCGCCGGCACGCCGCCCGACATCATCCACAAGCTGAACGCGGAAATCGTGCGCGCGTTGGCCGATCCGCAGGTGCGCAACTGGATGGCCAACGACGGGGCGGAAGTCATCGGCGATACTCCCGGGGAATTCACCGCTTTCTTCAAGGCCGAACTGGTGAAATGGGGCAAAGCCGTCAAGGCATCCGGCGCCAAGGCCGAATAGTCAGGAGTCCACACTTCATGAACATCACGATACTCGACGATTACGCCAGTGCGGTGCGGGGTCTGCAGTGCTTTTCCAGTCTCGCCGGGCACGAGGTCACGATCTGGAACGACTATACCAATGACGTGAATGTGCTTGCCGAACGCCTCAAGGACACCGAGATCCTGGTGCTGCTGCGCGAACGCACGGCGGTCCGGGCGCCGCTGATCGAGCGGCTGCCGCGGCTGAAGATGATCAGCCAGAGGAATGTCTATCCGCACATCGACGTCGAAGTCTGCACGCGGCGCGGCATCATTGTCGCCACGACCACCCCGCCGGAGACGGCCTTTTACGCGGCCGCCGAGCTGACGTGGGGACTTGTCATCGCCGCAGTGCGGCGCATTCCGCAGGAAATGGCGGCATTGAAAAGTGGCCGCTGGCAGTCGAGCGTCGGAGTGGATTTGCGCGGCACCCTGCTCGGCATCTACGGCTATGGACGCATCGGCGCAATGCTCGCCAACTACGGCAAGGCATTCGGCATGCGCATCCTGGTATGGGGCCGCGAAGGTTCCGCGGCGCGGGCACGCGCCGATGGCCTCACGTTCGCACCGGGCCGGAACGCGCTGTTCGAGCAGTCCGACGTGCTGGCCATCACCGTGCGCCTGAACGAGCAGTCGGCCGGCATCGTTACCGCCAAGGACCTCGCGCGCATGAAGCCCTCGTCGCTGCTGGTCAACACGAGCCGCGCGGCGCTCATCGAGCGCGGCGCGCTGGCGGCGGCGCTGAAGGCGGGGCGTCCCGGCATGGCCGCAGTCGACGTCTACGACGACGAACCGGTGTTCGGCGCGCGCGATCCGCTGCTTGCGCTCGACAACGTGATATGCACGCCGCACCTCGGTTACGTCACTCAAAAGAATCTCGACAGTTATTTCAGCTATGCCTTCAATCAGATCGCCGCGTATCTCGTGGGCAAGCCGACCAACGTCATCAATCCGGAGGCGCTCAAGGCCCACGGCCTGAGCGCGTGAACGGACCTGTAATTCGGGAGATAAATGCCATGAAGGGCCCGATGCGTAATCTTCCTCTTTTTCTTGCTGCGGCGGGATTCGTCGCCTCGGCCGCGTACGCACAAGCGCCCGTCAAACCGGGCGGCTACCCGGCCAAGCCGGTCAGGATCATCGTGCCTTTCCCTGCCGGCGGGGCAGGCGACTTCGTGGCGCGCATAGTCGCGCAAAAACTCTCCGAGCGCATCGGCCAGCAGTTCGTGGTTGACAACCGTTCCGGCGCTGCCGGAAACATCGGCGTTGAAGCGGCCGCGAAATCGCCCAATGACGGCTACACCCTCCTGCTGGCGACGATCGGGTCGCACGCGGTCGCGATGTCGTACTACAAAAAGATCAATTACGATATCCGCACCGATTTCGCGCCGATTTCGATGATCAGCACCGCCACCCTCGTGTTGGTGGTGCACCCGGCGCTGCCGGTCAAAAACGTCAAGGACCTGATCGCGCTCGCCAAGGCCCGGCCCGGAGAACTCAACTTCGCCTCTTCGGGCGTCGGCGGCTTGATTCATCTGACAGGCGAGATGTTTAAGCAAAGGGCGAAGATCGACATCGTGCACGTGCCTTACAAAGGGACCTCTCTGCTCCTGCCCGACCTGCTGAGCGGCCAGATCGCGATGGCAATCGATACTCCGCCTGCGCACGTGCCGTTCATCAAGGCCGGACGGCTGCGTGCGCTGGCCGTCACTGCCGCCAAGCGCGCGTCATTTCTGCCGGACCTGCCTACCATGGCCGAGTCCGGACTTCCCGGTTTCGAGTCGGTAGCGTCCTACGCAATGCTCGCGCCGGCCGGCACCTCGAAGGACATCGTCGCGTATCTCAATCGCGAGATCAACGCCGTACTGCAGCTTGCCGACGTGCAGGAAAAACTGTCGGTCGCGGGCATAGATCCCGCCGGCAGCACGCCCGACGCGCTGGACGCCTTCACCAAGGCCGAGGTAGCCAAATGGGCGCAAGTAATCAAGGCAGCCGGCATTACGCCGGAGTAGTTCGTGATTCGTGGATCGTGATTCGTGGATCGTG
>PLYS01000157.1 GCA_003153455.1 Betaproteobacteria bacterium | reverse complement strand
TTCGGCTCGGTCGACGGCGACAACGCGGCGGCGATGCGCTACACCGAAATCCGCATGGCGCGCATCGCGCACGAACTGCTCGATGACCTTGACAAGGAAACCGTCAATTTCGGTCCCAATTACGACGGCTCGGAGCACGAGCCGCTGATCCTGCCGTCCAAGATCCCCAACCTGCTGATCAATGGCTCATCGGGAATCGCCGTCGGCATGGCGACCAACATCCCGCCCCACAACCTGAACGAAGTCGTGGACGCGTGCCATGCGCTGCTCAAGGATCCCGACATCGAGATCGAAGAGCTGATCAAGATCGTGCCGGCGCCGGATTTTCCGACGCGCGGTTTTATCTACGGCACGGTTGGCGTGAAAGAAGCGCTGCGCACCGGCCGCGGCCGCGTCGTGATGCGCGCGCGCACCCACATCGAGGACATGGAGAAGGGCAACCGCCAGGCCATTATCATCGACGAGCTGCCGTACCAGGTCAACAAGGCCAATCTGCTGATGAAAATCGGCGAGATGGTGCGCGAGAAGCGGCTCGAAGGCATTGCCGAGATCCGCGACGAGTCCGACAAGTCCGGCATGCGCGCGGTGATCGAATTGAAGCGCGGCGAGGTGGCCGAAATTATCCTCAACAATCTCTACAAAGAGACGCAGATGCAGGACAGCTTCGGGGTCAACATGGTGGCGCTGGTCGATGGCCAGCCGCGCCTGTTGAACCTGAAGCAGATGCTGGCAGCATTCCTGCGTCATCGCCGCGAGGTGGTGACGCGGCGCACCGTGTTCGAGCTCAAGAAAGCGCGCGAGCGCGGCCACATCCTCGAAGGCCTGGCGGTCGCGCTGTCCAACGTCGACGACGTGATCGCGCTGATCAAGGCGGCGCAGACTCCGGCCGAAGCCAAGGAGCAGCTGATGGGGCGGCTGTGGCGTTCCAGCCTGGTCGAAGAGATGCTGGTTAAGGTCAATCCCGACGCCGCGCGCCCCGCGGGCCTCGCGCCCGAGTTCGGATTCCAGAAGAAGGGCGGCTACCGGCTGTCGGAAGCGCAGGCGCAGCGCATTCTGGAAATGCAGTTGCAGCGCCTGACCGGGCTCGAGCAGGACAAGCTCGTCTCCGAATACAAGGAGGTGATGGAGAAAATCGTCGATCTGCTCGACATCCTTGCCAAGCCGGCGCGCATCACCAGGATCATCAGCGGCGAACTGAGCGATATGAAGAAGCAGTACGGCGACGAGCGCCGCAGCGAAATCGTCGAGCACACGCAGGATCTTTCGATGGAGGACCTGATTGCGTCCGAGGACGTGGTGGTAACGCTGTCGCACGGCGGCTACATGAAGTGCCAGCCGGTCGCGGACTATCGCGCGCAGAAGCGCGGTGGACGCGGCAAGCAGGCGACCACCACCAAGGAAGACGATTTCGTCGAGAAGCTGTTCATCGCCAACACCCACGATTACATCCTGTGCTTTTCCAATCGCGGCCGCGTCTACTGGCTCAAGGTCTACGCGGTGCCGCAGGGCAGTCGCAACAGCCGCGGCAAGCCGATCGTCAACCTGGTGCCGCTGCTCGAGCACGAGAAGATCACCGCGGTGCTGCCGGTCAAGGAATTCGACGATCAGCACTTCGTGTTCATGGCGACCGCCAACGGCACGGTCAAGAAAACCGCGCTGTCGGCATTCTCGCGGCCGCGCCCGTCAGGCATCATCGCCGTCAGCCTCGACGACGGCGATTACCTGATCGGCGTCGCGCTTACCGATTCCAGGCACGACATCATGCTGTTTTCCGACGGCGGCAAGGCGTTGCGCTTCGCGGAGACCGAAGTGCGCGTGATGGGCCGTAACGCAGGGGGCGTGCGCGGCATGAGGCTCGTCAAGGGCGGGCACGTGATATCACTGCTGACTGCCGAGAACGAGGAACAGTCGGTGCTGACCGCGACCGAGAACGGTTACGGCAAGCGCACTCCGATCGGCCGTTACACGCGCCACGGCCGCGGCACGCAGGGCATGATCGCGATCCAGACCTCCGAGCGCAACGGCAAGCTGGTCGCCGCGCAGATCGTGGGCGACGACGACGAAATTATTCTGATCACCACCGGCGGGGTGCTGATCCGCACTCGCATCTCTGAAATTCGCGACGTGGGCCGCGCCGCGCAGGGCGTGCGGCTCATCAACCTCGGCGACGGCGAGAAGCTCGCCGGGTTGGAGAAAGTAGCCGAGCGCGATGATGATGAGGAAGCAGAGGCGTGAAAGAGTGAACGAGTGAACAAGTGAACGAGTGACACCCTCTCCCCGTTCCCGGGGAGAGAGCAGGGTGAGGGGCTTCACGCGTTCACCCGTTCACTCGTTCACCTTTATCGAGATTCAATAACCAACGGGATTTAACTTATTTATGACGAGAGTATTCAATTTCGCCGCCGGTCCGGCGGTATTGCCAGAGCCGGTGCTTGAGCAGGCCGCTCAAGAGATGCTCGACTGGCACGGCAGCGGCACGTCGGTGATGGAGATGAGCCATCGCGGCAAGGAGTTCATCAGCATCGCGGCAGCGGCCGAAACCGATCTGCGCGAGTTGATGGCGATCCCGCAAAACTACAAAGTGTTGTTCCTGCAGGGCGGCGCGACATTGCAGTTCGCGGCGGTGCCGATGAACCTGCTGCGCGGCGCGAAATGCGCCGACTACGTGAATACCGGAGAGTGGTCAAAAAAGGCGATCAAGGAAGCGCAACGCTACTGCACGGTCAACGTCGCTGCCAGCTCGGAGGACAGGAACTTCAGCTACGCGCCTGAACAGGCGGGCTGGAAGCTGAATCCCGACGCAGCGTACGTGCACTACACGTCGAACGAAACCATTGGCGGCGTGGAATTTCACTGGATGCCCGACACCGGCAGCGTGCCGCTGGTTGCCGACATGTCGTCGCATATCCTGTCGCGTCCGATGGACGTGTCAAAGTACGCGTTGATCTACGCCGGCGCGCAGAAAAACATGGGGCCGGCCGGGCTCACCGTCGTCATCGTGCGCGATGACCTGATCGGCAATTCGCTGCCGGCGACGCCATCCGTGCTCGACTACAAGGCGCAGGCCGGGGCGGACTCGATGCTCAACACGCCTGCGACCTACGCAGTTTATATCGCGGGGCTCGTGTTCCAGTGGCTGAAGCGGCTGGGCGGCCTGCAACAGATGGAACAGATTAACCGCGCCAAGGCGGCGGTTCTTTACGATTTCCTTGATCAGACCGAGTTCTACTACTCGCCGGTGGCGCGGGGCGACCGCTCGCTGATGAACGTGCCATTCCGGCTGAGAAACGAAGCGCTCGACGAGGTATTCCTCAAGCAGGCACAAGCGCGCGGGCTGAGAGAGCTCAAGGGTCACCGTTCGGTCGGCGGCATGCGCGCGTCGATTTACAATGCGATGCCGCTCGCGGGCGCCAAGGCACTGGTCGAATTCATGCGCGAATTTCAGGTGAGTCACGGCTGACATCATGGCACATACATTTCGCATCCTTACGCTCAATAACATCGCGCAGGTCGGGCTCAAGCGTTTTCCTGCGGGCAAATATGAGGTCGGCAGCCAGGTCAAGGACCCCGATGCGATTCTGGTGCGCTCGCACGACATGCATGCGATGGANNGGGGTGCCGGTATTCAACGCGCCAGGGGCCAACGCCAACGCGGTCAAGGAACTGGTGATCGCAGGCATGCTGATTGCGGCGCGCAACCTGCTGCCGGCGTCGCACTTCGTGGCCGGCCTCACGGGCGACGATGCAGCGATCAACCAGCAGGTCGAAGACGGCAAGACGCAGTTCGCCGGTGTCGAATTGCCGCGGCGTACGCTGGGCGTGATCGGGCTCGGCAAGGTCGGCAGCCTGGTGGCGGACGCCGCGATCAAGCTCGGCATGAACGTGCTCGGCTACGACCCGCATATCACTGTCGACGCGGCGTGGAGCCTGCCGTCGCAGGTGAAGAAAGCGCACAGCGTCGAGGAAGTGCTGAAAAACTGCGAGTTCGTGACGCTGCACGTGCCGCTCGTCGAAGCGACGCGCAACCTCATTTCGCGCGAGCGCATCAAGCTCATGAAACATGGTGCGATCCTGCTCAACTTTTCGCGCGACGGCATCGTCGACAACGACGAGGTGCTGGAAGGACTGTCGTCCAAACGCCTAAGGTATTACGTGTGCGATTTCCCGGCGCAGAAGCTGGCCGGACATCCGGGCGTAATCGCATTGCCGCATCTTGGCGCATCGACGCGCGAGGCGGAGGACAATTGCGCGATCATGGTGGTCGATGAGCTGTGCGATTATCTCGAGCACGGCAACATCCAGAATGCGGTCAACTTTCCCGATGTCGCAATGTCGCGCGAATCGCCGTTCCGCGTCGGCATCGCCAATGCCAATGTGCCGAACATGCTGGGTCAGATCTCGACTGCGATGGCGGAAGCCGGGCTCAACATCCACAACATGCTGAACAAATCCAAAGGCGAGATGGCGTATACGCTGGTCGATGTCGACAGCGCGGTGCCGTTGCAGCTGGTACAGCACATCGCCGCGATCAAGGGCGTGCTGGTGGCGCGCTATTTGCCGGCGGAGAAAGCCTGAAGATAAGGTTTCACCGTGAGCGGCCAGCTTAAAGAGATCCGTGCCCGTATCGACGCGCTCGACGATCGCATCGTC
>PLYS01000442.1 GCA_003153455.1 Betaproteobacteria bacterium | reverse complement strand
CCGCCGGAGAAACTTTCCTTCGGGTGCGAGAAGTAGTTCAGCCGATCAAGAAAGTGACTCATAGATTGCTCCGTTCTTTTGGCTTGAATTCTTGGCGTGAGTGCCGGACAGTGACTTTATAAGATTAAATTAACCGGACGCGCAATGCAGTTTTTTCAGCAGGGCATCTCCGCGTTCTTGCGCGCGTAATACCACCATGTCGTCACGATGCACGTGACATAAAACACGATGAACACATAGAGCGCGCCTTCGGGCCCGCCAGTCATCGTTATCGAAGTGCCGTAGCTCTTGGGAATGAAGAATCCGCCATAAGCCGCCATTGCCGCTGTAAAACCGAGCACGGCGGCAGCTTCCTTGTTGGCGTTCTTCACCGCCTGCTCCTGCGCCTCCGCGCCCTTGCCCTCGGCCGCGCGCATCTGTTCGGTAAGAAAGATGACCGGTATCATGCGGAAGGTCGACCCATTGCCGATGCCAGTGGTCAGAAACAACACTATGAACATGCTCAGGAAGCCGACGAAGCTGCCGCTGGAGCCGGCGCGGGGCAGAAAATATATCACCGCGATCACCGCCAGCGCCATGACGATGAAATTCCAGAACGTGACTTTGGCGCCGCCAAGTTTGTCCGCGAGCCAGCCGCCGAACGGTCTGACGATTGCGCCGACGAAAGGGCCAAGCCACGCATATTGCAGCGCATTAANNTCCAGTTGTGCTTGCGCTTGAAAATCACCGCCTGCTCGGCAAACGACGCCTTGGCGTCGGCGATATCGTTCATGCCGATCCAGGCCGCGATCGCGGCGATCGCGATCCACGGCACCCAGATGAACGCCGCGTTCTGGATCCAGACTGTGGCTTGCGTGCCAGCGCCACGATCGACGGCGGTTTGGGGATCACCGCCGAAAATGCCGAGGATGCCCACCGTAATCATGATCGGCGCCAGAAACTGCATCGAGGACACGCCCAGGTTGCCGAGACCCGCGTTCACGCCGAGCGCGGAGCCCTTGTGCTCTTTCGGAAAGAAAAAGCTGATGTTGGCCATCGACGAGGAAAAATTGCCGCCGCCGAATCCGCACAATAACGCAAGGATGAGCATGGTCGAGTAGCTCGTGGTCGGATCCCGCACGGCAATGCCGATGCCGATCGCCGGGATCAGGAGGGACGCGGTGGAAATCGCGGTCCATCTGCGCCCGCCGAATATCGGAATCATGAACGAATAAAAGACTCTCAGCGTCGCCCCGGACAAAGCCGGCGCCGCCACGAGCCAGAACAACTGGTTGGTCGTGAATGCAAATCCGATCTGCGGCAGCTTGACTGCCACCACGCTCATGAGCTGCCACACCGCGAATGCCAGGAACAGCGCCGGCACCGAGATCCACAGGTTGCGCGTGGCGATCGCCTGCCCTTCCAGCGCCCAGAATGCCCTGTCTTCGGGCGTCCATATCTTCAGTATGCGCCTCGGCTTGGCGGCGGTTTCGGTTGCCATGGCAAGTTCCTTTCGGGTTTCAGAAGAAGTGTGGCCGTTCCGGACGCTTGCGGCCTTGCTCCGTACTCAGGGGTCGCACTCCGGTGGAGTACATCCACGTCAACGACATTCAGACGACGCCGAACATCAGCACGAAGGCGCGTGACGGACATGCGGTCGCATAGGCAATACAAAGATGTTACACGGCGGCACCTCATGCGGCCTTGACCAAAATCAAATCCGTCCTCAATCCGAAACCCCGACAATGCGCTAGGATGCGGTGCGGGCCAAAGTCGGAGTCGCCGAGGATCTGAATACCCTGGTGGCAGAAGGCGTGTTGGATTTATCTATTTTGTATACGCCCCAGCATCGGCCGGGAATTGAAGTCGAGCTCATGGGTCTCGGCCCGCTCGCGCTTAACTATATCCTGGAAGTCGGCGGCTTCGCGTATTTCAGGATGAGTGCCGTTCAACCATTCCTAAATACCGGTACGTTACGATTGGTCCCCGATACGCCTGAATTCTTAGATGTGCCACGCGTTATAGGCGTATTGGGCAAGCAGCGCGAGCGCAATGATTGCCAGCGCGCGCTTGACCCACTTGCGAAACATGGCGGCGTCGATGCGGCCGCGCATGCGCGCGCCGCCAAAACCCGCGGCGACTGCGATGACGCACAGGGGCAGCGTCGCGAGCCATTGCGCTGAAGACACGCCGCCGTGCAGCGTGAGCACGGTGAATTGCGTCGTCTTGCCGACCATAAAGCACATTTGCATGGCCTCCACCATCATGGCGGGACTCAAGCCCAGCGCGAGGTAGTAGATGATGAGCGGCGGCGCCGCGACGTTTGCCGTGCCTTCGAAAAGACCCGCTGCCGCGCCGGCCAGCGGGCCAAACGCGCGTTCGTGCCGCTTGATCAAGGGCCAGTCGCCGCGCGCAATGCGGTCGAGGTTGAGATAGACAATGATGATCAGCGCGAGTAGCAACTGATAGGGCGCCTCCGGCGCCGCCACGAATAGCCAAGTGCCGGCGAGCGCGCCCAGCGCGGCGTAGACCGGCATCATCCAGAAGCGCTTCATCACCGGCCCGAGCGGCCCGCTGGTTACGAGCGTGATCACGATGGTCGCGAGCGTTGGCAGCAGCACGGTGATGATCGCCGTGCGCATGTCGACCACCATCGCGACCATCGGCGTGGCAATGAATGGAAAGCCGAAGCCCAGCGCGCCCTGGATGAAACCTGAAAACACCACCGCGAGCGTGAGCCACAGGATCACCGCAATGGGCAGGGATTCAATGGCAGTCATCAACATCTGCCGGCTGCTTGTTGCGCGATCGGCATGCGTGCTTCCGGGTGCGCGTGCGGCGCGGAAGCCCGCATGAAAATCGGCGGCAATCGGCGTCGAAATGGGGCTGGGCGCCAATCGCGTCGAGGGCATACGTGTCGCTGGTTACGTCCGCACATTCTCCCCATCCGTCGGCTCGTCCGGCAGCAGCAGCACGATCGCGGACCTGATCGCGGCGATGCCGGCCATGACCCACAGTGCCGCGGTAAACCCGATCCCTTTCACCATAGGCCCGAGCAGCCACACGGCGAGCGAGCTGATGCCGAACGCCACCGTGAGCCGCATGCCGGCCACGCGCGAGCGCAGGCGGTCATCCACGTAGCGCACGATCATGGCGTCGGTAAACGGGATAGAGCCGAATATAAACACCATAACCGCGAGCAGGGATAGAAAGAGCCACCAGTCCTGCGTGTGCGCGGCGAAGATCAGCAGCGGTATCTGGGCGACGGACATCCAGAGCTGCAGCGGCT
>PLYS01000477.1 GCA_003153455.1 Betaproteobacteria bacterium | reverse complement strand
CTACTATGGCATCGACGACGATAGCCGCAACCACTTGCTGCGTCTACGCCAGCACAGCGACGTGGTGGCCATTCAAATCGTCGATCCGTTGGAAGAGGCGCCCCCGGTCGCCGCGCGCTACGGGGTCACGGCTGGCGGCACGCCGGGCATACTCGATACCCGCTCGGTGGTCGCGCAACGGGCCTATGAGAACTATTTCAGTCGTCATCATCAAACGGTCGCAGGAATCATGCGCGGCTGCGCAATTCCGTTGCTGCGCCTTTCCACTGTAGACGACGTAGTCACCGTGTTGCGAAAACATTTTGCGGCGGACGTCATGCGTCCGCGAACCACGAGACTCGCGGCATGAACCCGAATCCGCAGCAGGTCCTTCAACTGCGTGACATCCACCTACCGGGCGCACCGGCATTCTGGCCGCCGGCGCCGGGCTGGTGGTTTGTCGCTGCGGCGCTGCTGGCGCTGCTGGCATGGCTGACAATCGTCGCCTTGCGCGGATATCGCATCCGTCTTCAACGCCAGCGCGTGCTTTCAGCACTTGCGAGCCTCGAACACGAACTCGCGAGCGAACGCACGCCGGACGCACTTGCGCAAATGTCGGTGCTGCTGCGCCGGCTCGCGCTGATGAGGTTCCCGCGCCAGCAAGTGGCCGCGTTGACAGGTAGTGCGTGGCTGCGCTTCCTCGATGAGTCCGGGGGTAGCGGTCGCTTCACGGAAGGGCCGGGGCGAGTGCTGGCCGCCGGTCCCTATCAGCGATCGCTGCCGAGCGATCTGGATGCCACCGGGCTTATCGCGTTAGTCCGGGAATGGGTTAACAGGAACGCGGGAGCCTGATATATGAACATCGAACTTGCGTGGCCCTGGATCCTCGCGGCATTGCCGCTGCCGCTGCTCGCCTTGCTGCTGCCCGCCGCGACCGAGGTGGCTCCGCCGGCACTGCGATTTCCATTTTTCAACGAGATGCGCGCGACGCTTGGAAACAGTCGAAGCCACCACCCGCGCCTGCGCCTTGGCGTTGCGGCGCTCGCTTGGCTGCTGCTGGTCGTGGCTGCGGCTCGCCCGCAGAGTGTGGGTCAAACGGTGCACCTGCCGGTGACCGGCCGCAGCATCATGCTGGCGGTGGATCTGTCCGGCTCCATGCAGACCTCCGACATGGTAAGCGGCAGTCACGCCGTCAGTCGGCTGGCCGCGGTCAAGGCGGTGGCGGGCGAATTCATCAAGCATCGCGCGGGCGATCGACTCGGACTGATTCTGTTCGGCGATGAGGCCTATCTGCAGGTTCCGCTGACCCTGGATCGCAACACAGTGGGTACGCTGCTCGGTGAAGCGCAGATCGGACTGGCGGGCCAGCAGACGGCGATCGGCGATGCCATCGGGCTGGCCATCAAGCGGCTGCGTGACGAACCGATCAAGAACCGGGTGCTGATCCTGCTCACCGACGGCGCGAGCAATGCCGGCAACGTCGATCCACTGAAGGCGGCCGACCTCGCCGCTCGCGAAGGCGTGCGCATCTATACCATCGGCGTCGGCGCCGATGAGATGTGGGTGCAAGGGTCGTTCGGCATGCCGCAGCTCGTCCACGGGGACCTCGATGAAGACACTCTCAAGGCGATTGCGCAGAAAACGGGGGGCCGCTATTTCCGCGCCGCGGACGTTGCGGCGCTGACCCAGATCTATGGTCTGCTCGACAAGATCGAGCCGGTGTCGCGGGACGAGCAAAGTTGGCGACCCATCGAAGAACTTTATTCATGGCCGCTCGCCGGGGCGCTGCTGCTGAGCGTGCTGATCGCGCTTTCGGCCAGTGGATTGCTGCCGCGGGTTCGCCTGGCCGAGGTCCGACATGCTTGATGGTTTTCACTTTATCCGACCGCTGTGGCTGCTTGCCCTGATACCGCTATTGCTACTGGCGTGGCGCGTGTATCGGCCCGGCGGCGGCGACAACCCGTGGAGTCGCATCGTGGACGCGCGGTTGCTGCCGCTGCTGATGGTCGGTCGCGCGCACGCGGTGAACCGCACTGCGCTGTGGTTGGTTGCCGCTGGGTGGATCATTGCCGTGTTGGCGCTGGCCAACCCCACGTGGGAACGAAAGCCGCAGCCGGTCTTCCAGACGACGGCGGCGAGAGTAGTCGTACTGGACCTTTCGCGCTCGATGGATGCCACCGATCTGAAACCTTCGCGATTGGTACGCGCCCGATACAAGGTCGAGGACGTGCTCGCGCTTGGCGCGGAAGGACAAACTGGCCTGGTGGTGTACGCCGGAGATGCATTCACGGTGTCGCCGCTGACGCGTGATGTCAATACCATTCGTGCACTGCTCAAGGTGCTGGAGCCGGGGATCATGCCAATACCGGGCAGCCGCGCCGATCTTGGTTTGCTTAAGGCGGGCGAATTACTGCGTCAGGCCGGCGTGTCGAACGGCCAGGTACTACTTATCGCCGATGGGGTCGAAGCGGACAAGGCCGCGGCGAGCGAACGTGCCGCCGCGCGCCTGAGAAACGATGGCTACCGCGTTTCCGTCCTCGGTGTAGGCACCGAAGACGGCGTGCCGCTGACCAATGCACAAGGCGAACTGATGCGTGATGCGGCTGGCAAGATCGTAAATCCACGATTGGATACGGCCACGCTTCAATCGTTGGCGCGCGCCGGAGGTGGAGCATACCAATCGATAACCGACAACGGCGAGGCATTAAGGACGCTGCTAAGCGACCGCCAGTCGTCGCGCGCGGAAGCCTCGATGCAAACCGATGCGACGACGCAGGGGTGGAAAGAACAAGGGCCGCTTTTGGCGGTGTTGCTGCTTCCGCTGGCGGCGCTCGCGTTCCGGCGCAACTGGCTTCTGGCCCTGGTGCTGGTCGTGGGTTTGGCGTTACCGCCGCAACCGGCCATGGCCTCGGCGTGGGACGATCTTTGGCAGCGATCGGATCAGCAGGCGGCGAAGGCGCTTGACGCGGCCGACTATGCGAAGGCCTCCGAACTCGCAACCGATACCAGTCGTCGCGGGAGCGCCGAGTACAAGCGCGGAAACTATCAGCTTGCGCTGGACAACTTTGCTCGTGCAAGCGGTACCGATGCGGATTACAACCGCGGCAATGCCCTTGCCAAACTGGGCCAGTATCAGGATGCCATTGCGGCCTACGACAAATCGCTCAAACAAAATCCCGGCGGCGAGGATGCGCGGGCAAACAAGGCGGCGGTCGAGGCGCTTCTAAAGCAACAACAGCAAGCGCAACAGCAGGTTTCCAATTCACCACGCGACGCGTCGCAGAAGGACCAAAACCAGAGCAATGGCGGCGGCCATAATTCGTCACCGAGTAAGGCACATGACCAATCGTCGAAGGAAGGCAAAAGTGGTCAGCCTAACGCCTCATCGGGGCAGGGACAGCAGCCGGCGAACGCGAAGAAACCCGATGGCGGCTCGCAAAACGGCGAGCAGTCACGCGAAAGCGGGAAAAATAATGAGTTTGCCGAGGCAGCGAAGAAGCTCGCCGGGCAACGCGCCGGTGCGAAGGCCGACGAAAGCCAGTCATCGAACGGGACTCCTGGCGGGAATGCCGCGGACCAATCGCAAGCAACAGCGAATGCGAAGCAGCGGCCGCAGGGTGGTTCGGCGGATAGTGCGCAACCGCTCGACAGCGAAGAGCGGATGGCTGCGGAACAGTGGTTGCGGCGCATTCCCGATGACCCGGGCGGCCTGCTGCGTCGCAAGTTTCTCTACCAATACCGGCAGCGGGCACAGCATGCCGATGCCGACGGCTAATAATCACAGCACCGACCAACGGAGCATCTCATGGTGAAGCCGATACGCAAACCATCCTCAGGCAGTTCGCGATATGTTCTAGCGCTGGCAACAGCGGCGTTCGGACTTTTTATGCTGGGCGCCTCGAACGCAAGCTGGGCAGCATTGCGGGCTCAGCTCGACCACAATACGGTGCAGGAGGGGGACACCCTTACATTGAGTATCGAAAGCGACGGAGCGCAATCTCGCGAGCGCCCGGATGTGACTCCGTTGCGCAAAGATTTCGACGTGCTTGGTACGAGTACCAGCAACGAAACAAGGCTCGTCAACGGCAGCCGTTCAGACCTCACGCGTTGGCTGGTGCAACTGCAACCGCGTCGTACCGGTGCCATCGACATTCCGCCCATCACGGTTGGAAGCGAACACACCGCGGCGCTCGAGCTCAATGTCACCAAACCCTCGCTCCAGGCGGCGAATCAGGCGTCAAAGCATGTCTTCCTGGAAGTCGAGGCCGCCGCCGCAGGCAAGTCGATCTACGTTCAGCAACAGATTCCCTACACGGTTCGACTCTACTACGACACCACCGTAGAGACAGGCGAACTTGCTGCACCCGATCCGGCCAATGCGATTGTTGAACAGCTCGGAGAGGAAAAGCATTACACCGCGATGCATGACGGGCGCGAATACAGCGTTATCGAACGCCACTACGCGATTGCGCCTGAAAGGAGCGGGGCGCTGCACATTCCTCCTGCAAGTTTTCACGGCAGTGCCATGTTTGCACAAAACCGCCAGGGTGACGCCGTTCCGGCAAATGACCTGATGGAACGTCTTCTGCGCGACACGCCCTTCGCCAACGACCCCTTTTTCAAGGGGAGCTTTGGTGCTGGTATGGCACTCGGTGACGCGGGACAGCCGGTGGCCGCCCGCAGCCAGGAGATCACGCTCAACGTGCAGCCGCGTCCGTCGGGGGCACAAGGCAACTGGTTGCCGGCTGAGCAGATCACATTGCACGACAGTTGGGAGGAC
>PLYS01000167.1 GCA_003153455.1 Betaproteobacteria bacterium | reverse complement strand
TATCACCTCGGCATTCAGCATCGGGTTCTCGATAATGAACGCGGCCAGCCGTGCGTATTCCTGGGGCTGCCCAAGGCGCGACGGGAACGGCACTTGCGCGCCAAGCGAGGCGCGCACTTCCTCGCTCAGCGTGGCGAGCATCGGCGTGTCGAAAATCCCGGGCGCAATCGTCATGACGCGGATGCCGAAGCGCGCAAGCTCGCGCGCGATCGGCAGTGCCATCGCAACGATGCCGCCTTTCGATGCGCTGTAGGCGGCCTGGCCGATTTGCCCCTCGAAGGCCGCGATTGACGCCGTGTTGATGATGACACCGCGTTCACCGTCTTGGTTGGGCGTGTTGCCGGTCATTGCCTGTGCGACGAGCCGCAATGCGTTGAAGCTGCCGATCAGGTTGATGTTGATCGCGCGGCTGAAGGTTTCGAGGCGGTGCGGCCCATTTTTGCCGACCACGCGTTCGCCGGGCGCAATACCGGCGCAATTGACGAGACAGTGCAGCGCGCCGAATGTTTTCACCGCAGTGTCTATCGCCTGCTGCACCTCTTCTTCGTTGGTGACGTCCGCGACCACAAAGCGCGCATTGGCGCCGAGGCCGGCGGCAAGTTTTTCACCGGCCTGTGGGTTGAGGTCTGCAATCACAACTCTGCCGCCGGCCGCAACCAGATGTTGCGCGGTCGCCGCGCCCAGTCCCGACGCGCCGCCGGGAATCAGGAATACGCTGTCTTTGATTTGCATGAATGAGCCGGAATCGGCGTGCCGCGCTGGATGCCGTGCACGTATTGCGTTTGCGGCTGCGGTTACCGCTCGTCCAGCCTCATCTTGACGTACAAGCCCGGCGCGTCTTCGAGCGCTTTCAGCTTGCCTTTGCCCGGCTCGCGCGGGGCGATTTTGTCGCCCGCGTACGGTTCGACCCACTGCGCCCAATCGTTCCACCACGAGCCCGGGTGCTGCGTTGCGCCCGCGAGCCACTCCTGCGGCATCTCGTCAAGCTTGTCCTTGGTCCAGTAGCCGTATTTGTTGGCGCCCGGCGGGTTGATGATGCCCGCAATATGGCCCGAGCCGCCAAGCACGAAGCGCACTTTGCCCGGAAATAGCCGGGCGCCCGCGTAAGTCGACTGCCACGGCGCGATGTGGTCTTCGATGGTGGATACAAAATAGAGCGGGTTTTTCACTTTCGAAAGATCGATCGGAACGCCGTTCAACGTGATGCCGCCCGGCTGGCGCAGCAGGTTGTTGATGTACATGTTGCGCAGATAAAAGCTGTGCATCGCCGCCGGCATGCGCGTCGAGTCAGAGTTCCAGTAGAGCAGGTCGAACGGGAATGGCTGCTTGCCGAGCAGATAGTTGTTGACGACGAACGACCAGATCAGATCGTTGGCGCGCAGCATGTTGAATGTGTTCGCCATTTCCGAGCCTTCGAGATAGCCGCGCTCCTGCATTTTCTTCTCGAGATTGCTGACCTGCTTTTCATCGACGAACACTTCGAGCTCGCCGGGTTCGGCGAAATCGATCATGCTGGCGAAGAAAGTCGCGCTCTTGATGCGATTGTCCCGCTTCGCCGCCATGTAGGCGAGCGCCGCAGCGAGCAGCGTGCCGCCGAGGCAGAAACCGATCGCGTTGACTTCGCGCTCGCCGGTCGCTTTTTCGATTGCATCGAGCGCCGCGAGCGGCCCTTCGAGCAGATAATCGTCGAAAGTCTTTTGCGCGTGCGCGACGTCGGGATTGATCCACGACACGACGAATACAGTGTGCCCCTGCGCGGTCGACCAGCGCACGAACGAGTTGTTCTCGCGCATGTCGAGGATGTAGAACTTGTTGATCCACGGCGGCAAAATCAGGAGTGGGCGCTTATAGACTTCTTGTGTCAGGGGTGCATACTGGAGCAGCTGGATCAGATCGTTCTGAAACACTACCTTGCCTGGCGTGACGGCAATGTTGCCGCCGACTTCGAATGCAGACGGGTCGGTCATCTTGACGCGCAGCTGCTTGCCGTTGCCACGCTCGAGGTCCCTGAGCAGATTGTTTAGCCCTTTGACCAGGTTCTGGCCGCCCGAGTTGACTGTCTCGCGCAACACTTCGGGGTTGGTCATCAGGAAATTGCTCGGGCTCAATGCGTCGATGTACTGGCGGGTGTAGAAATCGACTTTCTTCGCGGTCTGGTCGTCAAGCCCCTGCACGCTGCCGACGGTCTGGTGCAGGTGTTTGGCGGCAATCAGGTACGACTGTTTGATAAAATCAAAAAGGAAGTTTTGCTGCCAGTCGTCGTGCCTGAAACGGCGATCGCTCGACGCAGGCTCGATCACCGGCCGGGCATCGTGGCCGAGAAAACGCAGCATCGAGTGCTGCCACAGCGACAGGTAGTCCTGCCATAGCTTGAACTGCATTTCGGCGAATTTCGCCGGGTCGGCAAGCAGCTTGCCCATCATTTCGTAGAACGCCTTGGCGATGCCGAGTTCGTCGCCGAATGCCGGCACACTACCCGCGCCCTGACGCGCGATGAAGGCGCTCAGGAGCTGGCTGCTGCGTTGTGCGATCTCGGCATAGGTCTTGGCGAGTTCGGCCGGATCAAGCGCGGACCCGGTTTCTGGTGTCGTCACTGCGGTTCTCCTCGAAACCTTGGGGCTGTTCAGTTACGCGTGAAGCGGTAGATGCCGTCGGCGCCGCATTCGCGCTTGAGTTGTCCGCGGCGACGCAGGTAATTCAGATGTGACAGCGTCTCACCCATCGCGAAGAGCGTTTGGTGCGAATCGAGCGCGCGCTTGAACAGTACCCGCATTGCCTCGGCGCCGGTGCGCGGCCCGTCACACGCACGCTGCAATTCGTCGAGACGCTCGGCGTGATGTTGATGCAGCAGTTTCACCCGTTCGCGCAAGCCATAAAACGGCAGACCGTGAGATGGCAATACCAGGGTGCTTGCGTCCCATTCGGCATAGCGCGTCAGCGAATCGAGAAACAGCCCGAGCGGGTCGGCGTCGGGCAGATGCGGCTGCACGCTTACGTTGGTGCTAATGCGCGGCAACACCATGTCGCCTGCGATCAGAACGCCGAGCCCGTCGCAGCACAACGCCGCATGCTCGGGCGAATGGCCGTAGCCGGAAACGACACGCCAGGCGCGGCCGTTGATCTGCAAAGCCTGACAGTCCGTGAGCGGCACGATTTGCGCCGGGATGTCAGGCACGCCGCGGCGGAACAGATTCTCGCGCGGGAGCGGTTTGTCGTCAGCACCGAAGCGCAGGCCGTGCTGCTGGAACATGGCGATATGGCCTTCGCGCGTGAACGGGTCGCGCCCTGCGTCCCACGCCTGTGCCGACGCGAATTCCGGTTCGCTCATCAGCACCGGAGCTTCCCATTCCGCCGCGAGCCACGCGGCGAGGCCGAAATGGTCAGGATGGAAGTGCGTAACTATGATGCGCGTCACCGGCTTGCCATGCAGATGGCTTGCGAAAATCCGGCGCCACAAGTCGCGCGTCGGGTCGCCGCCAAAACCGCAATCGACGATCGTCCAGCCATCGCCGTCAGCAAGCAGCCACAGGTTGATATGCTCGAGCTCGAACGGCAGCGGCATGCGCAACCAATAGACGCCGGGCGCCACCTCGTGTAGGGCGGCGGGCGCGGGCGCATTGGCATGCGGATACTCTAGCCTGTCTGCTGCGCGTGGCTTGACTTTAGCTGCTGATAGCATTACGTTTACGTAAAGGTAATGAGGTTAAATTTGAGGGTTTTGATTCTACGAGAATAATTTTATTCTACACACATATGTTGCAGAGCACAATGACAACCACCTATACCATCACCGAGCTTGCCACGGAGTTCGGCGTCACCACCCGCACCATCCGGCATTACGAGAATGAGGGCCTGTTGAGCCCGCGCCGCGAAGGCTTGAACCGCTTGTTCTGCAACCGTGACCGGGTGCGGCTCAAGCTCGCCTTGCGCGGCAAGCGTCTGGGCTTAAGCCTGGCCGAGATCCGTGAGCTGTTTGATCTCTATGACCTGGCGCACGACGAAAAGCGGCAGTTGCAGGAATTTCTGACGAAGCTCGAGAAACGCCGCGCACTGCTCGCGCAGCAGCGCGAAGACATCGAGGTCATATTGGACGAGATCGCTTTTTTTGAAAACCAGTGCCGCAAGCTGCTAGCCGAGGGCCAGCGCTCGGGCACGCAGTCGGCGGCCGCCTGAAACATGGCCTGTTGATCCCCAGGAGCATTGAATGTTGCCACGTAGCTCGACATTACGTTTACGTAAAGGTAATAAACATTTCTGTTTAAAATTAACAGAATAAACCCATGGATACCACCTGTTTCGATTTCGGCCTCGGCGCAACCATCGACGTCCTGCGCGCAACCGTTGCCAGGTTTGCCAGCAAGGAAATCGCGCCGCGCGCCGCGAAGATCGATCGCAGCAACAGTTTTCCCAATGATCTGTGGCGCCGTCTCGGCGAGTTGGGTGTGCTCGGCATCACGGTCGAGGAAGAATACGGCGGCATCAACATGGGTTACCTTGCCCACATCGTCGCGATGGAGGAAATCAGCCGCGCCAGCGCCGCAGTCGGTCTCTCCTACGGTGCGCATTCGAACTTGTGCGTAAACCAGATCCGGCGCAATGGCAACGCGCAGCAAAAAAAACGCTATCTGCCCAAACTGGTTTCGGGCGAGCACGTCGGGGCGCTCGCGATGAGCGAGGCGGATGCCGGGTCCGATGTCGTCAGCATGAAGCTGCGCGGCGTCAGGAAGGGCGACCGCTATGTGCTGAACGGCACCAAGATGTGGATCACCAACGGTCCCGACGCCAACACGCTGGTCGTTTACGCCAAGACCGAGGTCGACGCCGGTGCGCGCGGCATCACGGCATTCATCGTCGAAAATGACTTCAAAGGCTTCTTCACTGCGCAGAAACTCGACAAGCTCGGAATGCGTGGCTCGAATACGTGCGAACTGGTGTTCGAGGACTGCGAAGTGCCTGCGGAAAACGTGCTCGGCGCGCTCGGCAAGGGTGTCGAAGTGCTGATGAGCGGGCTCGACTACGAGCGCGCGGTGCTCGCAGCAGGACCGCTTGGCATCATGCAGGCGTGCATGGACGTGGTGCTGCCGTACGTGCACGAGCGCAAGCAGTTCGGCCAGCCGATCGGCGAATTCCAGTTGATGCAGGGCAAGCTCGCAGACATGTACACGACGATGAATGCGTGCAAGTCATACGCCTACGCGGTCGGCCGCGCCTGCGACGACGGCAGGATCACGCGCAAGGACGCGGCGGGTGTAATTCTTTACACCGCCGAAAAGGCAACCTGGATGGCGCTCGAGGCGATCCAGTGCCTGGGTGGCGTCGGCTACACTAACGACTATCCAACCGGAAGATTGCTGCGCGACGCTAAGCTCTACGAGATCGGCGCCGGCACTTCCGAAATCCGCCGCATGCTGATCGGCCGCGAACTTTTCGATGAGACAAAATAGAAAATCTTTAACCGCGAATCGCGTTAATTGATGTTCCTTTGCGTCCTTGGCGGTGAAGCTTTTGGCTTTTGACTGGAGATTACAAATGCAAATCGATCCGGTAGTGATAGTCGGTGCCGCCCGCACGGCGATGGGCGGATTCCAGGGCGATTTTAAAAACGTGGCTGCGCCCGGACTTGGCGCGGCGGCGATCAAGGCCGCAGTCGA
>PLYS01000467.1 GCA_003153455.1 Betaproteobacteria bacterium | reverse complement strand
TTGCACGATCTAACCTTATTCGTTATGCACCGTTCGCACCTCGACACATGAAGTCGACGGCGAACTTGTAGCGAGCGATGGAGACACCGCGAATCGTATTCGTCGCTGGGTCACCATTGCAGACAAGCGCTATCACCTGTCTGTTCATGTCGACGATGGGAGCGCCGCTGCAACCCTGGAATTGCTCATGCCCCGGATGAGGAACCGGGATCTCGAACACGTGAAACTCGCCTTCAGTGCGAAGGAACCGGAGGCCGGGATAGACATTCATTTCCGTTGCGAGCGCAGAAGTCCCATGCATTTCAGGTTTGACTTGGCCCGCAAACGCAAAGACCTGCTTGTCGTCTGGTGTAGCGGACAGGTCTGTTTGGAAGACATGACGAGGACGCTCATCGGAAATGCCTCGGGGTGTTGCGTTCTGGTAGATGGACACGAGGTCGTTTGGCACCTCAGTGAAGCAGAAGTCAATGTCGCGGATAACGCCCGAGCCTCGGACTATCTCCGCGACGTAGTTGAAGCTTTTCGGACGATAGATTGCGGTTCCCTTGCCGCGCTCGTAGCCAAGATCAACAACCCAATCGGTTGACCCTCGGTCAACTGCGTGCTGCACGGAGAGCAGAAACCTACGACCTGCGTAGTCGATTAAGCAACTCGACGCCACACCTACCGGGGCGTCTGCGCCATCGAGGCGACGCAGCGGAACGCTGGTAACCAAGACCCACTCGAGCCATTCGCGAGAACGCTCACTCAGCGGTATTGTTTGGTGCAACAAGAAGTCGGCCCCTTCATTGGGTGCCTTATAAGACCTCCAAAGCGGGGTCTAGCACGGTCAGCTTACGCTTAAGCCTCTGATTCCTCAACCGCGCCAACCGAGATAGGCGACTCTACGTTCATTCGGTATAGGCACCACCGGAGGAGGTCATGTCGTCACCACCTTGCTCGACCAGATCCGAGATCGATAGCGCGTGAAGCACTACAGCATGCGCACGGAAGACACCTACCTGCAATCAGTTGAAGTACTTGCGGGTTTGGTGCAGCACACGAACGATTTGAACGGCCGTGGGCTTGACGCGGTAGACGATGCAATATGGATCAAGCCGCCGTCTTGCGCTTATGTCGGCCACGTTGTGCGGCTGCTTGTCGAGTGCCGCAAGGACTTGCCGCGTCGTGAACACGCGCCCCGCATCGAGATCGGCAACGCCTTCGTCGACAGACTTCAAAAACCACTCTTGGTAGTCGAGCTGATTTGTGGGCGCGGTTCTGACCAAAACGCTCGGCGTAACGCCGGCTTTCCGGGTCACGCGCTCGAGCCTCTTTGCCAGATTTCTCGGTATGCTTATCTTGTCGTCCATCATCGCACCGCGTTTTGGCTTACAGCGTTGCATCCGAGCCGAACAGCACCGTGCACTGGCTCGACAGCACGCCGCCATTGCCGTGCGCGAGAGATATCTCGCAATCCTTGACCTGGCGCTGGCCGCATTCGCCCCGCACCTGGCGAACCGCCTCGATCAGCACCAGCAGGCCGTACATGCCGGGGTGGCAGTAGGACAGCCCGCCGCCGCTGGTGTTCACCGCGAGTTTGCCGCCAGGGGCGATTGAGCCGTCGGAGACGAAACGCCCGCCTTCGCCCTTGGGGCAGAACCCGAGGTCTTCGAGGAAGAGGATGGGCGTGATGGTAAACGCATCGTAGAGCGACAGCATGTCGATGTCCGATGGCTTGATGCCGGCCATCTTGAACGCTTTGGGTCCGGATTCCGCGGCTGCGGTCAAGGTCAGTTTCGGCATGTTGGAAATGGTTGAATGCCCGAGCGCCTCGCCCACGCCCAGCACGTATACCGGTTTTTTCCTGAGCGTTTTGGCGCGCGCTGCCGAAGTCAGGATGATCGCCCCGCCACCGTCGGTGACGAGGCAGCAATCGCGCACCGTGAGCGGATAGCTGACCATGCGCGACTTCAATACCTGCTCGACCGTGAGCGGCTCTTTTTCCCACGCGACCGGGTTCATCAGCGCCCATTTACGNNAAGGGCTTGTAGGGTGCTTCGTAGTAGTTGTACTCGCGCGGGCTTGCCGCGGCGCGGCTTACGCTGCGCTGCGTGCTGCCGTACGTAATCAGCGCGACTTCACACAACCCGGCCTGGATCGCACCCTGCGCGTGCGCGACGTGCGACATGAACGACGAGCCGCCGATGATGGTGCCATCGAAGTAATTGGGCTTCAGCCGCAAATACTCGGCAAGCGCCAGCGGCGACAGGCGTACCTGCGAGGTCGCGCTGAAAATTCCGTCGATGTCGGAGAGCTTGAGCCCGCAATCGTCGAGCGCGCGCATCGTGGCCTGCGCCATCATGTCGACCGGGCTGGTATGCGGCGCCACCTGGCCGAGATCGGACTCGGCGGCGCCGACGACTGCAACACTACCGCGTTTGAGGCCGCTCATTTCGCACCCCCAACCGGGACGAATACAGGGAAGGGCGGCTGCTTATCGTCGCCAGGGTTAATCCGGACCTTGACGCGCATGCCGATCTTGACCTGCATCGGATCGATGTCCTCCACGCGGCTCATCATGCGGAATCCCTCGTCGATGTCGATCAGTACGACGTTGTGCGGCGGCTTGTCCTTGGCGACACTTACCACGGTTGTCGAATGCACCGTGCCGAGGCCTTTGGAGACGCGCCACTCGAGGTTGGTGCTGCCGGTCTTGGGCGCGACGACGCGCGGGAAAAACACCGGCGTGTTGTCGTCGGTGCACACCTGGTAGGCGAGCTCGCCTTGCTTGCAGTGCTCGATGAAAACACCGAGCGGAGATTGTTCCTTGAGACTTTGCATTGTTGCGCTTCCTTTTCAAAAAAAATCGAGAGTAACGTATTTTCTCACCTTTTAGCAGCCTGTCGGACTTGGCACTCCGACAGGCTGCTAAGGTAAAACCGCATCTTAACGGCTGGAAACCACAGAATGGAGGTAAGGATTGCTTTTCCGAAGCGACCGAACGCGCTTCCATTCGGNNCGTGAACCGCGCGGCGGCGATCGAGAGGCTCTCCGTTTCGAGCAGCATTTCGAGCGTCGGCACGTACATCGACTGGAACATTTTCTTGGCAAGCATCAGCGCATAGGTCGCCGAGGTCGCCAGTTCCAGCGCCAGCGCGCCGGCCTCGGCCTCGAGCTCGCCGTCGGGCACCACTTTCATTACGATGCCCATCTCCTTCGCTTCCGCCGCGGGCAGCTTGCGCGCGGTATACACCAGTTCCTTGGCGCGCGCGATGCCGAGGTGCTGCGCGAGCAGGAATACCGCGCCGCCGTCGGGTGGCAGGCCGATTTTCTTGAACGACATCATCAGGTAGGCGGTTTCGGAAGCGACGATCAGATCGCACGCGAGCGCAATGCTGGCGCCGATGCCGGCGGCGGGCCCGCGCACCGCGGCAATCACCGGCTTTTCCAGGTTGTGCAGGCACTTGATCATGCGCTGATGGCTTTGCGAGCGCTTGCGGCCGGCAAGGATATCGCGGTCGCCCATGGTGCCGACGTCGCCGCCCGCGCAGAACGCACGTCCCGCGCCGATCACGATCACGCTGCGCGTAGCGTCGTCGCTGCCGAGCGCGGTAAAGGTTTCGGCAAGCTCGTGGTACATCTCGCCGGACAGCGCGTTCAGCTTGTCGGGGCGATTGAGCGTCACGGTCGCGACGCCGTTTTCCTTGGTGACTACGATGGTCATGATGTCTACTCCGCTTTTACTCCGGCTAACTTGATCACTTTGGCCCATTTCTCAACCTCATTGCGCAGGAAGGCCGCGTATTGGTCGGGTGTGTTGCCGACCGGATCGGAACCCTCGGCGGTCAAACGCTCCTTGAGTTCTGGCGAGTGTACGATCTTGATCACGTCCGAATTGATCCTGGCGATGATCTCGCGCGGCGTTTTGGCCGGCGCGCCGAGCCCGTTCCATGCCACCGCCTCGAAACCCTTGATCCCGGCTTCGTCCATGGTCGCCAGGTCGGGCATGGCATTCGAGCGCTGCATGCTGGTTACCGCGAGCGCGCGCAGCTTGCCGCCTTTGATCAGCGGCAACGCCGAAGTTACGCCGTTGAAGATGAGATCAATGTGGCCACCGGCCAGATCAATGAGCGCAGGCGCATTGCCTTTGTAGGGTATGTGCACCATCTTTACGCCCGCCATCGCGTTGAATAGTTCGCCCGCAAGGTGGTTCGAGCCGCCGATGGTCGACGAGCCGTAGTTGAGCTTGCCCGGTTTCGATTTCGCAAGCGCAATCAGCTCCTTCACCGATTTCGCCGGCACGCCCGGATTGACGACCAATACCAACGCAGTGGTGTTGATCAGCGTGATCGGCGCGAAGTCGGCGAGTGCGTCATAGGGCAGCTTCGCGAGCAGGCTTGGGTTGATGGTGAACGGCGCGGGAGTCACCAGCAGGGTGTAGCCGTCGGGCGCGGCCTTGGCGACCGCATCGGTGCCGATCGACGTGCCGCCGCCGGGACGGTTGTCGACCACCACCGGCTGGCCCCACATTTCTGACAGCTTCTGCGCGACGGTGCGGCCGACGATATCGGTGCTGCCGCCGGCCGGAAACGGCACCACCATGCGCACCGCTTTGTTCGGGAAACTTTGTGCCAGTACCGTGCCGGATGAGACTGCCAGTGCAATGATGATCGATCCGGCGGCGTTGGCGAGCCACATCAGCATTCTGCACTTTGCATTCATCATTTACCTTTGCGTCCTTGGCGTCCTTGGCGGTGAGGCTGTTACTTCAGAACTATCAGCGCGTCGGCGGCGACGACGCCTTGGCCAGCACGGCGCACGAACAGCGGGTTAACGTCGATTTCGGCGATACGGTCGGCGTGGTCCGCAATCAGCAGCGACACGCGCGACAGCGTGTCGGCGAGCGCGTCGATGTCGAGTGCCGGCTGGCCGCGGAAACCGGTCAATAACGCGCTGCCTTTGATTTCGGAGATCATTTCCTTCGCGGCGCAGACATCGAATGGCGCAAAGCCGTGCATGACGTCTTTCAGTAATTCGGTATATACGCCGCCAAGGCCGAACACCACGACCGGGCCGAAGACCGGGTCGTTGAGCGCGCCGACGATTACTTCAAGCCCCGCCGCCATTTCCTGGACGAGGATACCGTCGACGCGCGCCTCGGGCTTGAACCCCCGTACGGACGCGAGGATGTCGCGCGCCGCAGCTTTCAAAGCCGAAAGGTCAATTACGCCCGGTCTGACGGCTCCGGCCTCGGTTTTATGCGGTAGGTCGGGCGATTCGACCTTGACCGCGAGCGGGAACGGCAGCGGTGGGCGCGCGAGCGTCGCGACCGCTGCGGCGGACAGCAGCACTTCGTTCACCACTGGAATGCCGTATTGCCTGAGTATCTGCTTCGAACGGTGCTCGCCGAGCGTTCCCGCTGCCTGCGGCAGTTCGAGCTGTTGTTTCGCGATGAGCCGCGGTGCCACGTGCCGCCGGCGCTGTTCGAACGCGCGCCTTTTCTGGGCGAATTCGTTAAGCGAGGCGAGTGCGCGCACCGTGCGGCCCGGTGCAAGTATGCACGGCACGCCGTTTTGTTCGAGATACTGCATGACTTCGGCATTGTCGTCGGGCGATGTCGGCCAGTTCATCACGATCGGTTTGTCGCTGGTGCGTGCAACCTCGATGAAGCTGCGCGACCATGCAGTCGCCGCAGAGCCGCGCGGAGAACGCGCAATCACCTGGTCGATGCCGGGATCGGCGAGCACGGTCGCGATGACGCGGTTGTATGAAGCAAAGTTGTCGTTGTAGCCGTTGGCGGTCGCGTCGACCGGATTGGCGACGGACGCAAAGGTGACGACGATTTCGCGCAGCATGCCGGCTGTCGTCGCGGACAGCGGCGGCAGTTGCAGGCCGAGCTCGACGCAGCGGTCGGCGAGCAGCACGCCGGCGCCGCCGGACAGCGTAATCACGCCGACGCGGTTGCCGCGTGGGAGGCGGCGCGCGCGGAATACCTTGAGCGCGTCGAGCAGATCGTCGCTATCGCGCACCTCGACGAAGCCGCCGCGCCGGAACGCGGTCTGGAACAGCTCGTAGCCGGTGGTCATGCGCGCGGTATGCGACGCCGCGGCCTGATGTCCGATGTCCGTATTGCCGACTTTCCAGACGAGGATGGGTTTGCCGAGTTCGAGCGCACGCTCGCCGATTGCGATCAGCCGCCGGCCATCGGTCACGCCTTCCATGAACAAGACCACACCTTCGACTTCGCTGCGTTCGAGGAAGTGCTCGGCCAGGTCGAGCATCGAGATGTCGGCTTCGTTGCCGGTCGAAATCGCGTAGTTGAAGCCGATGCCATAATAGGCAGCAGTGGCGACGATGCCGAAGCCGAATCCGCCGGATTGCGTGACCATTGCAAACGGTCCGGGAATGAGCGTGCGCAACTGCAACGTGCCGCCGAAGCCGATGCGCACGTTGTCCTTGAGATTCATCGCACCGAGGCAGTTTGGCCCGATGATGCGAACGCCGCTCGCGCGCGCAACGGCTACAAGTTTGTCCTGCAGCGCAGCGCCATCGGCGCCGATTTCACTGAAACCGGCGGACAGCACGATCGCGAACGGAATGCCGGCAGCGCCGCATTGCTCAATGACGCCGACGACGTGTTGCGCCGACAGCGCGACGAGCGCAACGTCGCATGGCTTGGGCACCGACGCGAGATCGGGATAGCACTTGAGTCCCTTGATTTCCGGGTACTTGGGATTGACCGGGTAGACTTTGCCCTGATAAACGTATTCGGTGAGCAGCTTGAGCGGCTGCCCGCCGATGCGCGACAGATTGCTGGAAGCGCCGACCACCGCCACCGCGCGTGGATTGATCAAGCGCGAAAAATCGTGGCGCGGACGCACTGCGGCGTCTGCTGTCTGATCCAAGAGGGTTTCCTCTGCGTGAATGCGACGATATTACATTCGGATTTTACCTCGATTCACGCGACTGCCGCCATTTGCACTCTAATGGTGGTTAACCGTTTTAACAGTGAACGTGCCGGCCCTCATTCGACAACGTTCGTTTTCAGGTACTGTTACACAATTCGTGATTTGTGGTTCGTGGTTCGTGATTGCCAACTGCAAACTGCCGACTTGCCCCGTTATCGCGAGGCACGTAGGACCGCGGCAATCCCCGCCTCACGCCTCGCATTTCATCACCCCGCCGTGTGACGGCCTGCCCCGGCAGGTTCTAAGCCGGGGCCCAGGCCGTTGCGTGCCTCGTATTCCTGAAGTCGGGTTTTCACGGGAATAACGACGTGGAGTGTAGTAACGGTCCTTAGGTCGCGATCGGAGACTTGGTCACGATTTGCAATCGGTCTTTATAAAGACTATATTTAGTCTTAAACCACGGATTAGGCGCCCCCATGAAATACTCGACACAAATCAGGCCCATCAGCTATCTCAAGGCCAATGCGGCCGAGGTCGTGCGGCAACTTAGCGAACAGCGCGAGCCGATGGTCATTACGCAGAACGGTGAGGCAAAGATCGTTATCCAGGACGTCGCCTCTTATGAGCAGACCCAGGAAACGATGGCGTTGTTGAAGATCCTCGCCCTCGGCAACCGACAGATCGAGGAAGGCAAGGTCGTGCTGGCACGGGACGCTATCAAGCGTCTGCGCCGGGAGAAGGCGCGCAGTTGATGCGATTCGAGGTGCTGCTTACCGCGGACGCGGAACGCGACCTCGATGAGTTCTACGACTACATCGCCGGGCACGATACTCCCGGCAATGCGGCCCATGTTCTCGACCGCATTGAGGAAGCTCTGGAGAGATTGTCCACCTTTCCGGAACGCGGGGCTTATCCGAAAGAACTCCTGGCGCTGGGCATCCGTGAGTACCGTCAGACATTTTTCAAGCCGTACCGGATGATTTACCGAGTCCTTGAGCAGCGGGTCTACGTCTACCTGATTGCCGACGGTCGACGGGATATGCAAACGCTATTGACGCGTCGTCTGTTTGGGGCTTGAGGTTCACGAGTGCCGGGGCCGGGGTCCAGTCAAACACGTCCTTGTAGAGATCGCGCCATTCGGGATTCTGCTGCTCGATCAGATCCAGCTTCCAACGCCGCTTCCATTCCTTGATCGCCTTCTCGCGGGCAATTGAGCGGGTTCATACAGCGGCTATACGCCGGCGACGGCAAGCGCTGATCAAAACTCCAGCAAATCCTCGATCGCGGCGATGCCGGCGTTGGCGCAGACCTCGTCCTTGTCCGGCCCCGGCGCACCCGAGACGCCGATGCCGCCCACCAACTGCCCGCCGCCTTCTATGATCATGCCGCCGCCAATGGCGACCACGCGCGGCAGGTTGCGGATGCCGCTGGCCGGGCGTCCGGGTTGGGTCTGCTCCGCGAGCGAGGCGGTGGAGGTGCGGAAGTTAACCGCGGTCCAGGCCTTGCCTGTTGCGGTGTCGGACGTATGCGGGCCGGCGTAGCGGTCGCGCAACAGGACCATCGCATTGCCGCTGCGGTCGACCACTGCGACTGCGACCTGAAAACCGCTGTCGCGGCACCTTTTCAGCGCGGCTTGGGCGGCCTTGAGAGCGGTCTCGGTGCTGATGCTTTTGTAGGTGAACGTAGCTTGTTCCGACTGCGCCGCTGCGCCAGCGGCGAGTGCCAGCGCGGCGATGGCGAGAAATGCGCGCATGCTGCCTCCTTGTGATCGATGCCGAAAGCAAGCCCCCGTTCCGGTATCACGGCGGCCTACTAATGCAACATTGTCTCCCAGCCCCTTGAGTATTTGGTAGGAGGTGCGAGATTCGAACTCGCGACCAACGGATTAAAAGTCCGATGGTCCTCTATATTCGCACGGCCAAGCTGTAACTGGCGATAGCCGCCAGGCCGACCCCGCCAAATGTCAAAATCGCCGCAGTGTAACTGCCTGCGGCGGACCAGATGATGGAGGCGACGAGCGATCTTAGTGCGCGCTGATTGAACGTCGCGCCGGGCGCTCGAGCGCCTGTGTTGCCGGAGCAGCAGGAGCAATTCCTGTCGCTCAGCGCAGTCCGCCCGCCATCTTCGCGGCTTCGGGCATGCGGCGCAGCTTCAGCGTCATCAGCGGTCCGAGCACGGCGCCGATGCCGAGGGACGTCCACGCCAGCCCCCATGCCATGCTTTCGGAGCGCAGCGGTTCGCCGCGTGCCCAGTCGATCACGAGTCCGAACACCCACGGGCTGATGACTCCCGCGCCGAAGCCGAGCAGCGAGCGCAGCGCAAAGGCGGCGCCGAGATACTGCGGCAGCACGAGTTCGGTGATTGCGGTCGAGTACACGGAGGAGTCGGAGATTGCCGTGATGTTGTAGAACGCGGCAGCCGCCACCAGCATCCACAGCGGCAGCGTCATCATCCAGCCGAAGGTGAACGAGCACAAGAGGCTCAGGCATGCGCCCCACATGATGACCTTGGTGCGCCCCCAGCGGTCGGAGAACGCGCCGCCGTAGATGCTGCCGCCCATGCTGGTGATATAGGTGAGTGCGGTCAGTATGGCGCCGATGCCCGCGGCCTGAGTCGTCATGCTGCCGCCGTGCGTGATCGAAACCGCGAGGTAGGCGGGCAGCCACGCCCACATTCCGAGCAATTCCCACGAGTGAAATACGTAGGCCCAGATCAGCAGCATCGCCGGCTTGTTGCGCCACACCGCGTGCAGCGCGAAACCGCCGACGTGCTCGGCGCCGCGCGCATGCACCACGTTGGGCGTCGCGCGCAGCGCCCAGAACGAGATGACGGCGCCGGCGAACGGGCCGCACGCGGTGACGATAAACGCGCCGCGCCAGCCAATATGCGGCATCAGGAGCCCGCTCAGGATCAATGACAGGCCGTAGCCGAGCGATGCTGTGGCGAGAAACCAGCCCATCGCGCGGCCGCGCTGGTGCGCGACAAAGCGTTCGGAAACCAGCGTCAGCCCCGGCGTGTAGGAGGCGCCTGAGCATAGGCCGGTCAGTCCGTAAAGCAGCAGCCCGGAGGCGAAACTGTCAGCAAAAAATGCGAACAGCAGCGCGCTCATGCTGGCAAGGATGCTGCCGGCGAGAAAAGTGCGCTTGGCGCCGTGACGGTCGGTGATAAAGCCGACGGCGAACAGCGAGATCAGGTATCCGACGTGCCACGCCGATTGCACCATGCCGGCCTGGCTCGCCGACATGCTCCAGTCGGCTTTCAGCAGCGGTAGTGCCGCGGAGTAGGTGGTAAAGATAAAGACGAAGCCGATGCGGCTCAGGCACAGTTCTGTGAGCCACGCGGCGTCGCTTTGAAATGCAGGTTTCAACAATCCTTCGGCGTCAGATCGGGTCCCAGGAAAACACATCCACCGTGCGCTCGAGCGGATAGAACCAGCTCTTCAATGCCGGATACAGATGCTCGGCGCACGCCTCGGGCGTCCAGCCCTCGCTGCGGTGCATGCTGCGCACTGGCCGGGGCTGGCTCATCAGGAAGATTTCGTTTTTGCGCGTCGAAAACACCTGGCCGGTCACCTCTTTTGCCGCGTCGCTGGCGAGGAACACCGCGAGCGGCGCGTTATGCTCGGCGGTCACCTGTTTGCGCTGCTCGATGCGCTTGGCCGCCGCCGGGTCCTTGGCGGGAATCGATGCAGTCATGCGCGTCCACGCCACCGGTGCGATGCAGTTCGAGCGCACGTTGAAGCGCTGCATGTCGACGGCGATCGACTTCGACAATGCGACCATGCCGAGTTTGGCGGCGCTGTAATTGGCCTGGCCCATCGCGCCAATCAGCCCCGAAGTCGAAGTCATGTGCACGAACGAGCCTGCCTCCTGTTTGCGGTAATGGTCGGCCGCGTGGCGGCTCATGTTGAACGCGCCTTTCAGCATGACGTTGACGACCGCGTCCCAGTCCTGCTCGGTCATCTTGTGGAAGATCACGTCGCGCAGGATGCCGGCGTTGTTGACTACGCAGTCTATGCGGCCGAAATTGTCGAGCGCGCATTGCACGATCTTCGCGGCGCTCTTAAATTCGGCGATGCTGTCATAGCTGGCTGCAGCTTCGCCGCCGGCTTTCCTGATTTCATTTACGACTTCCTGCGCCGGCGTCTGGTCGCCGCCTTCGCCCGACAGCGACACACCGATATCGTTGACAACGACTCTGGCGCCGTGCTGCGCCATCAGCATCGCGATCGCGCGCCCGATGCCGCGCCCGGCGCCGGTTACGATTACGACTTTGCCTTCGACCATTTTCCCTGGTGTCACGATTTTCTCCCGATTCAAATGCAAATACTGAAAAGCCTCACCGCCAAGGACGCGAAGGACGCAAAGGAAGACGAGAATTAGAAAACGGCAAACAAAGGTCACAAGCCCGTTTGGATTTGTATTCCGATATACGACTTTCGCTTTATTCCCTTTTTGCTTTTCCTTGGCGTCCTTGGCGGTTAAGCTTTTGACCTGGTTACGGCAAGATCTCGGCGCGGCCATTGTTGAGCACTGTCACGCCACGCGCGGGAACCGTCGAGCGGAACGAAACGATGTCGCCGTCACGCCAGATTTCGGTGCGAATGGTTTCGCCGGGGTAGACCGGCGAGGAAAAGCGGCCTGCCATGGTCCTGAAGCGCGCCGGGTCGTAGCCGCAGCAGGTTTTGAGGATGGCATGACCGGCGACGCTGAAGGTGCAGCGGCCGTGCAGGATCGGCATCCTGAAGCCTGCTTTCCGGGCATAGGCAGGATCGGCGTGCAGGGGGTTGTAATCGCCCGACAGGCGATAGATCAATGCCGCCTGCGGCAACGTCGGCAGGTCGCAAACTGCATCAGGCGGGGTATCCGGGATCGGATGTACTGGTTTGACCGGGCCCGATGGACCGCCGAAACCTCCGTCGGCGCGGCAAAATGACGTTGAAGTCAGCGTGCATAGTGTGTCGCCGCTGGCTTTATCGCGCACTGTGCATTCGGTTATCACCAGCGCGCCTTTATCCTTACCCTTGTCGATGACGCCTGCGATTTTGGTAAGCCCGACGATCGCGCCTTCGGCGGGCAGCGGCCGGCAGATCGCAAAACTCTGTTCGCCGTGAACGACGTGGGTGCGCGTGATGCCGGTGTCGGCATGCGCATACCACGGCCCGGGATAGCCGAGGACGATTGCCATCGTCGGCAACGCCTGCAGGTTCTGCTCGTAGACGAACTTGAGCTGGTTCGCGTCGCACGGGTCGGCGCCGAGGCCGACGCCGAGCGCATATAGAATGGTGTCGCGCTTGGTGTACTGATGCTCGACTTTCGGAATCTTCCAGTTGATCAGTTTGTCGTAGTCGATCGGCATACGATGCGTCTCCCCGGCGCTCGCCACGGTTTTACCCAAAATACTGCCTTAGTTCCCTCGATAATTCCCGGTCCGACCTGCGGACGGCGAATTCGGCGGACGCCTGACTTGCATCGTTGCAGCAGTTGTATACTATCACGTTCGTGAAACCCGATTAACCGCTCAAGGAGGATGCAATGACGATCAAAGTTGGCGACAAGCTGCCGGACGGCACGTTGTGGGAACTGCCGGTCGAATACACCCACGGCTGCCCAACCGGGCCGAACGCAGTCAAGATTTCGGAGGCGACCAAAGGCAAGCGCATTGTGATTTTCGGCCTGCCCGGCGCTTACACCCGGACGTGAAGTGCCAGCCACCTGCCCGGTTTCGTGCAGGAAGCTGGTAACCTCAAGGCGAAACGTATCGACGAGATCTGGTGTATTTCCGTCAACGATGCGATGGTGATGGCGGCGTGGGGCAAGGACCTGCACGCGATCGGCAAGGTGCGCATGCTGGGTGACGGCAGCGCCGAGGTCACCAAGGCGCTTGGCGTCGAGCTCGATCTCATCGCGCGCGGCATGGGCATCCGTTCGCAGCGCTACTCGATGCTGGTGGAAAACGGCGTGGTCAAGGTTTTCAATCTCGAGGCGCCTGGCAAATTCGAGGTGAGCGGCGCCGACAAGATGCTCACGCAGGTATAGTCGAAGGCACTACGGAATCGTCATTCCGGCGGGTGAAGGCCTGCCCCGGCAGGGCTTCACGCGCTGGCGTGACGAACGACGGCGCAATTCTATGCTGGAGATCGTGATGGCATTGGCATTGACTTCATCGGCATTTATGCATAACGGCGCAATCCCGAAGCAGTACACCTGCCAGGGATCGGATATTTCGGTACCCTTGGCATGGAGCGGGCTGCCGGCGAAAACCAAAAGCCTGGCACTGATCATCGACGATCCGGACGCACCCGATCCGGCGGCGCCGAAGCTGACATGGGTGCACTGGGTGCTCTATAACATTCCGCCGGGCGCGACCGGACTCAAGGCCGCAATCAAGCCGGACGAACTGCCGAAAGGCACGCTCGAAGGACTCAATGACTGGAAGCGCACCGGCTACGGCGGGCCTTGCCCTCCGATTGGCCGCCATCGCTATTTCCACAAGCTCTACTCGCTCGACACCGTGCTACCGGACCTGAAGCACCCGACCAAGGCGCAGCTCGAAAAAGCGGTGCAGGGTCACGTGCTCGAAAAATTCGAGCTGATCGGCACCTACCAGAAGGACTGAGCGGCGGCAGCATGAGCGCAACTGTTTCTCGTCGCGCCGATGTGCGCGGCGCGGGCGAGGCGGGTGCCGCGAACTTGCGTGCGCTTGCCGACCGCGCGAACTTCACGGTCTGGAACAAGGATTCGCTGCGCCTTTCCGATCTCGATCACCAGAACCACGTTAACAATGCCGTGCACGCGGTACTGTTCACCAACGGCCGGTTCAACTTCATCCAGCGCAATTTGCGTCCACACGTAGCCGGGGCGGCTCCGCTCGCACTGGTTAAAATTACGATTGAGTACCTGAACGAAATGCATCATCCGGGCGAAGTTGAATGCGGCACTTTGATCCGGCGCGTGGGCCGCAGTTCGGTCACGTTCGGGCAGGCGCTGTTCAACGAGGGCCGCTGCGCGGCGGTGGCGGAAGCGGTGATGGTGCTGCTCGATCCCGAAACGCGCCGCGCCAAGCCGCTGCCGCCGGAGGCGGTCGCGCAACTGGAACTTTTCAGGCCGCATCGTCCCGTTTGATCGGCCACCCGGCCTTGCGGAATACGACGATCCGGTTGGTGTTGGTGGCGAGCCGATTGTTGCCTACGCCCCAGATATTGGCGGTCTTGGTGAAATCTTTGCGGTTGCAAAATGTTGATTCGGAATCGCGCTCCGCTTTATCCTATAGATCAAAATGTCGGCCAAATATTTTCTTGACCCTTGCTTGCCATCCACCCCTACGTGAGTCCCGGCCAAAATGAATAATCTTGTTGATGTCCGATTCTGAAAGAGAAATTATATGATTGTTACGGTTTACTTTTTGTTGTAAGCGCACCAGAAATCCTTGAAATCCTCCATCTTTTTTTGTTTTTGGATCCTGCTTCATGAGTTCTTGGAACTCGTCCGGCGACAGTTTAATTTGAGGTAGTCTGATTCCGTATTCAATAGGTGCTTTGATTGTAGGCGTCAAGGCTTCACGTAGATTTTTTATGCCAACTCCGATCGGAGGTAGCAAAACGTGTAAGTTTCCCCATTTAAACTTTCCTCCAGAGAGGATAACGGCAATACACAACAACGCAGGTACGCCAGCAAGTGCGATCTCTAAGGGGCTTTCAAAAGATATCCTTTGGACAATTAGTGATTTTGAACCAAGCTCTCGAGAGAATAATTGGTCGATATCACTAGCGTTTAGCGCTCTAAGTGTTTCCTTTGCAATCTTCTTAAAGTTGTCATCGATTCGATCGACAGCCTTAACAGTTTTAAGGGTATCAGCACAGCTTGCATACGCCCCGCGGAAAAGAAATAGAAAATGAGCTAGATCTGCCGCATCGATAAAGTCCGTTGCTGGGAATTTCAAAGTAAGCTTGCTTTTAGTCATGCCTGCCTCCGTAGAGAAGATGCTAGTTTGACTTATGACTTAGCTCGTTGCTCCATTTTCCGATTATTCCACGCGCTAGCAGTAGTCGATCTCTCGACTTAAGTGTCGGGGCGTCAGGGTTTTTGAAACAACACAATCCTATTCGAATTGGTGCCAAGTGAATTATTTCGTACCCCCCAAATGTTTGACGTTTTTGTAAAACGCTGCGAATTTATAAGGACGGCGATCGGAACAAAGCCCGCGCGAGTTCCCAAAGGTAGGACCGTTTCCTCAAGTTTGATCTTGCCTTGGCGCACCTCTCCAACTTCGAAGGCAACCCATCCGCGTGACCGGGTTATCCGATACAATTCTTTGAAGACGGTTTTCATTACCGCAGACCACTCTTGAATAGTTCGACTCATTGTAATGTTTTTGCTAATTTCATCAGCGCTGAGGGAATTAAACCAGCAGCGTAGCCAATTGTCCTGAGCGTACTCGACAACATCAAGAAACGGAGGCGAAGTAACTGTCAGTTGAACACTTCCTGACTGAATATCTGGCGTACGGTCTGCATTGCAGCTAAAGAAAAGTGCGTTTACCGCTGCCGCCCGAAGTCTAGTCCGATCATCAATTGATATCCGCCGGTGTAGCGCTAGCGTTTTCTTTATTATTAGAGCGCGAGTATCACGATATGTCGGCTGTTGTTTAAGTTTAAGATTAATTCTTTCCTGATGCTTAGGCAGCGCCGCTTGGTTCGGCGGTAGGGTATAGACGGAAAAAAATCCAGGCGAGTGGCCTGTGAGACGATTTGTTGCAACCATTCTGATCCAGCGATCAACGGCATCTTCATTTCCGTTTTCTCGACGTCTGCGAAGATAACTTCGCAAGCCAAGAATTTCTTTCAAGGTGTTGCGATGAAAGAACATCTTGAGATCGAGTTCGCTCTTTGCGAGAGATTGGTAGCGAAGGGATTTCAGTCGATTCTCGACAAGATCGAGATCCGGAATTTCAAGCCGCGGAAGGGCGAGAAGTGCAGATAAGGGATTTATATCGTTTGCAATTGCGTTTCTTCCGCGCAATGCAGTTTCAATTGCGGTAGTGCCCCGCCCTGAGAAGGGGTCATATACTAAATCCCCTTCACGAGTCAGCCGATCAATGAAGTAGGCTGGAAGTTGTGGTTTGAAGCATGCACGGTAAGAAATCTCGTGAATTGAAGCGGCTTGTCGCTGTTTAGAGGTCCATAGCTCCTTTTCGTAAACCGGTACAGAGAGACCGTCGAACGTTAGTTGACGAGTCGGCGGTGGCAAAAGTAGTCGCTGCTCAATAGGCGACGATGCCTCGTAAATGGACTTAAGCTGTAGGGAGGAAGGGGCGTTACTTTCTGTCGAAACGTTCATCAAGTGGCTAAATCTAATGAGCGGACTATTAAGTCGGTTGCGCCCTGAAGATGCTCCTGGCAGCCGATGTTGGCGGTGACGATCGCTCCGGACTTACCCGATTCGACAACGCAGGCTGGAGAATCGAATATGTACCGGTCGAGCCGCAGCACAGGTGCGCATCGGGAGCGGTGGTCGGCGCAAACGCGATATCGACGAGGCGACCGTAGCTGATGCCGGCGCGGCAGGTGGTCTCGCATGAGCGGCATGTCAGGCAGCGGGTTTCCCGACACTCCTGAGCATCGATGGCACTTGCGCAGCCGGCACCGGTTCGCTGAAGAGAAAGCCCTGTGCCTCATCGCACTTGTGCAGCCGCAGATACATTGACTGTTCTTCGGTTTCCACGCCTTCGGCGATCACCTTGAGGTCCAGGTTGTGCGCCAGCGAGATGATGGTCGATACCAAAGACATGTCATTCGCATTGGTGGTCATGTTCTGGATAAAAGCGCGGTCAATCTTCGAAGCGCTGATCGGCAGTCGCGCGATGTATTGCAGCGATGAATAGCCTGTCCCGAAATCGTCGATCGCAATTTCCACCCCCAACTCCCTTACGGCCTTGAGCTTTTCAATGCTCGCCTCGACGTCTTCCATGATCATGCTTTCGGTGATTTCAAGGTCCAGGCCGTGCTCGGCATCGCCGGCCGTCGCAATGGCCTGCTGCACCATGGCGACGAAATCCTTCCTATTCAATTGCAGCTGCGACACGTTGACCGCGATGCGCGGCGGCCGCATACCCGCTGCCCGCCACGCGGCATATTGCGACACCGCCTGCTTTAATACCCATGCGCCCACCTCGACGATCATGCCCGTTTCTTCGAGCAAAGGAATGAACAGCTCGGGTAACACCAGCCCCTGCTCAGGATCGTTCCACCGGATCAACGCCTCGAGGCCCGTGACGCCTTTCCCGTGCAGATCGATCTTGGGTTGGTAATAAAGTACGAATTGCTCGCGCTCCACGGCCTGCCGCAGCTTGGTTTCGAGCGTGAGCCTCTCGGCGACCCGCGCATTCATCTTCGGCGCGTAAAAAAGATAACGCTCGTTTGACGCCTTGGCCTGACTCAGCGCTGCCTCGGCGCTGCTGAAAAGCGCATCCGGCACCATGGCATCGCCGGGGAACAATGCCACCCCCACCCTCGCCGAGACACGCAGCTCATGGCCGTCGAGCGCAAACGGTGAGATCAGGCAACCCATGATTTTTTCTTCCACGATGCGGGCGACGCCTGCTTCGTCCGCGACCCTCGGAAGCAGGACGGCAAAAACATCGCTGTGGACCCGGGCCAGGCTGTCACGATCAAACATGACGCTATCCAGGCGTGCGGCGACGAGTTTGAGAAGACCGTCAGCCGCATGCTGGCCGAACGTATCGTTGATGACCTGGAACCGTTCGAGGTCAACCAGCACCAGCGCCACAATGCTTTTGTCGTGGCTCGCGCTGCGCATTTGTTGCTTCAAGCGGTCATCAAAAAGGACCCGGTTGGGCAGGCCGGTCAGCACGTCATGGTACGCGAGGTAATCGAGCTTTTCCTGCTT
>PLYS01000354.1 GCA_003153455.1 Betaproteobacteria bacterium | reverse complement strand
CCGCGGAACTGAACGTTGCCTAAACGATCGGCGCGATACCCCCTCAGGAAGGCGTAGTCCACGTGAATCGCATGTTCGAGGACATGGGGCTTGCCATCGAATTCACGGATTTCTTTGCCCTCGGTGAGGGCGGTGCCGACGCTGGTCGGCGAATAGAACGCCGGTATGCCCGCACCGCCGGCGCGGCACCGTTCGACCAGGATGCCCTGCGGGACCAGCTCCACTTCCAGTTGACCGGCGACGATCTGGTCCTCAGACGCGGTCGGTGTGCCGGGCCGCACGGAAAACGCGGCAATCAGCTTCTTCACCTGCTTGTTCTCGGCCAGAATCTGGCCGCGAGTCGCTCCCGGGTCGCCAAGGGAGTTGCAAACGAGGCAGAGTTCTTTGGTCCCCTTGTCGCGCAAGGCGAGTATCAGGCTGGTTGCGAAACGGTGCCCCACGCTGAAACCCGCTATCGCAATAGTTGCTCCGTCGGGAATATCAGCGATCGCCTGCTCGGGTGAAGCGAATACCTTGTCCATGGGGTTCTCTCACGTGAATGGGAAATACGGGTTGGAATCGACACGAATGTTAGGTTCCGATGCTACACGGACGCTGGTTTCCCGGCAAATCTGGCTAAGGGTAAGGTCGTAAGTGGTTTTTCCCCTCTCCCGCTCTCACGCCTTACGGTTGCTTTGCAGCTTGCTGCTTGACGGCGGTGCGGGCGAAGCGGAAGCTTTGCGGGGTAACTACTATTGCATCGATTACACGTATGCCTGGTAAGGAGTCCGATGTTTAGGATCGCAATTGAACTTGCATTGGTGGTTTTCCTCGCATCCTGCACCACGACGCCCACGATTTCACGGCCTGCGCTTGCCGATCTCGCACCGACTGGCAAACTGCGTGTTGGAATCATGTATACCAACCCGGTCGTTTCGGTACGCGATCCGGTCAGCGGAAATCTCAGCGGCATAGCAGTCGATCTGGCGCGGGAACTTGGCCGGCGGGTCAATATGCCCGTCGACCTTGTCGGCTATGAGACCACTGCAAGTATGATGGGCGCGCTGCAAACCGGTGCCTGGGATGTTGCATTCTCGGGATACGATCCGCAGCAAGCCGGGGTCAGTATGACCGCGCCCTATGTAGAGTCCGACGGCATCTACCTCGTGCCGGCCGGATCGCCGCTGCGCACCCTCGGGGACGTTGACCGTGACGGCGTGCGCGTTGCCGTGTCCGCCAGGAGTTCGCTGGATCTGCATTTGAGCCGCACTTTGCAGCATGCCCGGCTGGAGCGCATACCGGGCGCCGGCGGAGCGGCCGAACTGCTGATTGCAGGCAAGGCGGACGTCCTCGCCAGCGTGAGGCAGCAGATCGTCCAGGTCGCGGCAAAGCTTCCCGGTTCGCGCGTGCTCGATGGGAGGTTCATGGTGATAGGGCAGGCGCTGGCCACTCCAACGGGCCGCGACGCCGGCGCCCAGTACCTGCGCGCATTCATCGAGGACGTCAAAGCTTCGGGGCTGGTCGCGCAGTTGATGGAAAAGCACGGCATCAGCGGTGCATCGGTCTCTCCCGGCGCACCGGTGCGATAGCACTGCGGACCCAGTATTCAGTGCGGAGGCAGTCGGCCAGTGAAAACGACCAACCCGGCATTGGAGCGACACCACATGAAAACATTTCTTTATTGCGCGGTCCCATGCGCCGTGCTGCTGATGGCCAACGCACCCTGCGCGCTCGCGCAGCAGTATCCGACGAAACCGATCCGACTTTTGGTTGGCTTCGCCGCCGGCGGGCCGAGCGACGTCGCGGCGCGCACTATCGCGCAAAAACTCACCGAAAAATGGGGCCAGCAGGTGATCGTCGACATCCGGCCCGGCGCCGGCGGCAACATCGCCACCGAGATCGCGGCGAAAGCGCCGGCCGACGGCTATACGCTGATCGAGCCGGCATTCGCGCACGCGGTCAATCCCATCCTGTACCCGAAACTGCCGTTCGATGCGGTGAAGGACTTCGCGCCCATCCTGCTGTTCGCCTCTATCGCGAACCTGCTCGTGGTGCATCCGTCGATTCCCGTGCACTCGGTGACGGAGTTGATCGCGTTCGCGAAAGCGCGGCCCAACCAGCTCGTCTACGGTTCCGCCGGCAGCGGCACCGCATCGCATTTCGCGGGCGAATTGCTGAACGTGATGGGGGGCATCAAGGTAACGCACATCCCGTACAAGGGCCTCGCACCCGCGCATACGGAAACCGTCGGCGGTCAGCTGTCGATGATGTTCGACGGTATCGTGACCGGCCTGCCGGCGGTGAAGGCGGGCCGGCTGCGCGCGCTGGGGGTCACGACGCTCAAGCGCTGGCAGGGCGCGCCCGACATTCCGACGATGTCGGAGGCGGGACTTGCCGGTTTCGAAGTGAATTCATGGTACGGGTTACTCGCGCCGGCCGGAACGCCGAGGGAGATCGTGCTGCGCCTGAATTCTGAAGTCGCGCGCGCGCTGCGCGAACCGGACGCACGCGAGCGGCTTTACTCGATCGGGGCCGAGCCGATGAGCAATACGCCCGAAGAATTTGCCGATTACATCAATGCCGAAATGGTGAAATGGTCGAAGGTGATCAAGGCCGCGGGGATACGAGTCGACTAGCGGGGACACGTTCTCCGCATGACCCGCAGTCGTAACACCGCTTGACGACGGCGCGGCGCAGGCAGAAGCTTGCGCGGTTGTGACTCGGCCCCCTATTACAAATGCTCGATCAAACTACTTTGATATTTAGCGTATCCAATCTCGATCGCGGCAAGTGGGAAAAGTTCAGCCTGGACATGCTGATCACCCTCGCGGCGCGCGTGGGTCAGAAACCAAGCCTGGCGCTGAAAGCAGCGTGATAATGCTTGCCAGGATATTGGCCGGTTTTCTGATGGCGCTCGCGTGCGGCGCAGTTGCGTTCGGTGAGGCCTATCCGGGGCGGCCCATACGCCTGATCGTCGCGTACCCGCCGGGCGGCGGGACCGATGTTACCGCGCGCACGATCGTGGGCCGGCTGTCGCAAGGGTTGGGCAGGCAAGTCGTGATCGACAACCGCCCGGGCGCGGGCTCGACGATAGGCACCGACCTCGTGGCGAAAGCAACACCCGATGGCTATACGCTGCTCATGAGCGATACCACGTTCGGCATCGTGCCCGGGCTTTACCGCAAGCTGCCGTACGACGCGCTGCGGGATTTCCAGCCGGTCACGCAAATCACCGGCGTGCCGGGCGCGCTGGTGGTCCATCCCGCAGTGCCCGCCAACTCGGTCAGGGAGCTGGTTGCGCTGGCGAAGGCCAAACCGGGCGGTTTGAACTTCGGCTCGGGTGGCGTGGGAACGCCCGTGCACATGGCCGGCGAGCTGCTCAAGCTGGCGGCGAACATCGA
>PLYS01000140.1:7145-13147 GCA_003153455.1 Betaproteobacteria bacterium | reverse complement strand
GTTTCAACGACTTCGCCCAGCACTTCATGCCCGATGACGATCGGGTACTTGACCGTATCTCTCGCGCGGCCCGCACGGGCGTGGTGAATGGTGAGCCCCGAGCCACATGCGATAACCTTGGCCACCACCTCACCGGGCCCGGCCTTGGGTTCCGGACGTTCTTCTAAGACGAACGGTTCGTTCTTCTGGCGAAGGACCATTGCTTTCATAGGCATTTTCCTGAGTATTGAGTTATTCTAGCGAGTCTTGCTTAGATGTGCGACGAGGACGAGCAGAACAGCCTTATCCTACCATGGTCAGCTTCCTATACTACATCAGTCGGACGCGATGCCTTTGCTGATTCGAACGTGATCGGCAAGCATCTGCGTTGCTTCCGATCATTCCTTCGAGGGACTGAAGACAGGAGATATTGCGATGACTGCGAAAGCGACAACGAATAACTCGATCGGTACGGCGCGCACGCCCGGCGCAACACGCGCAGGGGCGGGCGAATATTTTTTCGAGCTCGCAAGAATCGACCCGATCATGGGTGGGCCCGAGTACTCAAGCGTGTACGGTGCGTGCGTCGAGGGCGATCGCATAATGGTGGCGCTGATGCGCATGCCCGCAGGCACCGGGTCGGAGCCTCATTCGCACCCAAACGAGCAATGGGTCTACGTCCTGGAAGGCACCATGGAGTCGATGGTCGACGGCAGGCATCAATTGGTGAAGCCAGGGTCCTTGGTCTACATTCCCGCCAACACGATTCACTTCGCCAAAGCCACGCCAGAGTCCGACGTGATGTTCTTTACGGCGAAGGATACTTCGTACGGCCTCCATGGCATCAAGGCCGACAAGTAGTAGGCTTGCACCCAAAGACAGCCGCCAGCGACTCAATACAAGAGCATCACATTGCTGAATTCATTACTGAGTGGAGGAAGACCATGAAGATCATGCATGTCGTCGTCGCGGTCGCGATCTCGGCGCTCCTGCAAGGTGTGGCGTTGGCGCAGGACGCGGCTCAATATCCCTCCAGACCAGTGCGCATTCTGGTGCCTTATGCTCCCGGCGGTATGACCGATATCGTAGCGCGGCAACTTGGCGCAAGGCTTTATGAATCATGGAAACAGCCGGTAATCATTGATAACCGCGCAGGCGCCGGTGGAAACATCGCGCTGGAAGCCGCCGCCCGGGCGTCGAGCGACGGCTACACGCTCATGTTGGGCAACGTCACGACCAATGCGATCAATCCGCACGTATACGCCGGAGTGATGCGTTTTAATCCGCTGAAGGAGCTAACGCCCGTCACGGTCTGCTGCGAGGTCCCGCAGACTATCATCGCGAGTCTTGGGTTTCCTCCCAAGACGGTAAAGGAACTCGTGGAATTTGCGAGAACCAATCCGGGTAAAGTTATTTTCGGATCGGTAGGCGTCGGTAGCTCTCCGCATCTCGACACCCTGAAGCTGATCCGCTTGACGGGGGTACAGATGGTGCACGTCCCGTTCAAAGGCGGTGCCGCTCCGATATTGACCTCGTTGGGCGGCGGCGAGATTCACTGGTCGTTCATGAATCTTTCGCTCGCGCATTCCTTTTCCAAAGCAGGACGAGTCAAAGTGCTGGCCGTGGCAATGGCGAACCGCGCGCCGGAACTGCCGGATGTGCCGACGATGGCCGAAGCGGGGTTCCCCGGCGTCGGGTCGCCGCAATGGCAGGCGGTCTTCGCGCCCGCGGCGACTTCCAAGGCGACCATAGCGCGACTGCATGCCGCAATACAGGAAATCATACAGCGGGCGCACATGAAGGACTTCTTCGCGAGAAACTTTCTTACGATCATTCCGAATAAGACCCCGCAGGTGGCGGCGGCATACGTGAATGCCGACTCCGAACGATGGGCGGAGATCGTCAGAGAAAACAATATCAGTCTGACGGATTAGGAAAACCACCAATGAGCACAAAAACCAAAACATTGTCGCAGCCGCGCCACAAGATGGTGATCGAAAAGGACGTCAAGATCAAAATGCGCGACGGCGCGATTCTGTACGCCGACGTTTTCCGCCCGAAGGGGGCCGGCAAGTTCCCTGCGATCATCAACATCAGCGCCTACCAGAAAGACAAGGTGTGGGTGCCGCCGGCCGATCTCGAGGAGAAAGCCAATCCCTATATGACCTGGGAGACCGTGAATCCGCTGTGGTGGGTGCCGCGGGGCTACGTCTGCATACGGGTCGATACGCGCGGCTCGGGCAAGTCGCCCGGCTTGTCGGATCCGGGCGGCTGGCAGGAAACGCTCGATTTCTACGATTCGATCGAATGGGCGGCGCGGCAAGCGTGGAGCAGCGGTAATATCGGGACCTCGGGCATTTCTTACCACGCAACGACGCAATGGCGGGTGGCGGGTCTGCAGCCGCCCTCGCTCAAGGCGATCATCCCGTGGGAAGGCTGGGGTGATTGCTACCGGGACGCCTCGTTTCACGGCGGCATTTTCCAACTCTACTATCTCGCGACCTGGTATGCGACACAAATGGCCCACCACCTGCTCGGCGATCCCCAAGAATACAACCCGGACGCTTTCCGCAACGAGCGGCTGTTCCAGTACATGCGGCACAGCCTCGACACCGGCTGGTGGGACAATCGCAGCGCGCAATGGGACAAGATCAAGGTCCCGTTCCTGAGCGCGGGCAACTGGAGCGGGCACAATCTGCATCTGCGCGGCAATACCGAGGGCTACGTGCGCGCTGCTTCCAAACACAAGAAACTGCGCATTCATACCGGCACGCACTACCACGCGTTCTATACGGAAGAAGGACGCATGGATCAGCTGCGGTGGTTCGATTACTGGCTGAAGGGCATCGACACCGGAATCATGGACGAGCCGCCGGTGAAGCTCTTGATCCGCACCGGTGGCGGCGGCATCAACGATTACAAGTTCCGGTTCGAGCACGAATGGCCGCTCGCGCGCACGCAGTGGACCCGGTTCTATCTCAGGGCGGAAAAAAAAGAACCGGCATCAGAGCCCATGGGTACCGAGGGCAGTTTGCTGAAGCAGGCGCCGGGGAAGCAAGCGGCGATAACTTACTCGGCGACCGGGGTGTCGCATGCGGGTGTGGCTTCCGCATCCTCAACAATGCTCGCGGCAGGCGCACTGCACCGTACCGGCGTGTCGTTTGAGACGGGGCCGATGAAGGCAGATACCGAGGTCACCGGACCGATCAAGCTCGTGCTGTGGGTCTCCAGCACCCAGAAGGACATGGATATCTTCGCCACGATCCGCAACATCGGGCCCGACGGCAAGGATGTGTGGGAAGTCGGGCAGCAGGGCCAGCAGGTTCCGGTCGCGAAAGGCTGGCTGCGCGCTTCCCACCGCAAGCTCGATCCCGAAATGTCGCTGCCCTATCGACCGTACCATGCGCACAACGAGCGCTGGTGGCTGAAGCCGGGCGAACCCGTCGAATGCGAGATCGAAATCTGGCCGGCGTGCATGGTGTTCAAACAAGGACACCGCATCCGGCTCGACATCCAGCCGCGCGACGGCGTCGGAGCCGCACCGTATCTGCATTACCCCGCGGCCTATAACACCGGCGGGGAGAACACCGTGCACACGGGCGGCAGCATGGCGTCCTACCTGCTGCTGCCGATTATTCCGCCGAAGTCGTGAAGCGTTAGCAGCCTGTACGGACTGTTAAGTCCGACAAGCTGCTAACAGCAAAACCGGCCGACCATTCATAATGAACTCATTCGGAGCCGTCGAATTTAGGGAAAAGCGTGGGCAAATTTGCATATCCGTTATCCTTTTCTGTAATTCTGCTGCCGCCGGTTTTGGATTAGGAGTTTGTCGGGGCTAAGTCCGACAAACTCCTGGGGGGCGACGGTTGATTGACGAACCGAATCAGTCGCTGCTGAAGACGTGACGGGGTGGCGCCACCCGTTTGAAGATGATATCGCCGTAATAGGCGTGCACATTGTCGCCGGTAACCGAAGGCGAGCGCTGACGGAACCGCGGCATTAAGGATTGAGCGCGAACCGCCCGCGCGCAAGCGGTGGATTTTGCGCGAAGTAACGCCTGATGCCTGACAGGATCGCGTCCGCCATCTGGTCCTGGTAGGCATCGTCCATGAGTTTCTTTTCCTCGTCGGGATTGCTGATGAACGCGGTTTCGACCAGAATCGACGGGATGTCGGGCGCCTTGAGCACTGCGAAGCCGGCCTGTTCCGCTGCGGCCTTGTGCAGCGGATTGATCTCGCCAAGCTCCGTCAGCACCGCCTTGGCGAGCCTAAGGCTGTCGTTGATCTGCGCGGTGAAGCTCAGGTCGGTGAGCGTTATTTTCAGGTACGGGTCCGGCACATCGAGATTCACGCCGCCAATCAGGTCGGCGTCATTTTCCTTCTTGGCAAGCCACTTGGCGGCCGAACTGGTGGCGCCGTTTTCCGATAGCGCAAATACCGAAGAGCCGCGCGCATGCGGCTTGATGAATGCGTCGGCGTGTACCGATACGAACAGGTCGGCGCGGACCTTGCGCGCTTTTTCGACGCGGTGATGCAGCGGGATGAAGTAGTCGCCATCGCGAGTCAGCACCACGCGCATGTTCGGTTCCTGATCGCTCCTCGCCTTTAGCTTGCGCGCGATCGCGAGCGTTACGTCCTTCTCGCGCGTGCCGCGCCGGCCGCGCGCACCGGGGTCCTCGCCGCCGTGGCCGGCGTCGACCACGACCACTATCAGCCGTTGATTGTCTGGCTTGACCGGGCGGCTGCCGGGTTTGGGTACGGCCTCGGTCGGGGCCGGCCGCATGCTTTCGGCAGGCGCGGCAGTTTCATCGGCAGGTTTGGCGTTTCTGGATGCTGGCGCCGTCGGCGTTTCCGGTTGCGCACCCAGGGATTTTTCTTCGAGCAATGCGAGCAGCGGATCGACCGCTTGAGCCGGGTAGATGTCGAGCACCAGGCGGTAGCCATACTCGGCGATCGGCCGCAGCGTGAACACTTCGTGTCTGATCTCGGCTTTAAGATCGAACACCAGCCGCACCACGCCGGGCTTGAAGCGCCCGACGCGTAATGCTTTCACGTAGGGATCATTGGCGCCGATTTTTCCGGCCAGTTCATTGAGCGCCGGGGTGACCGTGATGTTTTCGAGATCGAGCACCAACCGGTCGGGATTCTTGATTTCCAGCATTTGATATTGCTGGATCGGTGCTGCAGACTCGAGCGTGATACGCGTGTAGTCCTGCGCCGGCCACACGCGCGTCGAAGTCACCTGGGTTGCTGCCAGTGCCACGATGGGCAGCAACAACAAGCCCAAGAACAGGAATTCCGAGAGCAAAGCAGTGCAGCGTCGGGCGGGTGTCCGAACACAAAGTCGTCTTAGTGCTGTAACCGCTTTAAACAATTATTACCAGCCTCCGTGTGTGCGCTGATCGTGACGCTACGTCCGCTGCCGTCGACCTCCATCTCGATCTTCACATCCGGTGCGGGCAATTGCCCTCCGGCTTTTTCCGGCCATTCGACTAGGCAGACGGACTCGCTGTTGAAGTATTCGCGAAAGCCCGCGTCCGCCCATTCGTCTGAACGGTTGAACCGATAAAAATCAAAGTGATACAAGTATAAACTAGAAATAGTATAAAGTTCAAGCAAGGTAAAAGTCGGACTCTTGACCCGTTCGGTGATGCCCAAGCCGCGCAAAACGCCGCGCGCGAGCGTAGTTTTGCCCGCGCCGAGGTCGCCGCTGAGGTAAATCACCATGCCCGGGCGCAAACCCTGGGCCAGCGCTGCGCCCAACGCGAGCGTATCGGCCTCGGCAGCGAGGAAACGTGTCATTTGCGCCGGCGGCTGTTTATGATTGGAAGCCATGCAAAACGCAGACGAAACACCGGAGCCGCTGGACCTGCCGTTTCTCGCGCAGCAGATCCGAGGGTGGGGTGAGCAGCTTGGATTTCAGAAAGTCGGGATCTCGGACATCGATCTGAGCCACGCCGAACCGCGCCTGAGCGAGTGGTTGAGCGCGGGTTTTCATGGCGAGATGGATTATATGGCAAAGCA
>PLYS01000140.1:0-7123 GCA_003153455.1 Betaproteobacteria bacterium | reverse complement strand
TTCAGCTACCGTGTGTTTACCGACAGCGCGCCGGTAATGGAAGTCGAGCTGGCCGAGAAGGCCGGCCTCGGCTGGCGCGGCAAGCACACGCTGCTGCTGACGCGCGAAGCGGGGTCATACTTTTTTCTCGGTGAAATCTACACCGACCTGCCGCTGCCGGTGGATGTACCGCAGTCCGATCACTGCGGCAGTTGCAGCAAGTGCATCGACATCTGTCCCACGCGCGCCATCGTCGCACCTTACCAGCTCGACGCGCGGCGCTGTATTTCCTACCTCACGATTGAACACAAAGGCGCGATTCCGCGGGAATTGCGCCCGCTGATCGGCAATCGCGTTTACGGCTGCGACGATTGCCAGTTGGTGTGCCCGTGGAACAAATTCGCCCAGGCGAGCGCCGAGCCGGATTTCGCGGTGCGTAACGGTCTCGACAACATCACCTTGGTCGAGCTTTTTGCATGGAGCGAAGCGCAATTCCATGCGCGCCTGCTCGGCAGCGCGATCCACCGCATTGGCTACGAACGCTGGCTGCGCAATCTCGCGGTCGGGCTTGGGAATGTCCCGCCATCGGCGCCGTGCGCGCTGCAGGCGATTGCTGCATTGCAGGCTCGCAGCGACCATCCGTCGGCGTTGGTGCGCGAGCATGTGGCATGGGCATTGCAACGGCACGGCCAAAGCTAATCTGCCTTGTCATCGCAGGAGTGCGTTGTTAAGGTGCCCAACTGCAATACCACAACTATTCCATCCTGCCTGATTTCCTCGACGCCGTCGATATTGACCGCGAGTCCCAAGACGAAATGGAAAACGCTCAAGGAACTGGTCGATGACGCCAAGGCCCGGCCCGGCCAGATTACGGTTGGCGCTTCGCTTGGTTCGACCAGCCATTTCTTCCCGGCGCTGTTTGAGAAGGAGGCCAAGCTCAAATTCAATTACGTGTCGTATGACGGCCTTGCGCAGCGCAGGAACGCGATACTCGGCGGCCATACCGATCTGACCGACGGTAACCTGACCCAGAAAGGCAAAGTCGATGCGGGGCAGCTGAGATTTCTTGCAATCGGCACCGAGAAACGCAGTCCCGAATTGCCGAACGTGCCGACTTTCAAGGAACTCGGCTTCAACGTCCTGTACGCGGTATCGCGCGGGTTAATGGCGCCAAAAGGAACGCCCGCCGACATAGTGGCCAAACTTGATGCAGCGTGCGGCCAGGCGTCGAAAGACCCGGCGTTTGCCGAGTCGATGAAAGTGCAGGGCACGGACGTGCGCTATCTCGATCGCAAGGCATTCGCAGCATTCCTAGTACAAAACGACAAGCTCAACAAGGACATCGCGCGGGATCTCGGGCTGCTCAAGCGCCCATAAGGATTTCCCATGCTTGGACGCGACGGCATTGCCGGGCTCATTTGTCTCGGCCTCAGCATCGCTATGCTGTTTATGACGCGCGAGTTGCCGCACTCGGCGCTCGTTCCGATCGGCCCGGATTTTTACCCGCGTATCGTGCTCGGCGTCACGGCTTTGCTGAGCGCGATCCTGGTTGCGGCCGATCTCGTAACCACGTTGCGCGCCCGCCGCGCCGCCGCGGCCGAATCCCCGCCCGCAGCACCGGCGGCGAAAAAAAATTATCGGCTGGTCGTGCTGACTTTTGTTTTGTTCACGCTGTATGTTGCAGCGCTGCCGGTGTTCGGCTATCGCATAGCGACTTTTCTGTTTGTCGCGGCCCAGCAGTCTTTACTTGAACGCCCGGCGTCGCTGCGGCGCTGGATAGTGGTGCTGATTACTGCGGTCGCCACATCGCTCGTTACCTATGTGGTGTTCGATCAATACCTGCAGGTGCTGCTGCCGCGCGGCAGCTGGACCGGGTTCTAGCCGATGTACGAGCTACTGATCGGCGGCATCGCCAACATCGTGCACCTCAAGTACCTGGTGCCGCTTGCCGTGAGCACGTTGGCCGGGTTGATCGGCGGCGCGCTGCCGGGCGTCACCATCACGATGACGATCATCATCGTGCTGCCGTTCACGTTCGGTCTCGATCCGCTGCAGGGCCTCGCGGCGATGACCGGCGTTTACGTCGGCGGGTCGGCGGGCGGTGCCATTACCGCGGCACTCATCGGCATCCCCGGCACGCCGTCGGCAATCACGACGACCTTCGACGGTTTTCCGATGACGAACAAAGGGCAGCCGGGACGTGCCGTTTGGCTCGGGCTGTGGTCATCTTTTTTCGGCGGGTTGCTCGCCGGCGTGTTTCTGATCGGCGCGACGGGAGAACTCGCGGCGATCGCGCTCGAATTCGGGCCGTGGGAGTATTTTTCGCTGTTCATATTTGCGTTGTCGATGGTGGCGGGGCTGACCGAAGCTTCGTTGCTCAAGGGATTGCTGTCGGGCGCGATTGGATTGCTGATTACTATCGTCGGTTCCGATCCGGTGATGAACACGCCGCGCTTTACGATGGGTTCGGATTTGCTGCGCGAAGGTTTTCAGTTCCTGCCGGTGCTGATCGGGATCTTCGCGTTCGCGCAGTTGATGACAGACATTGAAAAAATGGGCCCGACCGAGGACGTCATCGCGCCGGTCAAGACGCCGCCGCTCACGGTCTCGCACCTCAAAGTGATCTGGGAGATTCTGTCGAAGCCGTTCCTGCTCATATGGTCGACGCTCGTCGGGATCCTGATCGGCGTGCTGCCGGCGATCGGCGGCAGCGCCGCAACGGTGATGGCTTACGATCAGGCGAAAAAATTCTCGCGTCATCCCGAGCGTTTCGGCAAAGGCAATCCGGAAGGAATCATCGCGTCGGAGTCCTCTTGCAACGCCAACGTCGGCGGCTCGCTCGTGACGATCCTCGCGTTCGGCATCCCGGGTGACGCGGTGACCGCGGTGATGCTCGGTGCGATGACGATACACGGCATTCAGTCGGGCCCGCTGTTCATCACCCAGGAACCGAAACTCGCCTATGGAATTTTCGCCGCGTACCTGGTCGCGCACCCGCTGATGATATTGATCATGCTACTGAGCGCGCGGGTTTTCTTGCGCGTGGTCACAGTGCCGAAATCGATGCTGATCCCGATCGTGCTGGTGTTCTGCATGATCGGCGCCTTCGCGCTGAACAACATCGTGTGGGATGTTTGGGTATTGTTGATCTTCGGTTTTATCGGCTATGCGCTGGTCAAGGCACGTTTTCCGCTTGCGCCGCTGATTCTGGGGTTGATTCTTGGCGACCAGATCGAAGTCAACCTGGTGCGTGCGCTGATGACCGACAACGATCCATGGCTTTTCTTCACGCGGCCGATCTCCGGCGTGCTGCTCCTCCTGTCGATCGCCTCGGTCGTGTTTGCGTTGTGGCAGCACCGCCGCTCTCAAAAGCGCGCCCTCGCGCAGACGGACGAACCCGACGTAGACTTCTAAGGAGTTTGTCGGACTAGCCCCGACAAACTCCTAATGAAAAACCGCCCCTATTTCTTGAGTGTTTGATTCCATAGCCATTTCAACTCGGTCAACGCAGTAACGAGGTTTCGATGGTTTTTGGACGACACTTTCGCTTTTTTTCCGGGGGCGGTTTTGCTTAAGAAGCTTGTCGGACTTGAGTCCGACAAGCTTCTTCACTTGATACGGTCAGGTATATGGCGCCGGATATCACGCGACATCCTGAGCCCCGTTTCCACGCCGCGGTAGTAGCCGGGAACGTAAGCCGTGTCCTTGAAGCCGAGCGTGCGGTAGAAGTCGCGCGCCGCTGAATTATTCGCGCGCAGTTCAAGATCGATGGTCGCAATGCCTGCGACCAGCGCCGATTCCTCCAGCCATTCCATCATCTGCCTGCCGATGCCGCGGCGCTGGTGAGAGGGTCTGACCGCAAGCAGGCTCAGGTGCGCCTGGACATCGCCGAAACTCATGATGGCAAAGCCGTTGATGTAGCTTTGGACGCTCGCGACCAGCACGACGGAATCGCGCGCCTGGATCGAGCGCGCGACGCGCTCCGGAGGCCACGACCATCCGCTGAGACCGCATTCGATCAGTTCGCGCGACATCAGCGCGATTGAGTCGGCGTCCGCGGGCGTGGCAAGTCTGAAAGTCGGGCTCGGCATGAGCTTAAAGCATAGCAGGTGCCGTCGGGGAGAGAAACAGGGATCGGCGAATCGCGGAGCAGTCACTTGTAGGATGGGTTGCGCGCAGCGATACCCATCGGCTGATCGAATGTGATGGGTATCGGCCTGATCGGCCGCAACCCATCCTACTTGACTGCCGCCAGTCACGCCTTGCCAGGCGGACGCTATGCCTTGCCCGTCTTCGGGATGAACCGCAGTGCGACGCCGTTGTTGCACCAGCGCTGACCGGTCGGCGGCGGGCCGTCGTCGAACACGTGGCCGTGGTGGCCGCCGCAGCGCGCGCAGTGGTATTCGGTGCGCGGCATGATCAGTTTGTAGTCCTTCTTGTCGCCGAATGCGCCNNGGCGAGAGAGTTTTTTTCCATTCCGCGTTGACGCGCTTGAGCGGGGGAGTGGCGGAAGCTGCGATATCCGCGCCGTCGGCGAGCAGCGTCTTCCAGTTTTTCTGCATTTCCTCGATTTCTTTCGTCGATGCGGGCGATGCCGCTCGCACGCGCGCCGGCAGCCCGAAAACGAAGGATGTGAGTGACAGACCTTTTAGAAAAGAGCGTCGTTCCATGATGTTACCTCCTGTTGTTCAGACCGTTAATCCTGCCGCGGATTCCCGCAGCCGAGTTTAGTCGCGCTGACGGGCGAATCTTTACACCGTGGCGGCTACCGCGCATGACATCCGCGATGGGCTATGGGAAAAGCCGCCGCTGATGCACGACACGCAGGACGTATGCTCGCTTGCCCGTAACGCGGTAGTAGATCGAGTAAGGATAACGCGTCAGCACCAGCTCGCGCCGGCCGGGCCAGCGCGACGGCCGCCCCAAGCGTGGCGAACGCGCCAGCGTCTCGGCGCGCCTGATGAAATATTCCGTCTGCTCTGCTGCTGCGTGCGGATTCTCGGCAACGGTGTGGCGGAAGATCGCGATCAGATCGCGCAATGCCCGCGGCGACCAGTCAACGCACCTTGGAGCGGCCACGTCCGTGCCCGCCGATTTCGGCGGCGAGTGCACCTCGGACCTGTGCGGTGCCGAGCCAGCCCTCGCGCCCGGCTTCCTCCTCCGCCTCGTCGAGGCTGCGGCCGAGCCATTCCAGATAGTCGAGATGGCCCTTGACAGCATCGCGCACCAGGGATTCGGCGCGCGCGCCGGTCTGCTGCGCTACCCGACCGAGCCGGCGCGTTAGCGTCTTGGGGAGCGTGAAAGTGTCCAATGCAAACCTCGGTTCAAATGATAGTCGTAATTGTAACGCCCGGCCTCCGACATTGGAACATAACGTCGCTCGTTTCAAAAAAACGTAGCGCAGGCGCCTCGCCTGCTCCGTACGATTGCAGGCGAGGCGCCTGCGCTACAACGGCGTGTCTATCGCAACTGCTGCTTGACGGCGGGGCGGGGGATGCGGAGGCTGTCGCGGATATTTGCACCGACCCCATATATACTACGAGCGGTAGTGTTCTCCTCGACTTGCCTTTTGCGGAAGCCATTTTGAATTGAGCCACGTATTAATCCAGCAATACCGCACTGGTGCAGTTGGGTATTATCGAGAAGGATTCGGCGGGCAAAGTGTTTATGCCGTGGGATGAGATTGATGTGAATATGCCGTTGGCTCGCGCGGCTTGATGCTGCGGAATAGTTGAGTACGAAATGACAGGTCAGTTTTCCGATTTCTATAGCAGCTTAGATGCCGATCCCGCCAGACGTGGCAAGCAGTTCGAGCACTTCGTCAAATGGTTTCTAAAAGCCGATCCTGAATGGGCTACGCAGGTTGACCAAGTGTGGTTGTGGGATGAGTGGCCGGAACGTTGGGGGATGGATTGCGGCGTTGACCTTGTGTTCCGCCACAAGAACGGCGAGCATTGGGCAGTGCAGGCCAAGTGCTACTCGCCTGACTACGACATCACCAAACACGATGTCGATAAATTCCTCAGCGAATCGAACAGGCCAAGCATTAAGCACCGCCTGCTGATTGCCACCACCGACCGCATCGGCGGCAACGCAAAACAAGTTTGCGATGCACAAGAAAAACCCGTCATACGGTTTCTCCTATCTGACTTTGAGCGCGCCGCGCTGGATTATCCCGCCAACTTTGCCGCCCTCTCGCAAGCCAAACGCAAAGCCGCTCCCACGCCCCGTGACCACCAGAACGAAGCCAGAATCGCCGTTGTGCAAGGTCTGCAAACCGCCGACCGTGGCCAGCTCATTATGGCCTGCGGCACAGGCAAAACTTACGTCACGCTCTGGATCAAGGAACACCTGGATGCGCAACGTACCTTGGTGCTGGTTCCGTCATTGGGGCTGCTGTCCCAGCTTCTACGCGAATGGACATTCGCTGCCGCCACCCCGTTTGAAGTGCTGTGCGTTTGCTCGGATCAAACCGTCGGCACAAGAGGCAACGACGAAGCTATCCACAGCGTGGCCGACTTGGCCTTCCCCGTCACCTCGGATGCCGACGAAGTAAAACGCTTCCTCAGCGGCGTAGGCAACCGCGTGGTTTTCTCCACCTACCAATCTTCTTCTGTCATCGCCGCAGCCCAAGCCGACCCGGCCATCCCCGCGTTTGATCTGGTCGTGGCAGACGAAGCCCATCGTTGCGCGGGCAAGGTCGGCAGCGACTTCAGCACCGTCCTCGACAATTTGCAGATACGCAGCACCAAGCGGCTATTCGCCACCGCCACCCCGCGCACCTACACCAGCAGCGTCCNNCCACCATCCTCGACAACGCGCAGATACGCAGTGCCAAAAGATTATTTGCCACCGCCACCCCGCGCACCTACTCCAGTAACGTCAAGAAAGCTGCCGAAGATCGCGGTGTCGAAGTGGTCGGCATGGATAACGCCACCCTCTTTGGCGAGGTGCTGTATGCCCTGCCGTTTGGTAAAGCCATCGAGAAAAAACTGCTTACCGATTACCGCGTCGTCATCATCGGCGTGGACGACCCCACCATCGCGCAGTGGATCGCTAACCGCGGACTGGTCACCACCGCCACGGGTATTGAGACAGACAGCGAATCGCTCGCCGCCCAGATCGGCCTGCTCAAAGCCATCAA
>PLYS01000552.1:29505-30188 GCA_003153455.1 Betaproteobacteria bacterium | reverse complement strand
TGGATCAACGATCATCATCGCATCGGGCCCGCGTCCCCCTGGGGCGGAATCAAGATGAGCGGCCTCGGGCACGAAAACGGAATAATTGCGTATGAGGAATATACGGAGCTCCAGAGCATCATCGTGAATCTTACCGATGCGGCTTTTGACTGGTATGCCGACGACGGTCGGGAAAAGCGGTATAGCTAGAGTCGCTGCCCGTCAAGCGAGCAACACGAGATGATGAACGGCATACTTCAAAGCGAATAGACGGGAGTAAAGCAAAGTGGAACAAATTTTCATCATGAACGATGACCAGCGCGCGATCCTTAAGACGGTGGCGCGCTTTGTCGAAGAAGAAGTGAAGCCNNGGGAGATCGTCGAGAAGGCGCACGAGGTTGGTATCCGTACCATGACGCTCTCCGAGAAATGGGGCGGCCTAGGCACCGATTCGCTCACGACGGCGATGGTGATCGAGGAACTCGCTAAAGGCGATATCGGTGTGTCGGTGATCTTCGCGCAGACACTCAAGATTGCGCAGATCATGGAGAAGGCGCTCAACGAAGAACAGCGCGGCCGCGTGCTGCCGAAATTTGCCGCCGATCCGCGCGGCATGCTGGCTATCGGTATCACCGAGCCCGACAACGCGTCGAACTATTTCCTTCCCTATCCCACACCGTTTCGCACCACTGCCCAGAAATCCG
>PLYS01000552.1:0-29497 GCA_003153455.1 Betaproteobacteria bacterium | reverse complement strand
TCACCATCGGCCGCGTGCACGACAAAATGGGGGAGCGGCTTGCGAACAATGCTGAGCTCATTTTTCAGGATTGTTTCATCCCCGACTCGAACGTCGTGGGCAAGGTCGGCAAAGGATTCCATGTCCTGGCCGAATTTTTTCCGCAGAGCAACGCGTATGCGGGTGCTTCGGTCCTCGGCGTTGCGGTTGCCCTGCACGAGAAAGCGGTTGAATGGGCGAAGATCCGCGTGCAGGGCGGAAAGCCGTTGATCGAGCATGATGGAATACGCGCGCAGCTCGCGGAAATGCGCATGCTGATCGATGCGTCACGGTCTTATATTCATCGTGCTTGCTGGCTTGCGGATCACCAGGAACATGGTTGGGACAAGACGCTGGGCGCCCTACCCAAAGCCATGGCGGCCCAGGCGGCTTGGAAAATCGCCACGTGGTGCATGGAGATACATGGCGGCCACGGCTACATGAAAGAGTTCGGCGTTGAAAAACTGGTGCGCGATGCGGCGGCGTTTCTCCATTCGGACGGCGTCAATCGAACGCTTTTTCTGAAAGCCGCCAATTTCATGTTCAAGGATTGAGGGTAATTCAGGGGGAACTCATGAAAGCACTGATCCTTAGAGCGCCCAAGACGCCCTTTGAGATGGTTGAACTACCCGATCCTCTCGCAGAACCGGGCGAAGCTGTCGCACGCGTAATTGCCTGCGGGTCCGGCCTCACCATCCAGCACATCAAGGCCGGCCGGATAGCGGCCCAATTCCCGAGAATTATCGGGCACGAGATCACTGGGGAGATCGTTGCTGTCGGCGCCGGAGTCAGAGGGCTTGCGATCGGCGACGGCGTTACCGCGTATTACTATCTTAATTGCGGGTATTGCCGGTCGTGCCTGGCGAACCTCGAACCGTTATGCGAGAACACCGGCGGCAACGTGGGAATCAATTGTGACGGCGGCTACGCGCAGTACATCAAGCTCCCCGCGCACGTATTCATCAAGCTGCCAGAAAATCTGGATTACAAATCGCATCCGGCAGAAATCGGCGTGGTGACGGACGCATTGGCGACGCCGTACAAGGTGTTGCGGCGCGCTCGCGTGAAGTCGGGAGAAACGGTCGCCGTGTTCGGCGCAGGCGGCGGACTGGGCATCCATCAGGTTATGATGGCTAAATGGGCGCACGCCAGAGTGATTGCGGTGGATACCATTGCGAGCAAGCTCGATGCATGTCGCAAGGCAGGCGCCGAGCACGTGATCGATGCATCCTCCTGCGATGTAACGCAGGCGTTGCTCGATCTCACCCAAGGCCGCGGCATCGATGTGTCCATTGACTATGTATCCTCGACAGCCACGCTCGAAGCTGGCGCAAAAGCTCTAGGGCGGCACGGCCGCTTGGTGACGCTCGGTGGCGCCGGCAAATCGTTCCAAGTTTCTTCCCTCGACATGCTGCTGAAGGAGCAGGACCTGCTCGGCAGCCGGTACGTGACGCGCTCGGACATTCTCGATACGCTCGACCTCGTTGCGCGCCGCGAGGTATGGCCTATCGTCACCGAAGTGCGTGCCATGGAGCAGGCGGAGGCATTGCACGAGCGCCTCGAACGTGGAGAAGTCACGGGCCGCGCGGCATTGCTCATTCGATAGCCCGACGTGCCGACGGTGTCCGAAAAGCGCAACAGCATTTCAAGAAAATGACGAGAACATAATATATGATACTCGAGGTTACGAAGCAGCTTGCCGAGTTTGCAGTCAACATCCGCTACGAAAGTATTCCTGCCGCTGTTCGAGATCAGGCCAAAGTCGCGATCGCAGATTCGATCGGCACCGTGTTCACGGGCCTGAAGGAGGAGTCGGTAACGCTCTTGCATCAACTTGCAGCGAGCGAGTTTCGCGACGGGCATAGCACCGTTCTTGGCAGTACTGCACGCTTGACCGATGCGGGCGCTGCGTTTGCAAACGCTGCGTCGGCACATGCGCTGGATTACGACAGCTTGAGTCTGCCCGTTGGTTTTGTCGCGACTGCAGTGCTGTTTCCATTGCTCGCAGTGGCGGAGGAAGAAGGCAACGTATCGGGCCGCGAGCTGCTCTCAGCCTTCACTGCGGGCTACGAAGTGGAAGTCGCCATCGCGCGCGGGCTTGGTGTGCACCATTGGTCCAAAGGCTGGCATTCGACTTCGACGCTTGCGCACTTCGGCGCAGCGGTGGGAGTGGCGCGCTTGCTGAAGCTCGACGTCGAGCGCATGCGCGATGCGATCGGCCTGGCGGCATCCGAATCGTCCGGGCTGCGCAACATGATGGGAAACATGGTGAAGGTATTTCACATGGCGAAAGCCGCGCGCAACGGTGTGTTTGCTGCACGTCTTGCACAGCGCGGATTCACAGCGCACTTGAGCTCGATTGAAGCCGAATGGGGCTATTGCAATTCCTTCAACGGCGTGGGCAACTACGACTTGGAGACTATGCTTAAGGGCTTGGGCGCGCAGTACGATCTCGTGGAACCCGGGCTGGTCGTGAAGGTGTACCCCTGCTGCGGCCTGATTCACTCCGCGCTCGACGGACTTTTCGATTTGATGAGCGAGCATGACTTCACAGCGGATAAAGTGAGCCGCGTGCAGCTCCGTGTGCACGAACTCGTGCCGCGCACGCTTTGTTTTAATCGCCCGAGAACTACTTACGAGGCGAGATTCTCGGCGCATTTCTGTATCGCGACGGCGTTGCAGGAAGGCGCATTGAATCTGTCGCATTTCAGTGAAGGCCGGCTGCACGACGGGCGCTTGCAGCGCTTGATGGAACGCGTGGAAATGGTGGTCCACCCGGAGTTGCATGGGGACGCCACGTTTCTGCAGAACGAATTCACCGAAATACGCATCGAGCTCTTGGGTGGAAAAGCGTTCGAGCGCCGGATTTATCGGGTCAACAATCGCGGCAGTGGTGGCCGGCCCATCGAACTGGAGGAACGGAAGCAGAAGTTTCTCGAATGCACTCAGGGCCACGTCGAGCGGGTGCGCTCCGAGCGCGCGTTCAAGTTGCTCACAGAACTGGAAACGGTCAGTGACGTTCGGGAAATTGTCGCCAGTCTGCGTTGACGGCGCAGGGTTCCAGACGGCGTTGCCCATCGGATAGTGAAGAGGAGTGCACAATGGCATTGCGTGGATATGGATGTGAGCGGCTCATTATGGTGATTGCGGTTCTGTTGCTGAGCGCAAGCGCAGCAGCGCAATCGTATCCCACCAACCTCATTCGAATCGTCGTACCGTTTCCCGCGGGCGGCGGCATCGATTCCGTCACACGCATCCTCTCTCCCAAGTTGAATGAACGTTTCGGCCAGCCGATTGTGATCGACAACCGAACGGGTGCCGGTGGTGACATCGGAACCGAAATGGTGGCGAAAGCAGCGCCGAACGGATACACGCTGCTCGCGACATTTTCGAGCTTGGCAACGAACGCTGCCCTCTACACACGGCAAGGTTTCGATACCGTGCGCGATCTCGCGCCAGTCACGCTCATTGCGACGGTTCCCAATGTGATCGTCGTGAATCCGACTCTGCCCGTCAAGACGGTGAAGGATCTCATCCAGCTCGCGAAAAAACGTCCCGGCGAAATTCTCTATGCGTCCATCGGTCCGGGCACGCCGGCACATCTTTCGGCAGAGCTGTTCGATACGATGGCCGGCATCAAAATGACCCACGTCGCCTACAAAGGTGGTCCGCAGTCGCTCATTGCGCTCATCAGCGGCGAGTCACATCTCACGTTTACCACTGCGGTGATCACCTTGCCGCATATTAAGACCGGGAAATTGCGCGTGATTGCGGTCACTTCGCTCAAGCGCTTCAGCCTGATGCCTGAAGTGCCGACCGTAGATGAATCCGGATTGCCGGGGTACGAATCTACCGCCTGGTACGCGCTGCTCGCGCCCGCGAAAACGCCGCAGCCCATCATCGACGAGCTTCAGCGTGAGGTCGCCAAAGCGCTCAGGCTCAATGATGTGAAGGAAAGCTTGCTGCAGCAGGGCGCGGAACCGGTGGGCAGTTCGCCCGAACAACTGGCTGCCCTCATCAAGAACGACATCGCAAAATGGAGCAAGGTTGTCAAAGCAACGGGAGCGAAAGTCGAGTGATGCTCGACACCGAAGCACGTTCTCGCGACAAAGGCCAGGGATGCCCACTTACAATGAGTTCAGCGGGCGGGTAGTCGCGCTGACGGGCGCCACGCAGGGCATCGGTGCAACAACCGCACGAGCGTTCGCAGACCAGGGCGCCAGCGTTGCCTTGCTATACCACGACGAAGCCGGCGCGCAACGCGTTGTCGCCGAGATTACCGGCGGGGGCGGCCGCGCGCTCGCCGTGCCCACGGACGTAATGGACGAGAGCTCGGTCAACACCGCCATAGCACGTGTCGTCGCGGAATTCGGGGGTCTGGACATCCTAGTCAACTGCGTCGGCGGCTACGCGGCCGTCACTACTGTCGAAAAGATCTCGACCGAAGAGTGGGACCGCACCGTTGCCTTGAATTTGCGAAGCGTATTTCTTACGTGCCGCGCTGCGATACCGGTGCTGAAGAAATCCAAAGCGGGCCGGATCATCAATGTCGCATCGATTTCGGGCCGGACGGTTCACGGGCCATCGTCTCCCGCCTACGCTGCTGCCAAGGCGGGAGTCGTTCAGCTCACGAGATATCTCGCCTATGAGCTCGGTTCCTGCGGAATTACTTCGAACGCAATCGCACCGTACACGACGTTAACTCCGCGCATTGAAGCTCTGCGCAGCAAACAAGATATTGAGCGCATCGTCGCGCAAGTGCCCTTGGGACGCCTTGCGACCTGCGAAGACAACGCGCAGGCGATTCTCTTTCTGGCATCCGAATCTGCTGGCTATATTAACGGCGTCGTTTTGGACATAAACGGTGGGCGTATGATGATGTAACGGCTCAACAGCAGAGCGCACGAATATCGATACGAGCGAGAATAGGCTGACAAAAAGGCGTTTCGCCCACGAATGGGAGGCGTCATTGAAGCGAGCGAGCGCGGGTAGTCCTGCCGCCAGCGGCGGGAGGTCCACTAACGCAGTGTGATGCTGATGGCCATGAGGGGATATGGAACTGAAGCCGATTAACGGGCAAGCGGTATCGCAGGCTTTGACATGCACCCGACCAAGCTCGTGGACGTGCTCAGACTCAGTTCATGTGCGCCGGTGAAATTTCCCGTTGTCCTGGCGCGGCGCGCTCAAAGGTGGTTACTCGTTCAAGAGTTCCATTACAATCAGGCGTGCATCGGGGTTTCCAACAAGGAGGGTCTGTCATGGTGATGATTCGGTTCTGCGCAAAGATGCTGCTAATGACAGGACTGCTGACGCAATTTGCCGCCGGCGGCTGGGCGCAGAATTATCCGACCAAAGTCGTCCGCTACCTGGTGACCGACTCCGCCGGCGGCTTCGCTGATACTATCGGCCGCGTTGTCGCCGCGGGGCTCACCGAAATCTTCGGACAGCAGGTCATCGTGGAAAACCGAAGCGGCGCGGGGGGCAACATTGCAGCGGCGTTCGCGGCGAAGGCACCGGCTGACGGCTACCTAGTGCTTCAGGTAGCGCAAAGTCATACCGTCAATGTTACGCTTTACCGCAACTTGGCATACGATCTCGTGCGCGATTTCTCTCCCGTGACGCGGCTTGGCTCGTCCCCGGTGATTGTTGTCGTACATCCCTCGTTGCCCGTGAAGTCGATCGCGGAGCTTGTCAAGCTAGCGAAAGCAAAGCCAGGCACGATCAATTACGGCTCAGCAGGTCTTGGCTCCGGTACGTTTGTATTCGCGGAGTTATTCAAGACATTGGCCGGCGTGAACATGCTGCATGTGCCTTACCGGGGCGGCGGCGAAGCGATTACCGCGGTCATCAGCGGCGAGACTTCGGTCTATTTTGCGCCGCTATCGACGGGGCTGCAGCCGGTGCGGTCAGGGCGGCTACGCGCTCTTTGCGTGACGAGCGCCAAGCGTCTGCCCTCGATGCCCGAGCTACCGACGATCGCTGAGTTCGGATTGTCTGGCTTTGAGTCCGGGTTCTGGTACGGTCTCATGGTCCCGACGAAGACGCCGAAAGAGGTGATCACTGCAATCCGCGAGGCGACGGTCACAGCGTTAAACCGCCCGGAAGTAGGCAAACGCATGCACGATATAGTCTTCACCTCAGTCGGAGACCAACCTGATGAATTTGCAGCGTTCATCCATTCAGAAATCGAGAAGTGGGGAAAAGTCAACCGTGCAACGGGCCTGACCGCGAACTGAAATGAAGGCTGAAAGGGTTTATGTAAATCAAATTTACACGGAAAGTAAATCGGGATAGGGCGGTCAGGAAACCTAAACGATCCCACCGTGTCACCGGAGGCAGGCGCCCGCCTCCGGTTCCCACAGAACGTAGCGTGCGGATTTCCCGCTAGCGCAGGCGCCTCGCCTGCAGTCCATCTCTGACGCCTTACTCCGCCTTCCCGGCCACCGATTCGCGTATTGCCCACGGGAAAGTTACACTGACCCACTTTTTTGCATGCGGGTTTCGAGACGATTACGCTTTCAATACTGATATTTTAACACCTGACCTGCTCCGCGGTTTTCGGAATCCGGGCGACCTCACTCTGACCCGAAATGATTTGCTTGTATGTTTTCTAGAGATGGCTTGCGTTACCTTTTCAGCAGCCCTTTCGATAGAACGTTGGATTTCGCACTGCCAAACGACAACTGATCGCCATCCTAATTTTCGCAAATCGCTTCGCTGGCGCTTATCTCGCTCAACGTTTTCTCGAAATTTCTTCAACCAGAACTTTTGCCGAGTGGTCGGTGTTGTGGCGAGCTTGCACTTGGCATGACGGTGCCAAAAGCAACCATGAACGAATATAACAAGTCGAAATCTTGGCAGTACGATATCGGGCGTACCAGGCAACAATTTGACGTGAAGTCGATAGCGGAAGCCAAGCCGAAATAGTCGCTTCCGTAGTCGAATCTCCGGCTTTGAATTGTGCCGAGGTACCGAAGCCATTATTCGGCTTCGCGTGAGTCGGTCGACGGTATCCAATCAGTAACCGGAAAGCGCAGTAAGTGTGCCCGCGTAACCTAGCCAGCTCGGTACTGCGTCCCCGATCCATTTCGAAAGTAGCATGCGTGTGGGCGTCTCGCCATTAGGCGCGAACACAAAACTGTCGGGGAAGCCCTGGATGCGCGCGGCCTCGCGAGGGGTAATCACTCGACGTCGGGAGGGATGAATGTATCGTCCGCGGCCGGGCGTCAAGAAGCCGGTCGTAATAGTCTGAGAGGGTTTGTTCCAGCGAAGGCGGCCATATACCGACGGATAAGTGTGCCCATTCTTGTGGCAGTCGGGGCGCACTTCGTTTGGGAGGTCATATAGTCTATGATCAAAAAGATAGTCGATACGAACCTGGTTTTCAGCCGAGAGCATCGGTACTTCGTCCATAAACGTCCTCTTCTCGGCACCATCCAAGTCACCAATTGCTTCTCTTAGGGTCATCGCGGGGCGCTCAAGGCATTTTGCGGCGTCCTTGATGTTTACATGCGGTTTTTGTGTCGCAATCAAGAAATGCCGTTTTCGCGTTTGCGCACCACCTAACTCTGTGGCATTTAGAACGACGTCACTGACATAGTAACCGGACGCGCGAAGTACCTTGCGCGCCGTTCCGACAACGTCTGTCTTGTCGCTGGTTACTTCCGGCACGTTCTCGATAACGGCCATGCGGGCCTTAAGTGCCACTATTGCCGCGGCAGTACAAACATACAGCATGTTTCGAGGGTCACTGCGCCGCGTATGGTTATTTAGATTGGAATGCCCTTGGCACGGTGGGCCAGCTAGAACTAAGTCAACTCGTCCTATGAACGAGCCAAGGCGGTCGTCAATGACTTCGGGTACGTATGCGAACTCGGCACTCTCTCCGCGACCATAAACGTGGTAATCGACGAAGGAAGCGGCATTCGCTTGAAGCGCAACCGCTGGGTTGAAGTTTCGATTGTAAACCGCAAGTGCGGCGCCATCGGTATCTATGGCGGCAAGGGCTACGTGGTTCATACCGACGGCATCAATGGCTTCGGCAGCTCCAAGCGAGAGGCCTCCCGACCCACAGAACAGATCAACCGTATGAATCGTGCCGGCACGCTTAATATCTGGCTGAACGCCTCGGAGGACGTGCTGCCACCATTGATGTGGCAACGGAGTATCGTCAGTTGATTTCGCTCTGATTGTGGATGTCGCTTTCAATGCGCCGGCCACTACCGTCCGAACAATACTCTTCGGCGTTTTGCCGAACTTTTCCTGAATCATTACCAAAGGATTACTTGCCTTTCTTGAGATCGGAACTTAGCTCAAGCACTAGGCCCTCGGCTTGACTGAAGGTCAAGAACTCAAAAACGACGTTTGCATGTAAACGTCGAAGCCGTTTTGCCAACTCCCGAACATTCTCAACCGTAAGTCTCTTTACCGAGAGCTGTCCGGCCTGAAGGCGCAATAGAGCCTTCGCGATCAAACGAGAGTTTGCATAAGCCTGACGCAATATGTGGGAGCGCCACAAGTCTTGGTCCCCGGTTTTTGCCAAGTGATAAGGATCCTTCGCTTTGGGTTCTCTTACAAGTTCGGCCCGAAGCCAGAGTCGAAAGAACATATTTTCGATGCGTTGTCCAATACCGTAATTCGCGGGCGCCGCGTGCCGTCCGGTCGCCCCAAATCGCCATTCCACGATATCCGCATACTTGAGCACGGCCAACCAAATCCAGAACTCGTTGTCTGCCAGCGCCGTCGGATCGCAATCGGCAAGGGCGCGGTGAACAATCGAACACGCTTGCTGCTCAAAGTGGCCACCTTCTGGATCGGCTTTTCTAAGTTTCGTCGGAAAACTTTTCTTGAGTTTGCGTAACTCACTGCCGAGTTTATCGATGGCCGCCATATTCATCAATTCGCCAGCGCCATGCGTGCGCTGGAAGTCGTCGGGCAATGGTTCATCACCGTTATCCCGTGCCTTCAGATACTTGAGTGCGTCCTCGCCTGACATAACGAAGTATTTGCTCATGCCAACCTCCGGCCTGATGCTGCCAACATTGTACGAGTCAGCTCAGCCTCGGCTTGAATAACTGCTTGCATCTGCGTTCCGTTGCTTTCTTTCGCATACTGCATCAACTTTGCTTGGGTAATGCCGGTCGCCTTTGTCAGGCGAGTGGCTACGACATCAAGGATGCTATCTGGAAGGATTTGAGCCCCAGCTTGGAGAGTTCCAAATCCAACCGTCACGATGCTCGTGACAACATCGACATAGATCGTCTTGATGAGCGCCTTGGCAACAGGTAAATCCTCATTGCGCGCAAGCGCCGCATTGACAGACTCACTTAGGTAGACTTTGACGAGATCGGGCATGTCTTCGCACGGCTGATTGAAATCAGATCCCAACATATCGACGTAATACGTCGTTGAGGTCGGAAGCCCCCTAGACCTGAAAAAGTCCTCGTTGACAGGAATAATGCTGAATGTCGCGTTATCGCGGGTCCGCGTGACATGGAAGCTTTTTTTGGCAATCCAACTTCCCGCGCGCTTCGCAAGGCCCAGAGCTGCTTTCCGATTCTTGGAGAGGATGGCAGCAATATGAACTCGCGTATCACCCGCCCAACATGCACATTCAAGCGCTTCGTTTCCAAGCTCAATGATGCCGTCCTCTGCATTGGCAAGGTTTATATTATGCAGAACTGTGGTATTTTTCAAGACGCGATCTTCGATAGAGATCAACAGCGTTAGGTCTTTGAGTGGGACTCCCACCAGGTCCTCAAGGTCTTTGGGTGGTGCGCTCAGTTGAATGGATGGAGATAACCGCGCTTTGTCGATATCATCTACTTGAAATACCGGGCCCTGTTCAAAGTTGGAATCAACATACAGGCGGAACGAGGCATCCTTAAGATAATCGTCGGCTGATTTGAACGGACGTACAACCTTGGATTCTTCCCGTTCCCAATTCGTTTTGGATCCAGTCGTTTCCTCTGGCTTGATCATCACGCGATCTCCTTCACCAGTACGCGGATGCGGGTAGTCCAATCTGGCCGATAGACATCGGTCTTAAAATTGAAGACAGGATGGATGTCCTGGTCTAGCTTGAACACTAGGCGCCCCGGTTTGTCCTTGTCTTCTTTGTGCGAAATTTCGGTAGTGGTGAGGGTGGTCATAATGGGGTCCTCTCGTGATACGCCTTCGTCCTCAACCACCAAGCACTCAACTTCTACAGAAACCTTAGCTTGTTTCTTGTCGGCGTCGTCTGCCAATGCAACGCGAAAACTACCCGCCGTGCGAAGGCCGTTGCCATCCGCTAGTACATGGGGCTGCCCGACAAACTTTATCTCAATAGGGTCAGCCGGGTAACCCTGTCCACCGCCGCCCTTCGTCGGTGGCTTGAAGAGATTTCCCAGTAGCCGCTCTAAAGATTTCAACCGCAGGTCCTTTGACGATGCTGGTGGAGCTGCCTCGTAAGAAAACTTTCGCAACCCCTGTTTAAGTCGGTCGATGATCGCCTTTACCAGTGGCCCATCATCTTTCGCGAGTTCAAGAAGGCGTGCGGAGTTGTGGTCCCATTTATCGTGAGAAGGCGGCTCAGAGATTTTCAGTGGATTATCGACCTCAGGAGTTGCAACAAACGTTCCAACACATGGCAGGGGTAACGAGCCGCCGACGGGCAGATACGAGACTACCATGCGCGGGGTGCGGATAAGCGCTACCTGACCGGCTTTTTGCTGGAGCGCCTCGTCGTCAAGGGCCTTTTCGTCAAGGATGCAATAGCCATAGCTTCCTGGCGTAACGTCACCATTCCACTTGTTCATGACGCCGGCCTTGTCTTCCTTGCCGGACGGCTGGCTTCGGTTGATTGCCATTTCAAAGCAATGGATGAACGGCTTGAGATCGGGCCGAGAACGCGGTCGCGGCGGCTGCAAAAGATTGTCACCCTCGAAAAGTTTGATATCTAGGCCCAGCGAATCATCTAATAGTCGTGGCCACCACCAGTCCTCAATAGAGGCGCGCAATTCCTCACAATCGACCCCGCAGTCAACGATAAGAATCGAAGTGCCTGGGGAATCCTTGTCTCGCATTTGAAACCCAAGGGTCTGAGCAAGTCTATGGGCGGCATCGTCGTGTAGCGGGTCGACCACTTGTTGGCTGTGTTCTGCTGAGGGTACGCCGAACCATGCGCGTCCACTGTAATCTTCCTCGTCATAGCGATGTGCATGGAGGTATGCACAGCCCATCAACCGAGCGTAATGTTTGTGCTTGTCGTCTTTGGGACTGAATGCGCTGTAGGCGACGATAGTATGAATGCGACTGTTTGCAGAGTAGACCGATTTGCCATATCCATATGAACCACCCGAACCTTCGCTATCCCGGGATTTAGTGCCATCGCCAAGAGAAAGTAAGAGGCGGAAGAAGTGGGATTTGGGGTCGTGTGGGTCGCCGTAGAGCCCATGCGTGCCAAAGTCTTCTATGTATAACAGTCTAAGTGGCTCGTCCTCTTTCTTGAGTGAATTAAGACAATGGTCGTGCTGAAATCCAAGCACCTTCTTGCGTGCTGCAAACTCACTTTTAAGCGCAAGCTCCTTTATGAACGCTTCCTTTGATTTGCCAATAAGACTAATGCGGCGGAATACGACCTGAACCTTGTCGGCGGTATCGTGTCGCCAGGCATCGGTACTGTTTTGGATAGCCTCCCGCGCAAGGACAGAAGATGGGGTCATGCCGGTGCCCTGCAACGTGTTCACAAATGCTTCGCCGGTCGCACCACCCATGCGGGGCACACGTTCAAGCGTCCACTTTGGTTTGCTCATACTGTCTTCGCCTCAAAGTTTGAATACTGGCGTGGTACGGCCGTCATCGGAAGAAAAACGGTTTTTCAGAAGTTTCAATTCCGACTCAAGCACACCGAGAATTTTTTGAGCGTCCTTCTCCGTGTATGAGTAGTTATGCTTGTTTGACAGGTTCCCGATCAGCCGAAGCTCCCTTATGGCCCTCGGCACCCGCTTTTCAGCAAGTTTAACGAATTTTTCGTGTTTGTACGTCATATTAACGTAATATATTTAAATAAGTATCTATTGTATGCTATAAATATAATATGTAGCAAACATAAATTTAATGTGTTATTTTTCACCTAATCACCACGGGTATTAGCTGCAAAAGTCCAGATAAATTTGGCGGTTTTAACAAAACGGACCGTGTTATACAGCCATAGAGAGACTCTTTTTCGTATGAAATCAGGCGCGTAAGCTGCAGTCCTGTCTGCCACTCCTAGCAGTTTGTCCGTCTTGCGTTGATGATATGAGCAATCGGGGTCATGGTAAGCCAGTGGAATAGTGAAATGGGCGCTATGCGCTGTGGATGGATCGAATCAAAGGGGCCATGCACCAAATCCACACCAAATTCAGAATTGTTCCGTCACCAAAATGGGGAATGCAGTAATCATGCTATATGTCAGATGTTCTCGACTGTGCAAGTCGATGCACGCCGCACGATAAGCGCATCAACGACGCGGGCGCCGGCGCCGCGCTCCATTACGATTAACGGATTGATATCGACTTCGACGATTTCGCTTGCGAAATCATGCGCGAACCACGACATCCTGACGATCAGATCGCAAAGGTAATCGATATCGCGCGGCGGCATGCCGCGNNTCCCTGATGATGCCGAGCATCATCTCGACACCCTGCGGCACCATTTCCTGAACCAATACGCCATTGTTATGCGCGCCCGGCGCGTAGCGCGCAGCGGCTTCGATCACTTCGAGGTATCCCCGATACACAGCGTCGTCGCCTTTTAACCCGAGTCTGACCGCTCCGGCGTCGGTCTTGTGCGGGATGTCAGCGGACTCGATTTTGAGCGCAACACTGCCGGTTATTTCCCGGGCATAGGCAACCGCCTCTGCAGGATTGCGAGCAAGCCTCTCGCGCGTGACGGGAAATCCGTATTCGGCCAGTACGAGCTTCGCTTCCCGCTCTGTCAGCGTTCCGGTCCGGCAACCAAGCTTGTCGCGCGCTGCCTGCACCGCAATTCCGGCCGGCCGTTGTGGCGCGTCCGCCCGCGTCTTGTGGGCGGCGACCCGTTGTCCAAAATCCATGGCCGCCCGCATCGACCGCAGACAGGGGAGTGCATCGCGATAGACCGGAACACCCGCCGCAACCAGATCTTCCGCCGTAGGCACGGAATCATCGGTGCATGCCCCGACCCAGATCATGGCCGCCGGCTTCGGACATTCGAGCACGAATTGCACTCCGCTTTCAATCTGTTTTCTCGAAACGAACGCGAAGATGGGCGCGACGGCGTCGATATTCGGATCGCTTGCGATCACGTTGAGCGCGCGGCTGAACATGGCAGGCTCGCCGGTTGCCAGTGAAGTCATATCGCTGGGATTCAGCACCTTGCTGCCGTAACCTGGCAGCATGCCGCTGAGCACAGCCTGGGTTTCTGCCGAGTATTCGGCCCAGGAAATCCCCTGATCGGCGCCCATGTCGGCGAGATGGACGATGTTCCCACCGGTGGCCGCGACCGATGCGGTGCGCCGGCCTTTTGGCCAGCGCCGATTGCGCAGCAGGATCGCCGTTTCGTAGAGCTCGTTGCAAGTGTTCACGCGGATCAGACCGTACTGCTTGAACGCNNCGCTCCAGCGCCTCGCGCGCGACCGCTCGCAGTTTGGCGCCGTCCTTGATGCTTTCGATTGCCATCAGGACGATGTTCGTCGTGTCGGATCTCAGCATGAAGCGGGCGAAGTCGAGCGTGTCGAGGTCCGCTTCGTTCCCGCAACTTGCTTCGTAGCTGATGCCCAGTCCCGCCATTTGCGCGCGCCACATGACGGTGATCTGGCCGAGGCCGCCGCTGTGGCTCACGACGCCGACATTGCCCGCCGGCCGGCGGGCGCCGCCGATGGCGCCGGTGGACGTCATGGCGAAGCGGTCGACAAAGTTGATCACGCCGTTGCAGTTGGGCCCCATGATGCGCATGCCGGATGCGCGCGCAAACGCCACCAGCCGCGCCTGACGCTCGCGGCCTTCGGCAGTGGCGGTTTCCGCGAACCCGGCACTGTAAACCGTTGCGAACGGAACGCCGCGGGCGGCGCAATCCGCCAGCACGTCGAAGACGCGTTCGGTGCTCACGATAATGCCGACGTGGTCCGGTGTCTCAGGCAAATCCTTGATGCCGGGATAGCACGTAAGCCCGTAAATTTCCTTCAGGCGCGGATTGACCGGATAGATTTTTCCCGGATATCCGAATTTGAGCATTGCCCTGAATACCCGACCGCCGAAGTTGGAAGGATGGTCGGTGGCGCCGACCAATGCGACCGACCGCGGTGCGAACAGGCGCGAAAGATCGGTTTCGATGCCCGGAGGAGCCGCGTTATCCACGATTTCGCCCGATCCGATCAGGCCGCGAGACCGCTGGCGGTACCGACCATGGTCTTGACGCCCTGCTGGTTCTCGCACCAGAACTCCACGGTCACCCGCGTATGAGCGCCTTCCGCGTCCTTGCTCCTGACAGAACCGCGCACGGTCAGCGTGTCCCCGGCCAGCACGGGCTTGATGAAGGAGACTCCCATCTTGCCGCCCTTAACGAATCCCTCGCCCAGGAACTGCACCATCATCTGCGACACGTACGCCGTCGACATCATGCCCTGCGCGAGCGGCGCCGCGAAGCCTTTTTTGCGGGCCCACTCGGCGTCGGTGTGTATCGAGTACGGACGAACGCCCGAATACGCATCGATCTGGCGCTGCGCAATCGGCTTTGTTAGCGGCGGCAGTTCATCGCCGATTCGAATGGATTCTGCGGGTCTCAATGCCATGGCTGCCCCCTTAATCCGGAAACAACATCTGGGTGAACTGGCCCCGTGTAAGCACGGCGCCGGATTCTTCGTTCTTGGTGGTGAATTCGGTCACCATGTAGTGCCGGCCGCGTTTCTCGAACTTGTCGATGACCTTGCCGTAGGAACGCACGCGCATCCCGACGCGAACAGGCTCGACGAATTCAAACTGCATCCTGGCGTGCAGCCCGGCCGGCACGATATACCTGCTGTGGCGCATCAAGAGCGCCTGATTGCCGAGCAACACGGGGTGTGCAATCGTTCCACCAAAGGGAGAGTCTTCGAAATACCACGGATGGTGGTCGTCCACGGCGAAGGCGAACGTTTCCACGTCCTCCGGCTTGATAAGAAAGTCGTCGGACATGAACTCCTCACCGACGCGCACCACGTCATACGAAATCCTTTTGAACTTAACCATGCCGAATTTTCTCTTTCATTGTTTTCGACGCCATCGATTTAAGCCCTGAAAAAATCATAAAGCTCGCGGTACGTGTCATCCGGCGCCTGCTCCGCCGGATAGTGGCCGCACGGCAGCGGGCAGAACTTGACGATGTTCGCCGCGTACAATGGCCACGCCTCGCGCGGGTTGAACATCTTTTCGGTGTGGCTTTTCTCGCCCCAGGTCACGAGCGTCGGGCACTGGATCTTGCGTCCCGCCTCGAAGTCCGCCTTGTCCATCTCGAAATCGAGCGTCGCCGCGGCGCGGTAATCCTCGCACACCCCGTGCAGGTTTTCCGGCGTACAGCAGCGCGCGTACTCGGCGAGCGTCTCCGGCGTAAAGCCGCCCTTGCCGATGCCCATCTTGGTGAGTTTTTTCTCGATGTAATACTGCTCCTTGCCTTCTAACAATTTCTCCGGGATGTCGTAGGGCTGCGCCATGAAAAACCAGTGATAGGAGTTGAGCGCCCACTCGCGGTTGATATGAGTCAGCACGAAATGCGTCGGGATGATGTCGATGCTCGCAAACTTTAGCACGCGCCCGGGGTGATCGAGCGCCATGCGGTATGCGGTGCGCGCACCGCGGTCGTGGCCGGCGACACAGAATTTGTCGAAACCGAAATGCGCCATCACGTCGACCTGGTCCTGCGCCATGCGGCGGAATGTGTAGTTGCTGTGATCCGGTAGCCCGCGCGGCTTGGAGCTATCGCCATAGCCGCGCAGATCGGTCGCAACCACGGTGAAATGTTTCGCCAGCCGCGGCGCGACGAGGTGCCAGTGCACGTGCGTGAGTGGATTGCCGTGGATCAACAACACCGGCGGGCCGCTGCCGCCAACGACGCCGTGAATCCTGACCTGGGAATCGCTGGTCTGGATATCGAATGTCTTGAAGCCTTCGAACACAATTGCCTCCTGATTGCGCGTTTTTAGGCGCAGGATCCGCTGTAAACGAAAATGCCACCGCGCCTTGCGACGCGATGGCATTGTAGCCTTAACAACCTCTAAATTCGGCTGGATTACTTGTCGATGCCGCCGATGCAGAGGTACTTGATTTCGAGGAACTCTTCTATCCCGTACTTGGAGCCCTCGCGGCCGATTCCCGATTCCTTGACGCCGCCGAACGGCGCGATCTCGTTGGAAATAATGCCGACGTTGATGCCGACCATGCCGTACTCGAGCGCCTCGGCGACACGCCAGATACGCCCGATGTCGCGGCTGTAGAAATACGATGCAAGACCATATTCGGTATCGTTGGCGAGCTTGATCAGCTCCTGCTCGGTCTTGAAGCGGAACAGCGGCGCCACCGGGCCGAACGTTTCCTCGTGGGTCACCTTCATGTTGGTCTTGACGTCGGTGAGCACCGTCGGCTCGAAGAATGTGCCGCCTTTGGCATGGCGCTTGCCGCCCGTCACGATGCGCGCGCCCTTCCCGACCGCATCGGCGATATGCTCCTCGACTTTCTCCACCGCCTTCATGTCGATCATCGGCCCCTGCATCACGCCGTCCTCGAGACCGCTGCCGATTTTCATCGCGGCGACTTTTGCGCCGAGCTTCCGCGCGAATTCGTCGTAGACGCCTTCCTGCACGAAGATCCGGTTGGCGCAGACGCAGGTCTGGCCCGAATTGCGGAACTTGGACGCCATCGCGCCCTCAAGCGCGGCGTCGATATCGGCGTCATCGAACACAATGAAAGGCGCATTGCCGCCAAGCTCGAGCGATACTTTCTTGACGGTGGTCGCGCACTGCGCCATCAGCTGCTTGCCGACTTCGGTCGAACCGGTAAACGTGAACTTGCGCACGATCGGGTTGGTGGTGAGTTCCTTGCCGATAGGGCCCGACGCGCCGGTCAGGACATTGAGCACTCCCTTGGGAATTCCGGCGCGCTCCGCCAGCTCACACAACGCGAGCGCCGAGTAGGGCGTATAGCTCGCGGGCTTGATTATCATCGTGCAGCCGGCGGCCAACGCCGGACCCGCCTTGCGCGTGATCATCGCGTTGGGGAAATTCCACGGTGTCACTGCCGCGCACACGCCGATCGGCTGCTTGATGACGACGATGCGCTTGTCGCTCTGGTGCTGCGGGATGGTGTCGCCGTAGATGCGCTTGCCTTCCTCGGCGAACCACTCGATGAACGAGGCGCCATAGGCGATCTCGCCGCGCGACTCGGTGAGCGGCTTGCCCTGCTCGGTCGTCATGATCACCGCGAGGTCCTCCTGATTCGCCATCATCAGGTCGAACCATTTGCGCAGGATCGCCGAGCGCTCCTTGGCGGTCCTGGCGCGCCATGCCGGCCAGGCGGCGTTCGCCGCTTCGATTGCGCGTCTGGTCTCGGCGACGCCCATGCTCGGCACCGTGCCGATCTGCTGCTCGTCGGCAGGGTTGTGAACGGCAATGGTCTTCTTGTCGTCGGCATCGACCCACTTGCCGTCGATGTAGCACTGCTGGCGCAGCAGGCTCAGGTCTTTGAGCTGAAAGGCAGGTTTGACTTTGGTCAGCATGATGTGGGTTCCTCGCGATTGGATGACGCTGATGCAGAAAGGAATTATAGCATCACCTAGGAGTTTGTCGGACCTAGCCCCGACAAACTCCTAATGCAAAACCGGCGCCAGTGGAATTGCGGAAGAGGAAAACAGATATGCGAATTTACCCGCGCTTTTCCCCAAATTCGACCGCCTCGAGTGAGCTAATTATGAATGCTCAGCCGGTTTTGCTTTTAGCAGCCTGGGCGGACTGTTTAGCCCGACAGGCTGCTAGCGGGCACAGTTTTTTTGTGCTTTGTGTGATAATCGTCACAATCCCGGGACGGGCCTTGGTTTTTGCCGGAATTGATTGTTATAATGGCAAAAATTCGCCCGCCGAGAATAATTGGAACTCCACATGACATTGCCTGCAGCCCGGCTCCGCACCTCGTTTTTGCTGGGCCTGCTGTCTCTTGCCTTGCTCGGCGGTTGCGCCAGCACCAATAATCCGCGCGATCCGCTCGAGCCGTTCAATCGTGCGATCTATCAGTTCAACGACGGTCTCGACAAGGCAATCATGAAACCCGTCGCGACCGTCTACAAAGAAGTCCTGCCGGAATTCGCGCGCACCGGGGTCACCAACTTCTTCAACAACCTCTACGACATCATCACCGCGCTCAATAACCTGCTGCAGGGAAAAATCTCCGATGCGGTTTCCGACGTTGGCCGCTTGGCGGTAAACACGACGATTGGCGTGGCCGGATTGATCGATGTCGCGACTGAAATCGGGCTTGAAAAACACAAGGAAGACTTCGGTCAGACGCTCGGCCGCTGGGGTATCGGCGACGGGCCTTACCTGCAGATACCGTTTTTAGGTCCCAGTTCCTTCCGCGACGCGATTGGCGCGTTTGCCGACTTTAAAGTCGATCCCATCCGCTGGATCTGGCGCGACCATGTGGTGACCCGTAACTCGGTGTGGGGTTTATATTTCGTCAATCTGCGCGCCAACTTGCTCGACTCGACCAAGATACTCGACGAAGCGGCGCTCGACCCGTATGAGTTCCAGCGCGATGCCTACCTGCAACGGCGCCGCAACCTGGTCTACGACGGCAACCCGCCGCCGCAAAAAGAAGATGAAGAACTTCCAGAGCTGAAGACCAAGCCGCGCACCGAAATCGATGAGCCGGCCAGGCCGTCGGGCGCCGCGCTCGAAGCGCCGCAAAATTCGACGATTGAAGCGTCGCCGGCCGAAACCCAGCCGCAAGCACCTGCTGAGGCGCCCGCTGCTGAGACGCCGGCGCCACAACCGGCGGCCAGCGCAGCGCCAGAGCCATTTCCCGCTATCTAGTTTCTTCGCGCGCCTGCCCGGCGCCGTCTGCCTGACAGCCTTGCTGCAACTCGCCGGGCTGGTTTCAGCGCTTCGCCCTGTTGACAATCACGGCGCAATCGAAAACCGATTTTTTCGACCCGCCTCACGCATGGCCTTCCTTGCCGGCCGCGCCCGGCCCAACCGCAGTAGAGATATAAACGCCGCTGAATATCAGCGCCGCGCCGATCACGTAAAGAACCCCGCCGCTCGCGGCGGGGTTCTTTACTGCGGTTCAGTTCAAGCGCGAAGCGACCGCCTGCAGCTCGACCACCTTCTGGCGTATGGTGTCGGCGTCTGCGGCCTCCGGCAGCATCTTGATATAGGCCTGGAGATCGAACAACGCGGCGCGGAAACACTCGAGGCTCAAGTAAATCATGCCGCGGTCGCAGTATTCATCGGCCAGATCCGGCATTACGGTGATAATGCGGTCCGTCGCCGCCAGCGCCTTCAGCCATTGCTTGTGGTGCGAGTAGATCCCTTTCAGGTTACGCAACATGCGCACCAGGATCTCCTTATTGCTGGCCGTGGCGAGCATTTCCGCTATCGATGATTGCGGCAACTCCACACCGTTGCGCAGGCTCTTGATGCGCTGCTTGAGATCATCGAGGCTCAGTGATATGCCATTGGCGTAGGGATCGAGCACCACCGTGCCTTTTCGCAACCGGCATTTGACCAGGAAGTGCGCCGGAAACGATACGCCCTGCACCTGCAATCCGATGCGGCGGCTGATTTCGATATAAACCAACGCGAGCGTAAGCGGGATGCCGCGCTTGCGGTCCAGAACTTCGTTGAGAAAGCTGTGGCGCGGATCGTAGTAATCCGCGGCGTTGCCGGTGAAGCCGTGCTCATCAAACAAAAAACGGTTGAGCGCAACGATGGCATCGGCCGGGCTGATGTCGGCACGCAGCCGACGCTTGAGCGTCGCGGCCATCTCGTCGAGCCGCGCCAGATACGCTGCGATGTCGAGATCGGGATACTCCTCGCTCGCGATCAGCAGCGCGGCTTCGGCCAGATTGATCTCTTCGTCCGGGCCGGAGACAATTTGCCGGAAACGCTCGGCCTGCGGCGTCACGCGCGCCTCGCCAGCGGCAGGTTCAGCAGCAGATTCTGCGGCTTCATGCGCAATCGGTAGTCGGGGGTAACCGCGAGGCCGAGAAAAACCGGCTTGCCGGCGAGCTCAGTGCGCATGTCGGACGGATTTCTGAAGTCCACCCGGTAGAGCCCAATCATGCGTTTCATGCGTTCTGTGTTCACCTCGCCGCCATTATAAATCTCGTTCAGCATGGCAGTCGCCTCGGCGTCGAGCCCGACGTGCCATACCCATTCCTGGTCCGGGATTTCGCGCACCGGGCTGATCGCGACCGGCGTGCAATGGAAGTGCGCGATCCAGGCCTCAAGTACGCGGCACAGCGCGGCACAGCCGGGGTGCGAGCTGTTGAGTTGCAGTACGGTGTCGAAGCGCTCATCGCGCCGCCAGTATTCGGCTTGAGTCTTCGCATCGAGTACGTCGAGCTCGACCGAACGCAGCGGCGTTTGCGCCTCCAGGATCAGCTTGCCGAGATTGCCGAGGGCGCCGCTGGTGGCGTGCATCTCCACCGTCTCGTCGTCGGCGAGCCTGATCGCCCCGCTGTCGATGTTGACGCGCTGTTTACGGAAAAACAACTCCGCCGCGCGCGCCTTGAGACCATCGTCATCACCCTCGAGGATGCCGCGCAGGATCACCTGCACCGTCTGGTCGACGAACAGCGGCGGCACCGCGACGTCGTGCTGGAACAGTCCGCAATAAAACGCTTCGAGCGACGGCGCGGCAAGCAGCTGGGCGCGAAAGCGCAGCATCACGCGGTAGTTCTCGCGCGCATCATCGTCCCGGATCGCCGCAATCCGCCGCTCCTCCACATTGAGTCTCGGATTCTGCATCAGCGCCGCATGCAGCGCGCGCTCGTTGGCGCACGACCCCTCGACCGGTGCGAGTTCGGGGCGCGTAAAATAGGCACGCAGGTAATCGTCGGTAACGATGAGGCGCCCGTCCGCGCCGCGCTCGAGCAGGCTATAGCCGCAACTGCGCCAGAAATCAGCCATCGCCGGAATTCATCCCAACACGGATTGTCATTTTACCGGCGCTTGCGCGGCGTTATGCCGCGTTTCGAGTTCTTCCCAGCGCGCGATGCCGTGTGCCAGCTCGGCTTCGATTTCGGCAAGCCGCGCCTGCAGCGCTTTGACTTGCTCGTGACCGCCGCGATAAAGCGCGGGATCGGCGAGCCGCTGCGATATCTGCGCCTGCTCGTGCTCGAGCGCCGCGATGCGATCGGGAAGCACCGCGAGCTCGCGTGCTTCCTTGTAGCTCAGCTTGGCGCGAGCCGCCGCGCGCGCCACCGGTTGCGCTGCCGGTTTGCGCTCTCGTGGGCCGCTGACACCGCGCACGGCTTCGGCGCGGAACCGCTGCGCGCGCCGCCAGTCCTCGTAGCCTCCCGCATACTCGAGCAGCTTGCCGCCGCCCTCGAATGCAATCGTCTGTGTTACCAGGTTGTCGAGAAATGTGCGGTCGTGGCTCACCAGGAACAGCGTGCCCGAATAATCCTGCAACAGCGTCTCCAGCAGCTCGAGCGTCTCGATGTCGAGATCGTTGGTCGGCTCGTCGAGCACCAGCACGTTGGCCGGCTGCGCAAACAGCCGCGCCAGCAGCAGGCGGTTGCGCTCGCCGCCGGACAGGCTGGAGACTCTGGCGCGCGCACGTTCCGGCGGAAACAGGAAGTCACCCAGATACGAGATCACGTGCTTGCGGCTGCCCGCGACGTCGATGAAGTCGGCGCCGGGGCTGATGACCTCCATGAGAGTCGCATCGTCATCGAGTTGCGCGCGGAACTGGTCGAAATAGGCGATTGCGAGCTTGCTGCCGAGCCGCACCGTGCCTGCATCTGGCTTAAGTTCGCCCAGCAGTAGCTTGAGCAGCGTGGTCTTGCCGCAGCCGTTGGGCCCGATCAGGCCGACCTTGTCGCCGCGCTGGATCACGCACGAAAAATCCTCGATCACACACCGGCCGTCGAAGCTCTTGCAGACATGCTGCATCTCGGCAACCAGCCTGCCTGAGCGCTCGCCTTCACCGACGTCGAAATTGACGTGGCCGATGCGATCGCGGCGCGCGGCACGTTCGCGGCGCAACGCCTCGAGCCGCAGCACGCGACCCTCGTTGCGCGTGCGGCGCGCCTCGATGCCCTTGCGTATCCACACCTCTTCCTGCGCCAGCAGCTTGTCGAATTTCGCGCTTTGCTGGGCTTCGGCGTCGAGCATCTCGTCCTTGCGCCGGCGGTAGGCGGCGAAGCTGCCGGGAAAGCTCGCAAGCTTGCCGCGGTCGAGCTCGATCACGCGCGTCGTCACGTTGTCGAGAAAGCTGCGGTCGTGGGTAACGAACAGCACGCTGCCCTTGAAATCGATGAGCAACTGTTCCAGCCATTCGATGCCGGCGATATCGAGATGGTTCGTCGGCTCGTCNNGTCGAGCAGCAGCAGCGCGGGCTCGGCAACCAGCGCGCGCCCAAGCGCGACGCGTTTCTTGAGCCCGCCCGACAGCGTGCCGACAGCTGCCTCGGGATCGAGGCCAAGGCGCGCGATGGCGGCCTCGACGCGCGATTTACCGCGCCAGCCGTCGCCGTGCTCGAGCAGGTCCTGCAGCACATGCAACCGCTCGAGCAGCGCCGGATCGCTTGCGGCATTTCCGCTCAATTGGTGTGAAAGATCGTGGTAGTCGTGAAGCTGCTGCCGCACCGGACCGAGGCCGGCCGCCACCGTGTCGAATACCGTCGCGTCAGTGTCGAGCACGGGTTCCTGCGCGACCAGCGCGAGGCGCAGTTCGGGCTCGCGCCACAGCTTGCCGTCGTCAACCGCAATTTCGCCGGCAATAATCTTGAGCAGGCTCGATTTGCCGGCGCCATTGCGGCCGATAAGACCGATGCGCTCGCCGGACTCGATCACAAGATCGGCATGGTCGAGCAGCGCAACGTGGCCAAACGCGAGACAGACACCGTCAAGGGTTATTAAAGGCATGAAAGATTGTCAGGAACCACAGATAAAGACAGATTATCGGGGTGAACGGGTGAACGAGTGAGCCCCCTCACCCTGGCCCTCTCCCCCGGTAACGGGGGAGAGGGGATACTTTACTCGTTCACCCGTTCACCTGTTCACTCGTTCACCCGTAGTCCCGCTTTAATCTTCAGGCACCGAGATCTCGACCAGGTTGTCATCCGGATCGCGCACGTACACCGAGCGGATCGGGAAACGCGCGCCGGTGCGCGCGACCGGCCCTTCCTCGATCGGGATACTGTGCTGCTTCAGTTGCGCGATAACCGTTTCGAGCGGGCAATCGGAAAGAAAACACAGATCGAGCGAACCCGGGGTCGGATGGCGTGCCTTGATGCCGGCATCGTAGCCCGGCGGATGGACGTTGAATTTCTGCTCGCCGAACTTGAGNNTAGAACGCGAGGCATTTTTCGAGATCGCGAGTGGTAAGCACCACGTGGTCGAGGCTTTTGATCATTTGGCAGTCAGTCTCTTGAGATCCGCGGCGACATCCTGCGCGTTACGCGCGGGATTGACGCCCAAATACACCTTCGCGACCCTACCCTGCGGGTCGACGAGGAACGTGTTGCGCTTCGCAAACTTCACAACGCCGAAATTGCGCAGCGAGCCGTAGCGCGTTGCGATCTCTCCGTTGCGATCGGCGAGCAGCGCGAACGGCAGGTTATATTTTCGCGCGAATGATGCGTGACTCGCGCTGTTGTCGACGCTGACTCCGCACACGGCGGCGCCCAGCGCCTCGAATTCGCGCATCGTGTCGCGAAATCGCGCCGCCTGCTCGGTGCAACCCGGCGTGTCGTCCTTGGGATAAAAATAAAGCACCAGCCACTTGCCGCGAAACTCCGCATCGGCGCGTATTTTCCCGTTCTGGTCCGGCAGGCTGAAACTCGGCGCTTGTGCGCCGGCCTGAGGCAGATTGCGTTTGGCAAAACCGGCGATTCGCCAAAGCAACAGCGCAACGCCGATCAGAAATGCGACCAGCAGCCACTTGATCATTGATTTCCCACGAAAAGCGCGACGAAGCGGGCGCTGATTTTACGCTAAAATACGGGCTCGCGCCCCGGTAGCTCAGTGGATAGAGCAGCCCCCTCCTAAGGGGCAGGTCGGACGTTCGATTCGTCTTCGGGGCGCCAATAATCAATCGGTTATGTAGAAACATGATGGGCTGCACCAGCCACGAAGTGCATACAAAGTGCAATTGTGGAACAGTGTGTCAGGGGGATTAGTGCCGCATGTTTTTCACTGCAGATCAGGTCCGAAGGCTTAACGAGCAAGATCTCGTCGAGTTTTTGGATCGCCGTATATCCGAATCGACCGGCGTAATCGATTACAAGTTGGACTTGTCTGGAGGCAAAAACCCAGAACGTGCAAATACCGAGTTACTGAAGGACGTTTCTGCGTTTGCTAATGCTGAAGGCGGGCATCTGCTTATCGGAATGAACGATCCGACTCGGGAAAACAATGGGGCGGCGTTCCTTGTTGGCATTGAGGACGGTAAGCAAACCGCGACACAGATCGAGCAGCGATGTGCAGATTGCATCGATCCCAGAATACCTGGACTTCTCGCTCACCCGATCCCACTGAAAAACGGAAAGTTTGCCGTTGTCGTTCACGTCCCGCCAAGTCCTTCGCGGCCGCATATGGTGATTTACGAAGGCACGAAGACCAGGACTTTTTTTATTCGCCACAGCGAAACGGTGCAACCCATGAAGAGCTCCGAGGTACGCCAGGCGGTGTTGAGCGCGGCGGCGGGAAATCAAAACGCCATTGAATATGCAGCCACGCAGGAAGCGCGGTTTATACAACCGCTCAATGGTCGATGCGCCATTCTTGTTCATGCAACTCCGCTGGTCCCGGTGGAAGTTTTGTGGAATGTGACTGCCGATGAATGGCGCCAGGTAATGTATGGTTCCCATCGTAGCGGGCGCCACCTAATCACCCTTTTCTGCGATGCGCGGCAACCGTCGATCGAGGGGATTATGAGTTTTACGCGCGGGATCGATCCAACATTAAGCTATGAGGTGCATCGCACCGGTTACATTGGTGCCAGGACCCTCATTTTGCCTCGGGAGAATCAGGCAAACCAAAAAGGCCCTTACTTCTATGGGTCCCACTCTGCATTTTTTTCGGCTTTCGCCGATTTTTGCGAGGAGGCAGTGCAGACTGCGCGTTCCGACAGGCCGTACTTACTTCAGGCAACAATCACGAACGCGGTAAATGCCGTTTTAGAGTATGCTGGCCCTGGAAACTCCTCAGTCATTTCAACGCCGCTTCTACGTCACGAACTGCGATTCCCACATCTAAGGCGCGACAGTGGACAGAGTTTCCTAGAGGCGGTGGCACCTTGGACGCCAATCTTTTATAACGCATTTGGGGCTAACTACACGGGATAGAGGGGCAAGGAAGCAGGCAACGTTACGGGGATACCTACTACCAGCGAAGGCGCCAGCGTGCAGCAGCGGCCCATAGCGCACGGATGGCATAGGGAATTGAGCGCGACTCGGGGAAAGAAAACCCGCCACGCGGGCGGGTGCCGAGAGCCAGTAAGAACGCATGAATCACGAGACTTGGCAATTCGTCAATACGTTCGCGCCTTGGCTATCAGCCATCGGGACAATCGCTGCCGTCGTAACATCACTTTGGCTCGCGCGGAACAGGACGCGCGTGCGCCTCACGGTTTCCGTGAGGTTAGGGTTCATTGTGGAACCTGACGCTGCTGGGGAATACGACGGGCCGCGTCAGGAATATGTCTGCATAGGCGTGGTGAACACTGGGGAGACCGAGGCGACAATTACTTCCATTGGTTGGCTTGGTAGACCAGGCTGGCGCCGAACGGCTTGGCTTCAAAATCTCGACGATGATCAATACGCTGGATCAAAACTTCCGGTCAGGCTGAAGTTCGGCGAAGAAGTAAGCTTCAGACTTCGGCTGCAACCACACTGGCTCAACAGTGCATCTGAGGACATGATCGGCCGATTCCCCTGGATTTCGGCCTACGCGCTGAGACTTGTCATCTGGACGTCGATCGGACAATCGTTCAAAGTCCATCCCGAGCGCAAGATCTTGGCCAAGCTAGTCGAGGCGGCCAAGGCGCGAGAAAAATAGAGCATACAACGCACGTCCGCCCGGCCTCGCGACGGAAGATTTCACGCCGAGTCACCTCAGGATCGCATTAGCGCGATTTAAACCGAGCCCGTAGTATTCAACGCATGTCTCTTTGCCGCCGCGTTGCGCCTGCGGTGATGGCGCGTGAGCTATCGGTATGCGCGAGCGTCGAACACGTGCGTTTTTTCAGACTAATCCCGCTCGGCGTATCGGCCCATTTCGCCGCAGATAGTTGAACACGTCTGAGGCGGCCGCCCGGTCCTGTGGCATGAGCAGCTCAACTATTTCGCCTGGGTCGCAGCCGTCAACTCCTCATATGAACAGAAAGGCGTGTTTCCTCGCGAGAATACAACCACGCAGGTGCGCCCTCGGAAGCGATCCCATACATACGTAAATTGCAAGGCGTTTTCCGCTGATGGAATCGGCTCGTATCTAAAGAACAGTGCCGCGAAATACAGCGTGAGTAGGACTACCGGTATCAGAATCAATAGCGAAGCTCTGCCCATATCCCCTCCCTTTTTGTGCGTGGTGAGGTCTCATTATGCACCTTGGAAAGCTTGAAGGCGGAACGAAACCTCTCGGGGACAGAGCACTAAGCCCGCCTGTGTACAGAAACGGTCTCAGGTCTTTCGTTATCGTACGATAACGAAAGACCTGAGACCGTTGCCGGTGTGGGTTATTGCGCGTGAATTGCCGCTATTGCCGGCGACTGTTGACCTCGCCTTTTCATCGCTGCGCGGGTCGGTGCGTTGGGTCTTATGACCCATCTGGACATTAGGGACGGTGCCGACCCTAAAGTTATCCGCAAATCGGCCGTTTTCAATGATGGCGCCTGAGCTGGCGGTGTCGGCGAGCGCCGATCTCTCACGAAAGGAGCTCCATGTCACTCGATGATGACATGAGGCAATTGAGCCTCAAGATTGCTCGCCTCGTTGGCGTAGTGAATATCCAGCGCGAAGCCATATCAATTTGGCTAAAGCAGCCGCCAGATCCGATTCAGACGGATATCGCGCTCCTAAATGCACGGCAAAAGTTAATAGACCTAGGTCTGGACAAGACATGGGACGAGGCGCATCTAGCGGCCTACCACGACGGCATCGAGAAAACGCTGCGTCTGCTTTGGCAGGCCATTCTGAAAGCACAGACGAAAATCGAGCAGGAATCGCCCCACTGCAGCGCCAGCAGCGCCGCCACGGTGTCCGCAGCGAAGGCGATGACAGACACACCAGCATGGCGTCGGCATCTTCAGCAGGCACGCGCAGCGAGGCGGTAGCGCAGGCTTTGCCCGTCGCCGTGGTCCGTGACTTCGGATGATTAACCAGCGTGCCGGATGCCAAAACGGTCGGCATGGTGCCGCCTAGCCGCCAGAAACGGTATGTAACTGATGCGATACCAAAGGACTTTCGTTAGCCTGTACTAGCTCGCTGCCTTTTCGACGAACTCAAACATAATCCCGCCGAGTTCGGTGGGGTCCATGTAGGCATAACGGGACCCTTCCCTGAAGGCGCTCTGCAAGACGTCAATCCCCTGCTGCTGCAATGTGGTTACCGTCTTTTGCATGTCTGGAACGCGAAAGCCTATGTGATGGATCCCCTCCCCTCGCGTGTTCAGAAAATCGGCGTGGATGGTGCTCCCCTCAAGGACCTCGATCAGCTCCAGCTCAATGGGTCCCAAGGCAGCAAAGGCGAGCCTGTAGGAAAAGGGCCCCTTCCCGACCACCACTTGCTCTTCGGGGTAGCGCCGCTCTTGAATATCCCAGGGGCCGATGCCGAAGGTCGACGACAGGAGTTGGATGGTCCTGTCCATGTCCTTTACCACTACGCCGATGTGAAGCTGCTGGGGCAAGGCTATCGGGTTAACACTGGATTTCACGGCAACACCTCCTTTTTCTCGACTAGTACTGCATACCGCAATTACGCCGCCAGTTTGGCGGCGCAGATCACCCGTAACCATGCGAGGAAACAGGGAAAAGAACTAGCGCTGGCACCACCCTTTCTAGGCACGGTCGCCCGAAGACTGTCTCACATCTCTTGCCCGGTGACAACTGAGCGCCCCTCAGGGGACAGCTCAGTCTGCCCCTTCGATTTTTCCGGCGTCATTGATCCGTATTGATACGTATCACGTGAAAAAATCGCGATGAAGACGTACACTACTTTTCCATCGGGTAGCGAGTGCGTGATAACCCGGATGCTTTGGAGCCTGATGTGCTGAAACGTATCTATGGCGATTGGCTGCCTGTCCTCATCGCGGCCGTATTTGCGGCCTCGTGCCCCGCGCACGCGGAATACCCGGATAAGCCGCTGCGGCTCATCGTGCCGTTTCCGCCCGGCGGCGGCACGGACATTCTCGTGCGCGCAATCGGACCGAAGCTCACTGAAACCTGGGGACAACCCGTAGTGGTGGATAATCGTGGCGGCGCGAACGGCATGATAGGCGCGGCGTTCGCCGCAAAAGCACCGCCCGACGGCCAAACGATACTGGCGGTACCGGCCGGCTATGCGGTGAACCCCAGCATCTACGCCAATCTTCCGTACAATCCCGAGAAAGACCTCGCCCCCGTCACCCAGCTCGCCACAAGCCCGATGATCCTGGTGGTGCATCCGTCGTTGCCGGTGAAATCGGTCAGGGAACTCATCGCGCTCGCAAGAATACGGCCAGGCCAGATCAATTATGCCACCTCCGGCAACGGCTCTCCACCGCACCTGGCGGCGGAATACTTCAAGACCATGGCCGGCGTGAAGCTGGTGCACATTCCCTACAAGGGGCCGAGCGCCGCCATGATCGACTTGATGAGCGGGCAGATTTCACTTTACTTCATGAATATGCAGACTGCGCTGCCGCACGTCAAGTCCGGGCGGCTGCGGGCGCTCGCGGTAACCAGCCCGACGCGCTTCCCGGCGATGGCGGAACTGCCTACCGTGGCCGAAGCTGGCGTGCCGGGCTACGAGATGACCAACTGGTACGGCTTGCTGGTGCCGGGCGGCACGCCGAAAGACCTCATCGGCAAGATCAACGCCGAGGTCGTGAGAATTCTCAATTCCCCCGCGATCCGGGAGCGGCTCGCGAGCGAAGGCGCGATCGTCGTCGGCAGTACACCCGAGGGGTTTGCTGCATTTCTCAGGCAGGAAATGGCAAAGTTCGCGAAAATCGTGAAAGCCTCGGGCATGACCGCGACCGACTGACGCGGATCGTTACCTGTCCATGGCGAATTGCTAAATCAAAGCGG
>PLYS01000385.1 GCA_003153455.1 Betaproteobacteria bacterium | reverse complement strand
GGTGACTCTGATCAAGTAAGCGCGCCCGCATCTAAGGAGTTGGCACAGCATGTCAGTGATCTCAACGCGTCGCCTCCCTCCGGTGAACGATGCGGACCGCGAGTGGAAGTGCAAAAATCCTCGCTGGTAGAGAGAGAGCCGTAAAGAAAAGCGCTAACAAATGCATGCAAGCGGACGGGGAACATTGCACCGCTCGTACCTCGCTATGCAGTGTTTCCCGCCGGCGATGCTGTTGTTGAGCTTCCGCTTTCCGGAAACACGTATGTCTGCTCAGGGTCGGAAGCGGCCATCGGCGGACAGCCGCTTACGGCTAGAAGCGGTCGGCCGCCCCACAGCGAGAAATCGGGTATGACGCATTGAGGCGCGCGTTTTATTCGAGCTTGATCCCCGCCTCTTTGACCACTTTCACCCAGCGCGCTATTTCGAACTTCAGGTAAAGCGACAGCGTTGTGGTGCTACGTCGAATGAGACGAGAACGCCACCGTGGCGGCGCGTGCGCGATCGTCGGTCTTGACGTTGACGAGAGCCACCATGCCTTGATCCACCTTCTTCTGCGCACGCTGCAGCGCGGGTCCGATGTCTTCCGGTTGCTCCACGTACTCCCCGTAGCAGCCCAGTCCCTCGGCCATCTTGTCGTAACGGGTATAGCCGAGATCGCGTCCTGTCTTCTCGCGCTTCGGATCGGCCGTCCAACCGCCGTTGAGGCTGATCACCACGAGCAGCGGGATCTTGTGCCGCACGGCCGTGTCGAGCTCCATCGCGTTCAGCCCGAAGGAACCATCGCCGTGGACGACGATGACTTGCTTGTCCGGACACGCAACCTTGGCCCCGACCCCGAAGGGCATGCCCACGCCCATCATCCCGAACGGACCGGAGTTCAACCTGTGGGCCGGCGCAAAGGTCGGCATGGATTGGCGGCCGTAGTTCAGGATCTCCTGCCCGTCCACCACCAGGATCGCATCGCGCTGCATGAAGTTTTTAATTTCCTCGCACAGCCGCAACGGGTGTATCGGCGTCGCATTCATCGCCATGCCGCCCCCGGTCTCCTTGCGCTTACCCGCTTCGCCCGTGCCGAGCTTTTCCCGCCAAGCCGCGAAACGCCCCGCGTCTACACGGCCTGGCAGCGCCGCCAAGAGCTGTTGCAGCACCGCCTTGCAGTCGCCGACGATTCCGATATCCACCTTGCGCGGGGACGACGAGATCTCATCCGCATCGATGTCGATTCGCGCAATCGTGGCATTGGCCGCAAAGCGCGGGGGCGCAGCGTGGCCGATGATGTAATTCATGCGCGTGCCGATGATCAGAATCAGGTCGGCATCACGGAACGCCGAGGAGCGCATGGTGAGGAAGGACAGCGGATGATCGTCGGGCAGAACGCCGCGGCCCTGCGGCGTGGTGTAGAAGGGTATGCCCGCCTTTTCCACGAACGCCTGCAGATCGGTCCACGCCTGCGACCAGATCACGCCGCTACCGGTGAGTATGATTGGCTGCTTCGCCTTGGAAAGCGCATCGGTCAGCGCGTCGACGCGCGCGAGCTCGCCCATCGGCCGCGGGCGCAGCAGCGAGCGGCCGCTCAAACTCCAGTCGACTTCGTCTTCCGGAATTTTCTGGTAAAGGATATCGGCCGGGAAATCGAGATAGACCGGCCCGGGCTTGCCGCCCATTGCCTTCTGGAAGGCCGTATTCACCATTTCGGGTATCCGCTTCAGATTGACGACGCGGTCGGCCCACTTGGTACAGGTCTTCATGATCGCGAGCTGGTCGATTTCCTGGAACACCTGCCTGCCGAACTGGCTGATGGCGCTCGAGCCGCCGATCGCCACGACCGGGGCGCAATCGATCAGGGCGTTCGCAATGCCTGTCGTCAGATTGATCACCCCGGGACCGCTCGCCGCCATGCAGACGCCCGGCTTCTGGAGCAGCCTGCTATAGGCCTGCGCCATCAGNNCCGCCCATGATGAAAAACAAGTCTTTCGTGCCCTCGTTCTTTAGGGCGCGCCCCAGGATTTCATTGCCTGTCAGTTCCGCCATCGTCGTATCTCCTCGATCGTAGACATGTGTGCAATCAGCCGTCGGCACCGCCTGCCTGAAAGCGAGCCGCCCAAGATGCGTTGTGATCTGTGCCTAGATAACCTTGTCCGTATGGAGCGCGGCCACCTGCTCCGCATTCATTCCGAGCCAGTCCCCGAGCACCTCGGTGCTGTGCTGGCCTAGCAGAGGCGCCGGTGTCACCACTGCTACGTTGCCGTCGTGACGCACCGGCCAGCCCGGCATCTTGAACGGTCCGTTGGTCGGGTGCTGGACGGTCTGCATGATTCCCCGCTTCTCGAAATCGGGATCGCGCAGCAGTTCCAGGGTATCGCGCACCGCGCCGGCGGGAATGCCGGCGGCGCCGATCAGTCGCATCGCCTCATACTTGTCGCGCTGCCTGGTCCATGCGGCGATGATTGCGTCCACTTCATCTTCGTGCTCGACTCGAGCCTCACGCGTGTCGTAGCGCTTGTCGCCGATCAGGTCGGTGCGTCCGATCGCTTCGAGAAGTTTCGGCCAGTGGGTCGGATTGCCGCGGCTGGTATAGATGTAAACGTAGTCATTCGGTCCTCCCGGCGCGCAGGGATAGATGTCGCCAGGGGGATTGCCGCCGCCAACTAATTTTGCTCCGGCACGCGGCGCGGGTTTTCCGGTCTTCGTGGTAACGCCGAACGCATTGCGGATGTAGTGCAGTAATGCATCTTGCATAGCGACACCCAGCCGCACGCCCTTGCCAGTCTCCTTGCGTTGGTACAGGGCCGCCAGTATGCTGATCGCCATCAGCATCCCGGTACCCGAATCGCCCAGCGTCGTTCCCGGCTTGGTGGGTGGACCGTCGGCCTGCCCGGTAATGCTCATCGTGCCCGCGCAGGCCTGGGCGATCATGTCGAAGGCCAGATTTTTCTCGTACGGACTGCCTTCGCCGAAGCCTTTCACCTGCCCGTAGATGATGCCCGGATTCAGCGTGCTCAAGACGTCGTAACCCAGACCCAGGCGTTCGATGGCCCCGGGCGCGAAGTTTTCCACGAAGACATCGGCCTTGCGCGCCATGTCTTTAACAATTTCCAGACCACGCGGGGATTTCAGGTTGACGGTAACCGACCTCTTGTTGGCGTTGTACATCAGGAAATAGGGGTCATCCCGGTGCGGTGTCGTGGCGCCTGTCCGACGCCCGGGATCGCCACCGACCGGATTCTCCACCTTCACCACATCGGCGCCGAGCCATGCCAGAACCTGGGTACAGGAGGTGCCCGCCTCGAACTGCGTCAGATCCAGTACCCGGACGCCGGTCAGGCAACCCGGAGCCACGGCCTTCGTATCTGTCATCGGTTTCTCCAACGATAGGAAATAGGGAGTTGGAATACAAATGCGGTGCGCAGGCAATCTTAACGCAAGGGCCGGCCCTGCGCATAGCGAATATCGATTACGTAAATTGGGCCTTTTCCATTGCAAAGGCTTGCGCCAGCAGTTCGTAGGAGCGATGGCGCGGAGCCGGGTCGTAAGTCCATGTGACCACTACCAGCTCGTCGAGTTCGAGACGTTTCGCGAGTTCCTTCAGTCGTGCGGCCACCTGCTCTGCAGATCCTACAACCGCCTTGCGGCGCAGCTTCTCGGCAATCACCCCCTCCGCCGCAGAATACGGGCGGGCTGCGGCTTCCTCGGGCGAGATCAGCGGCAGACGAATGCCGTATTCACGATCTATGCTTGAGCGTTCGCGAGTCCTGAACTGGTGCAGTGCCTCTTCTTCCGTATCGGCCGCCAGCGCCCAGACGCAAATCGTTGCAATCGGCTTGGGGTTTTTTGCGCTGGGACGATAGTTCTTGCGGTAAAGATCCAGCGCCTGTTCCACACCAAACCCCTCGCTGAAAAAATACGCGAACGCGTANNATCCACATATCCGGGCCGCTTGGCCCCGTCGGATGGGCCACAACTCTCCTGAAGGGGTGGCCCTCAGGCAGGGGAGTGCCCGACACCCAGTGTTGCAGCTCCTCTACTTGCTGGGGAAATTGGTCGAGGACGTTCTGGGGATTCGGATTCAGGGCGTGCGCCGTCAACTGGTCCGATCCGGGGGCACGGCCAATTCCCAGGTCTATTCGGCCCGGCGCAATGGCCTCCAGGACGCGAAACTGCTCAGCAACTTTTAGTGCCGAATAGTGCGGAAGCATGACGCCCGCGCTTCCAACACGGATACGCGGCGTGGTAGCCGCGATCGCGGCCATGAGCACCTCGGGCGCTGTTCCGACGATATTGGCGGAGTTGTGGTGCTCCGAGACCCAGTAGCGGTGATAACCCAGCGCGTCGCAATGCCTGGCGAGTTCGAGCGTTTCACGTATCGCGGCGTCCTGCGCTCTGCCCTTGGACGCCGTCGATTGATCGAGTACTGACAACCTCATAGGTGGCCTGCTTTCAGATGGTTCACTATTGCCTGCCGATGTTCTCGCGCTCGGGAAGCTGCAGCAGATATTCGAAGCGCGCGTTCGGCGTCAGGTAGAGAACGCCTTCGGCATGATAGGCAGCAGGATCGTCCACGCGCGATGCGCCGCGGCGTGCTGAACCGCCAGCTTTGTCAAGCGCAGCGCGACGCTGCGTGAAGCGCGCTTCGGCAAACCGCAGGAAGATGAGCCCGAGAACCGGCGTCGAATATTGCGCCGAAGTCAGGCCGGAGTTGGCCCGTAACTGGTCCGCCGCATCCCACAGCCGCTTCTCCAGCGTCTTGGTCGCGGTGTCTCTCTCGGTCGGAGCTACCCAGCGCATCTATGCTTTCCTGCCCATGATTCGCCGCGCTTCACGCCAGTGCGCGAAGGACCGCGCAGTCGTTCTTGTCGATTACGCGCAGCAACACGAGCGCCGGGCCGTGCGGTTTGCGGTCGCCGCGTTCCCAATGCCTCAGGGTGTCAAGGCTGATACCGAACTTGGATGCGAATTGCTCTTGCGTCAGCCCGATACTCTGCCGCAAAGCTTGCACGTCGACATCGGAAGGCGTGTAGGTCTTTACGCCCTTCGCGTTGCCTCTCTGATGCGCAATGGCCTCGCGCAAATCCTGCTTGATGCTTGCAAATGCTTTATTCATGTGGGGAGCGAGGCGACAGTCGTTTCAAGTATCCAGGTATTCGCGCAGGCTGATGATGCGCACATCGCGGTACTCGCGGAGCGCCAGCAGCGCCCGGTCACCGGTGACGATCACATCGGCATGGCCGGTGATGGCGCATTCGAGAATGCGATTGTCGGGCTCATCCTTCACGACGTGAAGTCGTTGCCGTGGCCTGACGGATAAGCTCAGCTCCGACAGAAACACGGCGACGTGCGAGAGCGCCTCGGCATCGCGTGAGAATTTGCGCCCCAGGATGCCAAGCAGTTCGTCGAGTATGGGTTTGGATAGGACCAGCTCGTCTTTTTCTTCGAGGATGCGCTGCAGCGCTTCCTCGCCCCGTCCGCCCGGAAAGACCAAGGCCGACACGAGAACGTTGGTGTCGAAAACGACCTTCACCGGCGCAGATAGCGATCGAGATCCTGTTCGGTGAGGATGCCCTTGTCGCGCGCTTTTCGGCTCCAGTATCCTTGGATGCCGCGCAGTTCCTGCAGCCGCCGCTCGATGCGCGCCTGGCGCAGCGCGTCCTGGATTACTGCGGAGAGCGTCTTGCCTTCCGCCCGCGCCAGCGCTTCGGCGTCGCGCGCAAGGTCGGCGGGCAGCGAAATGGTTTTCTTGACGGCGATAGTCATGGCGGCTGTTCGGGTCTCGGTGTGAATAAATCATACCGGAGCCGTGGGCGCTGTCAAGCGGGAGAAGCGCTTTATTACTTCCCGCTCATGATTCGCCGCGCTTCACGCCAGTGCGCGAAGGACCGCGCGGTCGTTCTTGTCGATTACGCGCAGCAACACGAGCGCCGGGCCGTGCGCTTGCCTTGCCGCTTGTTTGAGATTACATTAATGACCAGCAGCAACAGGGGATGGCATTCTTCCTGTGACAAACCGCCTAGTTTGGCTGATGATGCCTACATGTTTCACCGGGTTCGCGGTGGGAATGTAGGCATTTTTATGTACACAATTCCCCGCGCGCTCCCGATTTGCCTGGTCACAAACCTTTGGGAGGCAATAATGCTTACGCGGAAAATAGAGATCAGCAATGACTGAAATCTTCTCGTTGGCGGCTTTATGGTTGGCGCTGGCGCTGATCGCGACGCTGCTCGCGATCTGGCTGCGCATCGCGACCGCAATGTCAGAGATCGTGGTGGGCACCGTCGCGCAGCTCGT
>PLYS01000395.1 GCA_003153455.1 Betaproteobacteria bacterium | reverse complement strand
CGACCGATGTTAAAGATGGGTTAGGAGTTTGTCGGGGCTAAGTCCGACAAACTCCTGGGACTCGATCAACCCGGCTCCATGCCCTTCTTCCGGATGACGGGAACGGCGGCCGGTGCGGTCATGAACTTGACCAGCGCCCTGGCTGCATCCGGCTCCTTTGCGCCGACATGAAGACCGGCCGAGAAGACGGTGATCTGCTGGACATCTGCGGGTAGCGGCCCGAGAAGGTCGATTCCGGGGACCGGGAGAAGCTCGCTCATCTGCTGGAAGCCGATTTCCGCTTCGCCGCGTGCGACCACCGCGCCGGCTGGTTCGCCCTGCACCTGCTTGATCTTCGATTTCAGTTCCTCGCCGATGCCCATGCGTTGGAACAGGCCGGCGATATAAACGCCGCTGGGTCCGTGGGAATATACGATCGACTTCGCTGCCAGCACCGCGCGCTTGAGGGCTTCGCCCGAGCTGATGTCCGGCCTCGGCGCGCCTGCGCGAACGGCAACGCCGACGCCCGATTTTGCGAGATCGACGCGGCTGCCCGCCGCGATCTTTTTGAGCTTGATGAGTTCGTCGATCGCGCCGGCCGCCATGATCACGAGATCGACTGTCTCGCCGCCTTTGAGACGGCTCATCATCTGGACGCTCGGGATCCAGATCGTCACGACCTTATGCCCGGTGGTGCGTTCGAATTCCGGCACGAGTTCGAGATAGGCCTCTTTGAAGGCCGCCCCCGCCATAACCTTGATTTCAGCCGCGTGTGACATTCTTCTCTCCTTAGCTAGTCTTCCTTGATGCCGAGCGCTTTGATCAGCTTGCCGTAGCGCGCGAACTGCCGCTTCATGTGATCGCCGAGCTGCTGCGGCGTGCTGGTTTCGGGGTCCAGTCCGAGCGTCGTGAAGCGCTGACGCACCTCCGGCGATTTGACGACCGCGGCGAGCTCCGAACTCAGGCGTTCGATGACGTTCTGCGGTGCCCCGCGGGGAGCGACCATCGCATTCCACTGCGTGGTGTCGTAATCCGGAACTCCGCTCTCGGCGACGGTCGGCACGTCGGGCGCGGCTGGCGAGCGCTTCGGCGATGTCACCGCGATCGCGCGCAGCCTGCCGTTCACGACGAGCTGATGCACGGAACTGATGGTGGAGTACATCATCGACACGTGGCCGCCGGCAAGGTCGGTGATGGCCGGTCCCGAGCCTTTATACGGGATGTGGCGCATCCGCGTGCCGGTCATGAGATCGAAAAGCTCTCCTGACAGATGTCCGCCGGAGCCGATCGAAGCCGACGCATACGTAAGCTGTCCGGGCTTCGCCTTGGCGAGCGCGATGAGCTCCTTCACGTTGTGCACCGGCACCGAGGGATGCACGACCAAAAGGTACGGCTCGGTGGCAAGCAGCGACACCGGATCGTAATCGCGTATCGGATCGTATCGCACTTTCGATTTGAGGTTCGGCACGATGGCGAACGTGGTCCCGCTCGATATCATCAGCGTGTAGCCGTCGGGCGGCGCTTTCGCCGCCAGTTCGGCGCCGATGATCGTGCTTGCGCCGCCACGATTGTCGACGATGAACGATTGGCCCATCCGCTTCGTCAATTCCTCGGCATACGCGCGCCCGACGATGTCGTTCCCGCCGCCGGGCGGATACGGCACGATAATGCGCACGGTCTTGGCGGGATAGAGGGGTTGGGCGAGCGCCGGCGCCGCGCAGAGCGCGAGCAGCGCGCAGAGCCATTGTGCGTTGGGGTGCAATAGAATATCCGTGATTCCGATCGATTCAGCTAGTTGATGGCGAAGCAGTAGAACAGGCCAGCGTCGCCCGCACCTGCCACCCGTACCTTTTTGAGAGCGTTCTGGCTACAGCCGCGGGAAGAATGAGAGGAGTTCCACGACCGGGAGGGGTCGTCGTCGCGCAAGCCCTCTCGGTCAATGTGGCCGAGCGTCGCCGCGCCTTCGCCGCTGCTCGTCCAGTTACGGCAGGTCGTATCCGGGTCGCCCGCGAACGCCCGGCCGTCCGGCTGCGAGCCGGTCAGGGCGTCGTGCGCGTTGGGCGCGTCGCGGCGGCCGTTGACGATCCCGCCTTTCTCGGTCAGCGCGGTCTGTTTGGTAAGATTATTTTTGCCGTGGAGCTCATCCACATTGCGCGCAATGACCACCCCTTTGGCGTTCTGCCACGGGCCGCTCCCGATGCGATCACGGGCATTGACCGCCGCTGCCCCGCCGCTCGCACTGGCGCTCAGGTAAGCGTGCCAGGTGCGGTTGCCAGCCCCCGCCGCTTTCGCGAGCGACTGACAATGCCGGTCCGCGCCGGCCAGGCCGCCCAGGTCCGCCCCTTTTCCGCTGCCGACGCTGGTCACGAAAAAGGTCATGCCGGTCTGCTGCGCCTGCAAGCCGGCACTCAAACCGGCCGACACCAGCGCGATTGACGCAACCAAAGGCAATTTCATCCGGCTGTTCATGATGGTTCTCCTTCTGATCGTTTAGAAAAATAGGAAACGCGACCGTACCACAATGCAGAGCAGGGTTCAAACCGGCGCGCAGCATGGTCCTCTGCAAGGGGGCCGGCGGAGTGGTGTGAGCTGTTCGCAGTTAGAGGATTAGAAGGTGTTTCTCTTCCGCACCCTTGATTGCATCCATGGTAACCGACGTGTCAAATGTGACGAACTGTCCATGGCGCCGAACGGCGAGTGCTAATAGATAGAGATCAGTTATCTGTCGCGGTCCGTGAATACGTGTAGAGATACTGATTTTCGTATCGAGCAAGCTGATGTCATCAGCCCAGAATTCGTGGAAGGCGCTTGCACTCGCTTCCGCAAGGCGATCCATAACCGCTCGTACCGGCAGCGCGTTCGGATAGCTCGGATGGGACATGATGCGTATGCAGCCGTTCTGCGTGATCGGGCAAGACGCCCAACCGCTGCTGGCATGAGCGGCGAACCATTTTGTGGCGCGTGTATGCAACAAATGATCGGCGTCCAACAGCGAGATCAGCACGTTGACGTCTAAGAGCGCGCTCATCAATAGGCGTCGTCTTCGCGCAATTTGTCGATCAACTCGTTGGTGACAATGCCGCCACGCTTGGGAAAGGGTCGCAAACCGTATATCGCCTTCGGTTCCTGTGCCGCCCGTGTTATTGGTGGGGTGGTCAATGCGCTTCGCGCGAGCTCGGAAATTACTTCGCCGGTGGTTTTTTTCTCGCGGCGTGCAAGTTCCTTAGCGGCCTGAAGCACGTCGTTGGCGATATCGAGAGTGGTGCGCATACATCAGATGCTAATACATCACGCATCACTGGTCAAGCATCACTTCCCGGCCGCTCTGGTGGAGATGTGGTGCTACGGTAACGGCGTCGGGGGTTCCTATTACGAATCGGAAACCTCAGGGACACTCTCGAAACGAACTTGAATGCGGCCAGCTATGCCGCCGAGTTTCGAGAAGCTCAAACCACCTCAAGCTCGACATGCACGCGGCGGCCAAGCGCCGCAGCGATGTTCACCAAAGCATCGAGCGAGAAACGCGAAATGCGACCGCGCGGCAAGTCACTTATGCGCGGTTGAGTCACGCCGCAGTGAAGTCGTCGGGCTGCTTGCCATGCCGATCATAATTGATTACTTGGTCAGTCCAAAATTGTCTGAAACCTGGCAAGACATCGGATATTACGAAATCAGGTACCGCTTCTACCTTCTTTGCGCCGCGAGCTTCAAGATCAAGCATGGTCTAAAATGCCCTGAATATTTTTTCCCGCGGGTTTTTCGAGACACTGCAATGTCCGGTTTGGAAATCGTCGGCATCCTCATGTTTGGAGCACTCGCCTGGCTGTGGCTCGACAGCATGAGGGCGCGCGAAGCCGCGGTCCGCGCCGCGCGCGCGGCGTGCACAGCGGAAGGATTGATGCTGCTCGATGACACCGTGGCGATCGCCGGGCTGAAGCCGGCACGCGATGAGAATGGCCGCCTCAAACTGCAACGCGCTTATGAATTCGAATTTAGCGACACTGGCAACAACCGCCTCCAGGGCAGCGTGGTCCTGCTGGGCCACCAGGTAGTGATACTCAACGTGGGATTACGTATGGAGCCGACGGTGAGGGATCTGCACTGACTTCCCCCCCTGACCCACCTAGAAAAGGCTGTTCACCGCGAAGGACGCCAAGGACGCGAAGGAAAACAAAGTACAAGACTTGTCATCAAGATCACCAATTTGGTGATTGCATCCAGGTTCACCTTGGCATTGATTTCCTTNNTTTCCTTGGCGTCCTTAGCGTCCTTAGCGTCCTTGGCGATTCACATGCTGGATTTAGGATAACGCGTCATTCGCTCGGCGCGTGTTCCGCGCAGGCGCCTGCGCCAATCAGCGCTTCGAAGCGTTCGAGGCTGTTGGGAAAATGCCCGGCGAGCAGACGAAACCACGTGGACGACTGCTCCGCAGTCGGCATGCGCGCTTCGAGCGGGCGGCTGCAGGTGAAAAATACGCAGTCGATGGGCTTGGCCGTGACCGCCGTTGCGCTGTTAGGCTCGTGGAGAATGCAGTGCCGTCCGGGCCAGCGAGTTTCAGGAAATCCCTGCGTGCAGGCTCGTAGCGCTCATGCTTGGATGCCATCTGCTTCTCCTCCCTTGGGGTTGATCAATTACGGAATGCCCGCGGTGTTGACCCGGATCCTGTAAATGCTCGTGCGCGCGGCGATATAGAGGGTCTTGTGGTCGGGGTCGCCGAACTCGACGTTACCGACGAGCTCCGGCGTCAGTATCGTCCCCAGATGCCTGCCTTCTGGCGAGATGATCCACACCCCGCCCGCCGCCGATTGATAAACATTGCCCTTGGCGTCGACCTTCATGCCGTCGGTAATTCCGGGGGTCTTGTCCCCGCTGATGTCGATGAACATCTGGCTGTCCGTCACGGTGTCGTCGGGCAGGACCCGGTAGCGCCGCACGTACTTGGCTCTGCTGCCGTTCGCGTAAAGAAATTTTTCGTCCGGCGACAAGGCGAGGCCGTTCGGGCTCGGTATATCCTTGATGATCAGGCTCACCTTGCCGTCCTTGATCATGAAGATGCCCTGGATTTCGAGCCCCTTCCCCGGATCCTTTTCGCCCAGTCGCAGGCCGCCGAACGTTTCCGTGAAGTAGATCGTTCCGTTCTTCTTGACGATGACGTCGTTCGGACCGTTGAATTGCTTTCCTTCAAAGCGGTCGGCGAGCACGGTGCGCTTGCCGTTCTTTTCGATGCGGTCGATCGACCTCCCGGAATAGGTCGCGATGATGAGCCGGCCCTGCCGGTCGAGCGCGAGTCCATTCGAGCCTATCATGTAGAACTTCTCGAACAGCGGGTCGCCCGGTTCTTTCCCGTTGCTGAACTCGGCCCCCGCGCGCCAGATGTCCGGCTTGGTGTAGCCGCTGCGGTACAAATGGACCGACGTCTCGCCCTTGGGCGTCATCTTGTAGATTACGTTTGCGGCGATGTCGCTGAAGAACAGGTGCTTGCCCTGCTCGACCCAGATGATGCCCTCGGTAAACCCGAAACCGCTCTTCACGAGCTCCAGCTTCGCGCCGGGCGACACCAGCGCATCCAGCGCCGGGTCCAGCCTGACGACGGCCGGCTTATCGCCCGGCGCTTGCCCCTGTGCGGAGCTGACTGCCAGGGTCGCGGCGACCAGGACTGCGGCGGAAATAGACAATCTCTTCATGGGAACCCCCTCAAAAATATCGGCGAGATCGTGACGGTGCGATCATACACGTCCAGCCGCTCCCCTGTGATCCGAACGGTGCAAGCAGGCGAGTGCGGCCAACTCCTTGATCGACGTCGCCGGAACAGCAGGATAGACCGCCATGAACCCCGGCCGGCGCCCGCGAATTCGTTGCCGGCAGAATCTATTGCGGCTCGATGGCCGCCTTTTTTGCAAGCTGCGCGATCACGCGCACCTGCTCGGCGATGAACTTGTCCAACTGAGCGGGCGTCGTCGGCACCGGCTCCGCTCCGAGCGCGCGCAGGCGCTGTTCAACATCGGGCAGCAGCAGGATGCGCGTGACTTCGCGATTGAGTTTGTTGATGATCGAACGGGGAGTCTTCGCCGGCGCGAGCAACGCTCCCCAGGAGCCCCATTCGAAACCCGGCAATCCGGACTCGGCGATGGTCGGAATATCGGGGTATATGCTGGAGCGCTGCTTCGAGCTGACGCCGAGCGCGCGCAATCTTCCTTCTTTCACCAGCGTCACCGAACTCGCGATCGGCGCCATGGTGAACTGCACTCTGCCCGCCACGGCGTCGGTGAGCGATTCGGGTATGCCCTTGTACGGAACATGGACCACGTCGATGTTGGCGCTTTGCTTCAACATTTCGCCCGCGAAATGCGTGCCGCTGCCGGTGCCGGCGGATGAGAAGTTGAGCTGCCCGGGTTTGGCTTTGGCGAGCGCGATGAACTCCTGCACCGTCTTGATGCCAAGCGCAGGGGGAACCACCAACAGGTAGGTGGCCGTTGCGGTCATCGTGATTCCGGCAAAACCCTTGAGCGTGTCGTAAGGGAGCTTCGCGCGAACAGCGGGCGATATCGCGTGTGCAGAGGACACCGAGAGCAGCGTATGGCCGTCCGGGCTCGCATCCGCAACGAGCTGGGTGCCGATAACACCACCTGCGCCGGGACGATTGTCGACCACGACTTGCTGGTGCAGCGATTCGGTGAGCTTCGCCGCGATCAGACGGGCATAGATGTCAGGCTGGCCGCCCGGCGTGAAGCCGATCACAATGCGGATAGGCCGGCTCGGATAGGATTGCGCCGAGGCGCTTGAGACGGCGGCCAACCCCAGAGCGAACCACCCCAATACCAGGAAATGCCTCATCTTGTCCCCTTCCGCCTCACGCCTCTCGTCTCTCGCCAGCCATCGGCGATCTCAAAGATCGTAAGTCGTGAGGCGGAAAAATTAATTTTCCACGCCCTTTGACACGCCCCAGCGCGCATATCATTATCGCCGCTTCTGAAGAATCACGCACATAACATGGCGACTAGCGCCCACCAATGCGGATGGCGTCTGGATTGCCCTTTTGCAGCCCGAGCCCGTAGAATTGCCGCTGTAACTGTCGGGGAGAACAACCATGAATCATTCAGCGGCGCGCGGCAGCAACCGAAGGAAGAAATGATAGCCCCCGGCCGCAGCCACGGTTGGCTGATCGCCACGGCGCTTTTTTTTACGCTGCTGTGCGGTAGCGCTCTCGCGCAGAGCTATCCGAACAAGCCGATCCGGCTCATCCTGCCGTTTCCGGCCGGCGCGCCGAGCGACATGGTGGGCCGCGCGGTTGCCCAGAAGCTCTCCGAGCAATTGGGAGAGAACGTGGTGCCGGACAACCGCCCGGGGGCCGGAGGAAATATGGCGACGGCCACGGTGGCCAAGGCGGCGCCAGACGGCTACACGCTACTTGTCACCTCGCCCAGTATTGCGCTCAGCCCGTCGCTCTACTCCAACCTCACTTACGATGCGGCCAGGGACCTGGCTCCGGTAGCGCGTCTGGCCTCGATCGAGAACGTGCTGCTGGTACATCCGTCGGTGCCGGCAAAAACATTGAAGCAGTTCATAGCACTCGCGCGCGCCCATCCCGGCAAACTCAACTTCGGTTCGGGCGGCGCGGGCACGACCAACCATCTTGCCAACGAATTGCTGAAAACTTTGGAAAAAATAGACATCGTGCACGTCCCCTACAAGGGCGCCACGCTGGCGTCGCTGGCATTGATAGGCGGCGAGGTGGATGAGGTTATCGTGTCGGTGGCGTCCGTGTTGCCGCTGATTCAGTCGGGCAAGGTGCGCCCGCTGGCGGTGCTCTCCGAGCGGCGCGTTGCGACGCTGCCTGACGTGCCGACAGCGAAGGAAGCCGGCGTCGACAACTTCATGATGTCGATCTGGTTTGGCATGTTCGCGCCCGCGGCAACGCCGCGCGAAATCATCTCCCGGCTCAGCCGGGAAATCACGAAAGCGATGGAGGCGCCCAACGTGCGCGAGCGAATGGCGGTTGCGGGTATCGACCCGTGGCCGGGCACGCCCGAGCAGATGGGCGAACTGCTGCGCAGCGAAACAGCGCGCTTCGCCGTCATCGCGCGGAGCGCCGGACTGTCCCGAGAATGAACCATGCAACCTTCGCAAAAAATGAGAGACGACGCTACCGGCCGCTATTTGCCGGTCATCTACCCGGAAGAATTGCCGTTTTGGGAAGGCGCCAAAAAGCGCGCGCTGTGGCTGCAGCGCTGCAACGGTTGCGGCAAAGCGTGGACGCCGTGGTTCGAGCAGCGGGTACCTTACGCGGTGATCCAGGTGGAGCTCGAAGAGGGCCCGCGGCTGACGACCAACATGCTTGATTGCCCGGTCTCACAGGTGAAAATCGGGATGGCGGTCGAAGTTGCTTACGAAGACATCACCGGCGAGATCACGCTGGTCCAATTCCGTCCGTCGGTGCGCTACCGGGCTTTACGTAAATGATTGACGTCGCCCGACCCTCACCCCTAGCCCCTCTCCCAGGAGGCATAGGTATCTACACATCTT
>PLYS01000002.1 GCA_003153455.1 Betaproteobacteria bacterium | reverse complement strand
CCCGCAACAAACAGTAGAGAGCCGCATCGACGTGCCGGGATATAGTTTGCCGCCGGGTTGGGCGGCTCGGCCAATGTAATTCCCAGTTCGCGCAGGCGCGCGGTTACACGGCCGCTTATGACAGTAGCTCCGCTCTTGTTTTCCAGGATGTTCGATCGTGAACGTCGAGCGTCATCTTGCCTACTTCGGTTTCCATCGAGTCGTTGAGATTGCACACGATGCCGACGGCCGTCCGACAACCGGCGGCCGCTTTACTACCTTGTCCGACCTCCCGGTTTCACTATGCGGATAAACAGTATCCGAGTCACACTATCTCAGTTTGACTCAGTTCAGTATATTAATCACAATATATTGTCCCTTGGGATCCGCGATTTTCATTGCTGCGCCGGCAGAAATGAAAATGTGAAAATCATAAAATGGAGCGCCTCAGATGAAAATGCGAGCATTCTTGCGCCGCTCCCACGCTCGAAAGCTGAGTGAACGACGAGAGACCGGTGCTGTTGCAACGCTTGGCCCAGTCCGAGTGGCCCGCAGGCTGCTGGCTGTCGTCTTGGGCTTCTGCGTATCGGCAGTTGTTTCCGGAGCCGTCGTTCACGCAGCCGAACAGCCGCTCGCCAAAGTGCGGATCGGCGACACCGTCTCGTTCGCGCATCTCGGCGTCTATGTCGGAATCCAAAAGGGGATTTTCCAAAAGCATGGAATTGAGATCGAACGCGTGGTCATGCCTGGTGGCTCCAAGGTCCTCACCACGCTGCTGAGCGGCGATATCGACATTGCTTATTTGGCGGCGGTCTCCGCGTTGCAGGCGCAGTTTCAAAATCGACCGGTGAAGATCGTCGGCGCCTCGCACATCATGGAAATCTATTCGCTGCTCGGGCGGAATGATCTCAAGGGAACTATCACCAAGCCCGCGGATCTCAAGGACCGGACCGTCGGGATTACGGCGCCCGGGTCGGGAAGCTGGGCCTTCGCCAACCTATTGGCGCGTGCAGGCTCGCTCGACGCCAACCGCGATATCAAGATCGTTCCGGTCGGCGGCATGATGACGCTCATCTCCGCGCTCAAATCCAATCGCGTCGACACGGTAACGCTGTGGGAGCCGGGCACCACGATGGCATTGGAGGAGGGTGTCGGCTACTCGGTGATCGATCTGCAGAACCCCGTCCAGCACGAGCAGTTCATAGGGTCCTCCGAAAGCCTGGTGGAGGTGATCGCAGCGCAGGAAGATTTCATCGCCGGACATCGCGACACCCTGCGCAAGTTCTTTGCCGCCCAGAATGAGGCCTATGCCTGGATCCATCAGGCGCCAATCGAAGAGGTCGCGCAAACGGTCGCGCCCCTCGTCGGTAATCCCAATATGGAAATCCTGCAGAAAGCGCTCAAGCGTATGATTCCCGGCGTGCCGAAGACGGCTCTGGTTGACGAAAAAATGTACACGACGACTATGAAACGGATGGTCGACACCGGATTGTTCCAGAGCGAGCAACCTTTCGCAAAGGCAGTCGACAACAGCGTCGGTGACGCCCGGTGACAGAAGTGGCTGCTCGAAAGGAGGAGCCTGCCGCGGCGGCGCTGATCGAAGCGAAATATTTCTCGGTGACGTTAGGTACGGAACCGAATCGTGTCGTGGCCCTAAAGGGCGTCACACTGAGCATCCTGGCCGGTGAAATCGTCGTGATGGTTGGGCCTAGCGGGTGCGGCAAGACGACCTTTCTCAACAGCATCTGCGGGCTGCTTACTCCCAGCGCGGAACTTACCGGTTCACTCACCGTGGCGGACGGTGTGCGCCTCGGATACATGCCGCAAAAAGATGCCTTGCTGCCGTGGCGGACCGTTCTCGGTAATGTCGAAGTGGGACCCGAGCTGCGCGGAGTCGGCAGAGCAGAGCGGCGGGACCGTGCGGACGCGCTGATCGAAGTCGTCGGACTTTCCAAGTTCCGCAACTCCTACCCCCACGAGCTTTCCGGCGGCATGCGCCAGCGGGTGTCGCTGGCGCGTACCCTCGCTTACGGGCCTGACGTCATTCTAATGGATGAGCCGTTCGCGGCGCTTGATGCGTTTAACCGGACCGCACTTCAAGAGGAGTTGCTGCGGATTAACGACAAGACTCGGCTGACGGTGCTGCTGATCACCCACGACCTGTCGGAGGCAATCGTGCTGGGCCGTCGCGTTGCGGTCATGACCAGCAGCCCGGGCCGAATCCTCGACGTTTATCCTGTCGATTTTCCGGAGCCCCGTTCGGCCGCGCATCTGCGCGGTACGGATGCCTTCCTGCACCTGTTCCAGAAGCTCTGGCAGGTGCTGATGACGGAATCCGATCCGACGAAGCGAGCTGCCTGATGACTCGTCCGAAGGTCATCGTCTATCGCTTCATCGTCATGATCGCTGGCCTGCTGTTCTGGCAACTCAGCGCCGGCGACCTTATTCCTGGCGTGAGATTCGTCGATCCGTTCTTCGTCTCCAGTCCCAGTCGGATCGCTGCCGACCTGATGAAAGGTTTTTCCGACGGCTTGTTGATCAGGGACGTGGGCGTGACGGTCTTCGAAGCCTTTGCCGGGCTCGCCATCGGCATGGTGACCGGCGTTGCGGCCGGCCTTGCATTCGGCATGTGGAAGCCGCTGGAACAGATCGGCGAGCCCTTCATGTCGGCGCTCAACGCACTGCCGCGCCCCGCCATCGCGCCGCTCAC
>PLYS01000058.1 GCA_003153455.1 Betaproteobacteria bacterium | reverse complement strand
TCGAGCGCGACCGGTGGTTGACCAGAGAAGAGGCAGAGCGTTTGATTTCCGCGTGTCCTCCTCATCTGGCGGCGCTAGTGCGGTTTGCGCTTGCGACCGGATGCCGTGCCAACGAGATTGCCAACTTGGAATGGAACCGTGTCGATCTGGAACGCAGAACGGCGTGGTTAAACCAGACCAAGAATGGAACGCCGAGAGGCGTCCCGCTTAACCGTGACGCGGTTGCCGTGCTCGAAGCTGAGCAGGGCAAGCATCCGCAGTACTGCTTTACCTTCAAGGCTGAGCCGATACGCTGGCAGTTGTCGAACAGTGGTTGGTTGACGGCGTTGAAGAAAGCAGGGATTGAAGATTTTCGGTTTCATGACCTCAGGCATACCTGGGCGTCGTGGCATCGCCAGGCAGGAACGTCGTGCGATGAGCTGAAGGATTTGGGCGGCTGGAAGTCTCGCGTAATGGTTGACCGCTACGCCAAGTTCGCAACTGAGAATTTGGTTGTTGCGGCCGCTCGTATCGAACGCGAACGCAGTGGAAATGTGATTGTATTCCCCACGATTTCCCCACGTTCGGAAAAGCAAAGGGCCAGCGTTTCAAGCTAACCCTCTGTTTTGTTTGGTAGGGCGTCGGGGGGTCGAACCCCGGACCTACGGATTAAGAGTCCGACAAGCTGCTATTAGGAGTTTCTCTGGGCTAATTCCGACAAACTCCTAGCGGCTCAGGTTGCGCGGGCGGCATTCACTCGGCGTGGATTCCCGCGTCGCGGATCACCTTGCCGAGCCGCGCGATGTCGTTTTTGATTAGCGCCGCGAATGCCTCGGACGAACTGCCGACGACTTCGAACCCGACGGCGTTGAGGCGCTCGCGAGTGTCCGGCAGCTGGCTGATGCGCACGACCTCGGCGTGGATTTGTGCCACGATTTCGGCGGGCGTGCCTTTGGGCGCGAGAACGCCGGTCCACGAATCGGCTTCATAGCCCGGCAGATCCTGTTCGGCGATGGTCGGAATATCGGCCGTCGCGTTGGTGCGCTTGGCGCCGGTGGTGCCGAGGATGCGCAGCCGGCCGTCCCTGTGGTACGGCAAGGACTGGGCGAGCCCGGTGAACGCCATCGGCACCTGCCCGGCGAGCACGTCGTTGAACGCCGGCGTGATCCCCTTGTAGACGATGTGCACGAGCTTGATGCCGGTCATGGCCTGCAGCAGTTCCATCGGGATGTGCTGCGCGCTGCCGACGCCGCCCGAGGCGTAGTTCAGTTCGCCGGGGCGTTGTTTCGCGAGCGCGACGAGTTCCTTCACCGATTTGGCGGGAAACGACGGGTGCACCATCAGGCAGTTGCCGATCGTCGCAGTGAGTGAGACCGGCACGAAATCGCGCAGCGAGTCATACGGCAACTTGGGATACATTCCCGGGTTGATTGCGAGCGTGGCGATGTTGGCCATGCCTAGCGTGTAGCCGTCGGGAACCGCGCGCGCGATGAGTTCCATGCCGATGATGCCGTTGGCGCCAGTGCGGTTGTCGACCACTACCTGCTGGCCCCAGCTTTCGGACATGCGCTGCGCATACAGCCGCCCCAGTAAGTCCACCGCGCTGCCGGCGGCGAAGGGCAGCACGACGCGCACCGATTTGACCGGATATTTCTGCTGGGCGGCCGCGACCGCCGGAACGATGAGCACCGCGGCAAGGACTGCCGGCAACAGGCTGTGTGTTTTCATCTTTATCTCCTCCTTTATTGGTGATCTTGACGACAAGGCTTTTACTTTGTTTTCCTTCGCGTCCTTGGCGTCCTTCGCGGTGAACAGCTTTTATTAGGTCTGTTGGTTTCGGCCGGTAATGGTGGCCACGAGTTCAAGGATATTGCTTGCAGTCTTCGCCATCGCAACGTCGACCAGCTTTCCGTCCACCGTGGTGCTCGCCGTTCCCCGGGCAAGGGCTTCATCAAACGCCTTGATAACACGGTGGGCGTAATCGATCTCGGCCGCGGTCGGCATATAGATCTGGTTGGCCGCCTCGATTTGAGTGGGATGGATAACGGTGCGTCCGCGGAACCCGAGCCTTTTCGACAGCGTCGTATCGCGCTTGAATCCCTCGAGATCCCTGATGTTCGAGAATACCCCGTCCAGCGGGTATTTGATATTGGCAGCCCGTGCCGCCACGAAGGTGAACTGCCGCACGAACATCATCTCGGGCCCCTCGCTCGACCACGTGGCGCCGAGGGAGACGTTCATGTCTCCGTCTTCGCCACCGGCGTAAATCACGGACTCCACGCGTTTTGCGGCGGTGATGATCTGGAGAGAAGACAAGACGCCCGAGGCGCTCTCGATCATCACGATGATCGGGGTGCTTCCCGCCGGCAGCCCCTTGTGAACCTCGACGCTCGCCAGCATGCGGTCGACCGCGGCAACATCGCCGGGGGAATCCTGTTTGGGAACGACAAATCCGGCGAGCCCGGGCGTGCCGACAAATTCGGCGAGATCTTCATGTAGATATCCGCTGGGCACCGCGTTGACGCGCACCCAGCTCTTGTCGCCCGGCGTTTTAGCTATGTACTCCTTCGCCATCGCCCGGGCATTGGCTTTCTCGGCCGGCGGGACCGTGTCCTCCAGGTCGAAAATAAAGCCGTCGGCAGGCAGCGAGTTGAGCTTGTCCAGCATCCTCCGCTGATTGGCCGGCACGAATAGTAAGGTTCGCCACAATCGCATGAGTTGTTCTCCCGTAAGTTCTTCTGACCATCACTCAAAACACGACAGACTATTGCTTGACTAATTCCCCAACAACACGACGCCTGCCTTGGAAAAATCTTCGATCTGGACGTCGCTGTATCCAAGCTCCCGCAGGATTTCCGCCGAATGCTCGCCTAACAACGGCGCGGGCCTGCGAATACTGGGGCCGTCCTGATCGAACAAGACAGGATTGCGGACGGTGCGCGTGGGTCCCATGCGAGGATGCTTGACTTCCTCGATGACGTTCCTTGCGCGGATGTGCGGGTCGGCGAAGACTTCCTGAAAATCATTTACGCGCGAACAAGGAACGCCCGCCTCCATCAGCACGGTCTCCAGGTCATCACTACTTCTGGCGCGTAGTGCCGGTGATACGACGCCCAGCAAGTCGGTCTCATTCTGCTTCCTGAGAACATAGGTCGCGAAGCGAGCGTCACTGATATAGC
>PLYS01000640.1 GCA_003153455.1 Betaproteobacteria bacterium | reverse complement strand
TCGTCGAAGCGAATCTCGCCGCGCGCGCGCGCGATCGCCGCCCGGCCGGGATCGCTTTCACCCTCCTGGTCGATCAACTCGAACACGCTCTCGGCGGCGGCAAGCCCGCGCTGCAGCGGCTCGTTGACGCCGGTGATGCGTTTCAGCGGCGCGGTCAGCATCAGCATCGCAGTGACGAACGACACGAATTCGCCGACAGTGATCTCGTTGGCGCTCGACTGCCGGGTCGCCAGATAAACGATGGTGGCGAGCGCAATGCCGGCCAGGAACTGCACCACCGGCACGCTGGCGGCGGCAGCGGTCGCCTGCTTCATCATGAAGCGGCGCACGCGGTTCGCCTGCTCGGCGAAGCGTGCGGCTTCATAGCGCTGCCCGCCGAACAGCTTGACCACCTTGTGCCCGTCTATGGTCTCCTGCAGCACCTGGGTCACATCGCCCATCGCCTGCTGCACCGCGCGGCTGCTGTTGCGCAGCCGCACGCTGATCAGCCGCACCACGCCGACGATCAGCGGCGCCATCACCAGCGCCAGCAGCGTCAGTTTCCAGTTGAGCCACAGCAACCACGCGAGTAAACCGAGCAAAGACAAGGAGTCCTTGAACAGCGCCGTCAGCACGCTGGTGCCGGCGGCGGTCACCTGGGTCACGTCGTAAGTGAGTTTGGAAATCAGGTTGCCGGTGGCGCGGTCGTCATAAACGGAGTTGGGCAGCGTCAGCAGCTTGTCGAACATCGCCTGGCGCAGGTCCATTACCAGTTTGTTGCCTACCCAGTTGATTCCATATGACGCCACATACTCGGCGCTGCCGCGCACCACCACCAGCGCGAGGATCACCCACGGCATCCAGCGCATCAGCGCCTCGTCCTTGTGCACGAAGGTGCCGTCGAGCAGCGGCTTCATCAGCGCCGGCAGCGCCGGCTCGGTGACAGCGACGACCACCATGCCAAGCAACGCCAGCACGAATACCTTCCAATACGGCGAGACGTAGCGCAACAGCCGCAAATACAGTTCGGTGCTGGTCATATGTTGCATGGGCGCAACAATAACAAACTTGAACGCTAAAAGAAAACGGCGCTCCGCCACTGTGGGAAACGTCTGTCCGTTATGCGTCCGGCTTACTTGAACGAATACTGCGCTGATACGAACAGCGAGCGTTCCGCCGCCGGATAGGCATTGAACGTCGGGAAGCCGGTGAATACGCCGTAAGTGAAATACCCGCGATTGAGCAAATTCCTGACGCCTGCGCTCAGCAGCCAGTCCCCCGTTGCATGGATGAGCTTCAGATCAACCAGCGTATATGCCGGAATCTTGCGGCCGAAGGTGTTGGTTTCATCGTTGTCGAAAACCTGATCGCCGACGTAATTCGCCACCGCGTTGAGCCGCGTGCGTGGCATGAACTCCCATGCCGCGCCGAGATTGGCGGCGTGCCGCGGCACCAGCGGCACGTCCCTGTCGACAACGCTGACGCCGCCAAACGCCCCGGCGCGAAACCTGGCAAGCGCGTGAGTATAATTGGCAAACGCGCTCAAGCCGGCAGCCAGGCTCCATTTGCCTTCGAGCTCGAAGCCGTAACGCCGCGTCGGCGGCAAGTTGATGTTATTGAACGCGACCGGGTCGAGGTGGATTTCGTTGCTGACATCCATGTGGTAGAACGCAAACCGGTAATTTGCACGGCCGAGCCGCAATTCGCTGCCGATTTCGCGGTCGCGTGAGGTTTGCGGCTCGAGGATGGTCACGGTCGCGGTGAACAGATTGAAGTTGTCGTTGACGTTGGGAACGCGAAAGCTGTTGCCAAACTTGCCGTAGACAGCCAGTGCGTCATTGATTTTGTGACGCGCGGCAATCTCGAACGCGCGCAGACTGCGGTCGCGCGCATCTGCGGCGCCGCTGATTACATCGTTGACGCTGTATTTGACGCGGTGAAAACGCACGCCGGCAGAGACCGATGTTGTCGCGCTCAAAGCCGTGGTGTTCTGCAGATACCAAGCGGCGTTGCGCTGCACTGCAAGCGGGTGACTGACCAGGCCGGGACCCGTGCTGGAGTCAAAATCCCAATCGTCCCGGTCGATGCCGGTCACCAGCGTATGGTTCATGCCAGCGAAAGTGAATGGAATCTTCGCGCGTGGGCTCAGACTCATGACGTTGGCCTGGGTGCTGATATTGTTGCGAAACGGAGTTGCGACAAAGAACGCGGAGTTTGCGTTCTTGCCGCGGTAGCCAGCGTTAAGCGCGAACTCGGCGCCGTCGAGCTTGAGCTCCCCGCCGAGATTGAGGTAACCCCCGGAGATGTGACTGAAGTCGCCAGGCGTTGCGGCCTGGCGGCGGTTCACCGCAATCTGCGCTTCGGTCAGCGAACCTGGCAGCAGCAAGTTCTGGTCGTCGGCGCCAAACTTCGCATACAGCGTGCCGCGCGCGCCCGAGTATCGCGCCTCGGCTTGCGCGTTTTGCTGGCGCAGCCGGTTGCTGTCGCGGTAGTTATCGCTTTCGAGCCGACTGGCGTTGAATATCAACCCGAGATTTTCGCCGGCAAGATCCGCGCCGACGCGGTAATCGCTGGCGTTGTAGCTGCCAAATCCCACGCCGACGGTCGCGTTTTTGCGGTTCTTCTGCGGCGTCTTGGTGATGATATTGATGGTGCCGCCGGTCGCGCCGCCGCCATACAGCACCGCGCCGCTGCCGCGCATGATTTCGATGCGCTCTATTGCGGACAGCGGAATCGCCGCCCAGTTGACGGTGGTTTGCTCGTTCTCACTGATACGCTGACCGTCGAGCAAGACCAGCGTGTTCTAATCGCCGGTAATGCCGAAGCCGCGCAGGTCGACCTGCTGGTTCGGCGAGCCGGAATTGTCGCGCACCTGGATGCCCGGATATTGCTTGAGCAGCTCGGGCACCGTCGCCGCCGTGCTGTTGCGGATTTCCCCGGCGTTGATGACGGTGACGCCGACCGGAAGCTCCTGTTGCGGCTCTTTAAACCGCGTCGCGGTTACGACGACTTCTTCGGCGATCACCACCGGCTGCTGCGTGTAGCCCGGTGATGCCGCGATCCATGTCACGATAAAGGTGAACGACCGGGAAAACCTGTGACGGGATTTGAAAAATTGCTGCATGACATCTCCTCGAGTTGCGCACGCCCACCGCATGCAGATTGGTTGCACGAGGAAACACCGAGGAGAAACTTGATTCGGACCACTGCCGGCATCTGAACACCGCCTCCCCGCGGCATTTCCTTACCCAGCGGTTCGAGGCCGGTCTACGGGCTCACGAGTCTTGGCGTACCGCCTTCCCGTGGCAGGGATATCCAAACAAACCCCAACCACAGTGGCATTGAGATACGCCCGCACTCACTTACCGTTGCGGGGGCAGCACAAGCTTTGCAAAGCAGGATCGAGAATTGAGGATCGAGGTTTCGAGGGCTGGAAACCGCCCCCGATTCAATCCTCAATCCTAATAGCTCAATCCTGGTTCATCGCACTTGTTTCCCGATTATCCCGGGCTGAAGACGTCAACCCAGGCACCTGAAACCGTGTCGCCGTCAGCGCAAGCCGCGCGGCGACGGGATGATTCTACTCCAGAGCCCAAAGTTTTTGTATCAAACCACATTCAGAAAATAACGTTAGGTATTGACTCATCAGGACTTTTGAAATTATAGTGTAACTATGGACGCGCAGCTCAGGTCGCTCGAACACAAAATAAGTCAATTCGTCGCGCTGTACCAGCAACTGCGCGCGGATAACCATCAATTACGTCAGCAACTGGTGTCGGCGCAGAACGAAAACAAGCAATTGTCGGATAAGATCGGTGACGCCAAAACCCGTCTCGAAACCCTGCTCACCCAGATTCCTGACGAAGAGGCATGAGCGCTGACGCCAAAGGTCTGCAGATCAGCATCATGGGGCGCGAGTTTCGCGTCGCATGTGGGCCGGACGAGAAAAAAGCGCTGCTGGAAGCGGTCGATTTCCTGAATCGCAAGATGCAGGAGATCAAGGAACAGGGCAAAATCACAGGCCTCGAGCGCATCGCGATCATGGCCGCGCTCAACATCTCGCACGAATTCCTGACGACGCGGTTCGGCAACTTTGATGCGTCCGAATTCAAGCGTAGAATGGTCAACATGGAGACAACACTGGATCAGGCGCTCGCTGATCAGGAAAAGTTGTTTTAGCCGGTCGCGAAGGTGGCCGGCTGCAGGTCAACCCCCTGCGGTGTTCGTCAAGGTCTACAACTCTTTGAACCAATAATTGAGACCTGGTTGCGGACCTAAGAGCGCTGTTGTGCGCGTCCTTTTTCGGAGGCGCCTGATGTGCTCGGGAAGCGACCAACTTGAACCTAGGTTCAAGAAGAGGGCCTAACGGCATCTGCGGGGGACCATTTCAAAAATGCGGCTGAACGCCGCATTTTTTTNNTTGTGTTTCCTAGCTCCGCGGGTTGCGCCTCTATTGGGCAATCGTCAATCTCCCTCTCTTGGGTGGGAATCTGGGTGGGAATTCATACAGTCCTGCCCGCCGCGTCAATTTGCCGGCGCATCGGTCACACTGCGCAGTGCTCGCGGCTTGTGTATGACCTCCAGATCGCTGACGCCAAGCATCGCCACCACCGCAGCGCAATCCGGTGGTGACGCCGCACGCCTGACCGCCACGCGACCGGCGAGCGGCCCGCCCACCACCCCACCCCCGAAACTCGCGTCTGCACTCATGCCCAGACGCAGTTAGAAAAATTTCCGTCCGGCAAGAATCGGTGCCCATCACTTGCAGTTCAGGACGCGCAGGCGTGTAATTATGCAGTGCGAACCGGCGCGGGGCGAGGTACACGAACCGGATCTGAGGTGTGGCACGTTCGGGACGAGCGGGCACGTACCCACTGAGCGCAGTCCGCCGCTCGGTCCCGCGAGCTGGCCCCGGTACGCCGACCTGCCGCTGACCTATCACCCAGTGCCCGACATCGCCTGAGTACGACCAGCGCGCCGACGCAGTCGATACGTGCGCGTAGCCAATGACCTCCTGCTGATCACCGTCGACGCCAGGATGGTCGTGGACGCCATACAGAACATCACCGGCCGGTGACGAGCAAGCTTTTTTGCGGCCTGCTTACGCCCGTGATCGGCGCGTAGACGTATCCGCCGGTGTTCGCAAAATCGCTCACGGGCGTTTTCGCATCGAGCACGATCACCGCGCGATAGGGCGCG
>PLYS01000271.1 GCA_003153455.1 Betaproteobacteria bacterium | reverse complement strand
GAGGTCGATGCGGCTATTGCGAGGATCGTGCGACAGAGCGGCATGCTAACTCCTCAAAAACGCAGTGCTTATCAAGGCAGGCCGTTTGGTCTCGGCGGATTCGACAGCTGCTTCGAACACGCACACGCCGTGAAAAATGTCCTCGAGTGGAATCGGATAGGACTGGCCGTCACGAATGCATCTTGCGAATTGCGTCAGTTCCTCGGTGATGGAATTGAATCCCGGTGATTCGATTATTTCGGGTTCCGGTATCCCGGCCAAGTGGCTTGCTGACCCATCGGCAGCGGGAATGAAGCGGAAAGTGTCCATGGCCGGCGTCAGAACTTCGGCGAAACCTTTCGACCCATAAACTGCCAGCCGATAGTTCCGCGCCGCAGCCAGCGAACAGAAAGCCAATCCGGTCACGCCATTTTCGAACCTGAGAAGAAGACTCGTCGTGTCGTCCCCATGCGGCCCGGCCCGATGCTCCGTGACGCAGTATACCTCCCGGATTCTCCCGATAACATCGATCATGCTGTCCACGAGATGAACGCCGATCCCCGCCATTGCGCCGGCCGGTTCTTCCTCGCGATTCAACCGCCACGATTCACTCGACCGGTAAAACGCAGCTGTCGCGGTCAGCTCGGCGATGATCGAACCGACGACGCCAAGCCGACCCGCCTTCACGCGATTCCGGAGTTCGCGCATCGATGGATGAAAGCGACGGTTGAATCCCACCGCGAGAACCACGCCCGCCTCGGCGGCTGCCCGGATTGCAGCGCGCGCGCTGGCGCTGTTCAACGTGAACGGTTTCTCCACAAAGACGTGTTTCCCTGCTCCCGCCGCCCGCCGGATCTGGTCTTCATGCTGGCTGTTCGGTGTCGCAAGCACGACCGCGTCTATGACGGGATCTTCCACAATTTCGCCAAAACTGCCGCTCAGGCGGATGCCCTGATCGCGACAGAACTCTTCCGCCTTGTGCCGCGTGCGCGTGTATCCGGCAGTAAATCGCAAATCCTTGCTCTTGCCTTGCACGGAGGCGACCAATATCCGGCCCCAGGAGCCTAGCCCGACAATCGCGGTGCGAAGCATGCAGCTTCCTTTATCTATCGCGCGAGCTTGCTATTGTTCGATACCGCCACCGATCTTCTTGATCAGTTTGCCGTAACGGTCATAGTCAACACGCAGTGTGGCGGTGAATTGTTCGGGCGTGGCAAATGCAACCTCAAGGCCCCCCTCGTCCCACCGCTTCCTGGTGTCCGGTGCATTCATGATCTTCTGAATCGCTGTATTGAGTTCCGCAACGATCTCTTTGGGAGTTCCCGCCGGCGCCAGAATGCCCTGCCATCCGACCATTTCGTATCCCGGCAGTCCGCTCTCGGCTATGGTCGGCACATCGGGCGCCGATGACATGCGTCGCGAACCCGTTACGCCGATTGCGCGTATTTTACCCGCGCGCACTTGCGGCAGCAGGAACACCGGACTGTTCAGACCGAGGTCCGTGCGGCCCGACACAAGGTCCATCATCGCACTTGTGCCGCTCGCGCCGTACGGAACGTGCAGCAATTCGATCCCTGCCATCGTGGAGAACAGCACGCCGGCCAGATGATAAGCGCTGCCGACTCCGGTAGTGCTGTAGGTCAACGAGACCCGCCGCGTCTTCGCAAGCGCAATTAACTCGCGGGCGTTCCTTGCGGGCACGCTCGGGTGAGCGGCGAGCATGAACGAGTAAACGGCGGTCGGTGCGATTGGCGCAAAATCGCGCAGGGTATTGAAAGGGACCTTGCGCAGATGCGGCGTGCTTCCCAACGCCGAGCTCGGGGTCGCTAACAGGGTATAGCCATCCGGCGCGCTTTTCGCGACAAAATCCGCCGCGATACTTCCCGTCGCGCCGGGCTTGGCGTCGACGATGATCTGCTGTCCCAGCAAATCAGTGAGTTTTTGCGCAATGTATCTGGCATTCGTATCCGAGGAACTGCCGGGATATCCGTGAACCAGCCGGATCGGCCTACTGGGATACGTTTCGGCGCCACCTGCGTGCGTCGGCCGCAGAAAAGCGAGCCCACAGACCAGGCAAACTGCGAACAACCCCTTGACGCCTACCTGTGCCATCCCCCACACGCCGAAATTCGAAGCTCGCATATGGTATCACTATCGGCGGCTGCGAGGCCTATCCTGGAGTGTTCGCATCTTCGCCAAGCTTTGCCGATGGCGCAAAGGTCGAGAACGGTTACCGAGATAACAGATTGATCTGCTTGAAGGATGACAATGGCCAGCGCAGAATAGGCCGTTGAGATCTCGTTTTTAGCAGGTCGACTTCAAGTTAACCCTCAACATGGCGATCCGAGAGTTTGAAGAGCGAATCAGAGAGTTCATCAATCTGCCGATGCGGCAGGTGGGTCTACTTGCCGACGTGGCTACCTGGAACAGGCTGTGTAGCGCTCTCGATGTCATTGGGGACACGGAGCTTGCTCTTGATGCATACCTCGACCGCGCCGGCTCTTCTGACATCGGCGAGCAGTACTTGGTAGTGTATGGAGTGCTACAAGTCCTACTGACCCAACAAGACGCGGTCAAGCATGTCTGCGACGCGCTGTCCATCAACTTGTCCCTGCCAAGAGAGCTGGAACGTATACGGGAGATTCGAAGCAATGCCGTCGGCCACGCATCGCGGCAGACCGAGGATAAGGTTACAAAGTCCAGTTTCATACACCGGATATCCTTGACGGAGCGCGGCTTTAACCTAATGACCGTGTACTCGGATGGTCGTCCCTATCATTTGCGGTACATCGATATTTCGGCACTGCTATCCCTGCAGCGTGATCATCTAGGCAAGATGCTTCAAACTGTTGTCGAAAAGCTTCGGAGAGATGAAATGGCGCATCGAGAGGACCACCGAGAGGCAAAGTTGCAGGACGTCTTCCCCCAGACTCTCAGCTACTACTTCCAGAAAATCTACCAAGCCACTCGCGGAGGTACTGCTTCCATCGCGGCGATGCTTGGACTGGCAGGATTTACGACTTTCTGCGAGGGTGCCACGACTGTGGGCAACTCCGGATTGGGTTCTGGTTTAACAGTGGTCGGTGGTGCAGCCGCGGCGGGTGGTATCGTTTTCGAAGGCAATTTTGGAATCGCGGGAAATTTGCCGTCCATTTCGTCGCGAAGTTCGCGAATTGCTTCGACAAGTGGCGGCTCTTCCGGCTCGTCGACTTTTTTGCGCTTCCATTCCCTGGTGAGTCGTTGGGCTTCGGCGATCTGCGCTGGGCTTAAGAAACGTCTCATCCTTTCACGCAGTTTCGACGCTATTTCGCGCGTCTCATCATCCGCCTCCGCATTCGCGGCAGCCAAATTAAACCACATATAAGCGGCAACATCATCTTGTGGCAAACCCTCGCCTAGTCCCTGTGCAACGGCCACGATGCGTTGACACATCGGGTGGCCCAGCTCAGCGGCTTTGTAGCAAGCCGCGATATCGTCAGTGGGTTGAGGTGCGGTGGAATAGCGTGACGTCGTTCGTTGAGCCAAGCTCAAAGTCCACAGATAAAATCCCGCTTCGGCTTCCCCGCGATCTAAAGCGTAGCGCAACAACTCTCTGGCTTTGGCCACGTCTTTGGGCAGATGAATGCCAAATCCATATAAGCGTCCTAACTCTCTAGACGCTAATGCATCACCATTCTTGACGCCCGCCTCCAAGAAAGCAACGCCGGAAACAGGGTCAGGTTGATCCCGACGAATCTGTCCCCTCCCAATTATTCCCTGCCAAAGAGGATCGCCGCACATGGCAAGTTTGCGAACGTCGGTGGGTTGCGCCTGCCATGTCAATCGACGGCACGCATACAAGCTTCCCGCCGCTTCGGCCTTACGCAGTTGTTCGGTCGCCTTCAGTCCGTCCTTGCCAAGACCAAAAAGTATTCCCGCCAACACCTGCGCGTCTCGATTCCCTATGTCCGCCAGTTTCAATGCAATCCACAATGCTTGCTTCGGGTCGTTGTTGGGCGGCTCCGCCAGCGTCAGGCGTATGGCCTCGAGCAACGTCTCACGCTGCACTTCGGGACTCGGCGACTTCGCGAAATAAGCTATGAGCCCGAGCAGGATGGCCGATACGATCGCAAGCTCGAGCGCGAAGCGAAGCCATCGCTTACGATCTGCCAGCAGATGTACTTGCGCCGTTTGATCTNNCTGATCTAAAGTAGCCATCGCTAGTTCAATGCCGGATCAGCAGATTTTGACTGGCGCCGTCCTCGCCTGGTCCTGGCACGCCGAAATGCGAAGATTGATATGCTCGTGGCGCGGGTTTCAGCGGTCGCATCAGGCGTGCCACGACGAATGCAAAGCCCAAAGGCGCGCCCAGGAAGAAAACGGCATTTAATCCTCCGCTGGGCTTCGCAACAACGAAGTCGCCGAAAAGTAGTTGCGACGCATAACGCAGCGCGATGCAAAGAAATGCTGTCAGGACGATACCGGCAATCAGTACCTTCACTCGCTCGTGCTCAGCAACACGTTGGCGACGCCCTGCAATAAACCAAACCAGCGGGAATGCAATCAGCGACGCACCAAGTGCTTGAATGAAATAATTCATCAGAATCATGAACCAAGTTCCTGTCGGCAGAAGTTTTCAGCCTACGAATGGGGTTTCGGACTTTACAACGTCGATCTTCGGCTTCGACCCTTTGACCAGATCACTAATCCTCTGATAATTAAGGTTTTGGATTCGTGAAGGTCCGACGATTACGCGTTCGATGGGAAGCGGAGCCTCGCCGAACAATTCGATATATCGCACTTCACTATCGCCTCTCCGTGTGTACCGGATCACTTTTTTCGGCTTCGAGTCGAGCGCGCGATCATAGAAAATCGAGTCCGGGTCGGTCGGCCTGTGAGTCACCACGATACGAACCTCCCTTTCTTCATGAAACCCGCGGTGTTTTACCAGAGTGGAACCCTGAACAAAGTGATCAAATATTCTATCGTAGCTTGGCTCTTGACCGGAATAGAACACGTTGAGTATTTCCGGGAAAAGTTTAAAGACGTCGCAAAAAGCCTTCTGTATTCCAGTATCGTCACAATCGTACTTCACATCACCGATGTGATTCATCGGATGCGAGAAAACGTCTTTCTCGTGCTTCATACTTTTCTCGATGCCGTAGGTGTCTAGCACGATGGCGACACCGCCGCCTGTGCCATACCCCCGCCATTGACTGAGAAGCCCATGTTTTGCCGCATATGACTGCGCATCATGGGCGCAGAAAGAACAGAGGAACGTATCCCGGAATCCGCCCTCGCCAAAGGTGTTTCGGTCAAGTACATCTAGCTGAGTTGCCGCCTCTTGATCGACCACGGCATCAATACCGCCATGGCTGTCGACCTTCTTGCCGAACTGCGTGTCACACTGCATCCGTTTGTGGAAGATTTCCCGAATGATCGGCGCGACGAATCCGATCAGCTTCAGCCGGAACCGTCGCAGCTCGGAGCGGTCGTTCAAGTCCTCGAAATGTGTGGCCCAGAATGTCTGGGAGTTGTAGATTTTCTCAAAGGCGCACACCGTCGTGTAGTGAAATAGCTCCGGATACTGATCGGAAACACGATTTCCATCATCGGCCATAGTCTGGTCCGTCATTACTCAGCAGTCTGCAATGGGGGCATGGGGCCAAGCTTGGCCAATTGCATAATGGAGCCGTCATGGACGGAACCATTTTTCATTTACTTCCGCGCTTCACGCAAGAGCATTACCGCGAGTCCTGCCGCAATCACCAGGCCAGCTACGCTCGCCCACATCGGAACGGCCATCCCGCCCACCGTAACTTCCCAGCCGAAAAATAATCTCAGAATATGCACCGACGCAATCACTGCAAAAATGACAGCAGCAATGGTAGTGAACGGTTTCATATTTTCCGCGTTCCTGCGATAGATCGCTCGGCTATTGTTGCCCTTGAGAAACCCAACATGCGCACGCCAAAGACTGCCTACCTTAAACGATGAAGGATGAAGGTGGAAGGATGAAATCAGGCCTTCAACCAGTTTTGTACCGAAAGCCCGGGCACGCGGCGGAACTCGCGCTCATTATTGGTCACCAGCACGGCTCCTATGTGCCGGGCGTGCGCGGCGATAAGAAGATCGTAAGGGCCGATCGGTTTTCCCCCCGACAGTAAAGCGGCTTTAATCTCTCCAAAGTCCTGGGCTGCGCTAGTTGGAAAGTCGTCTACCTGGAGAAATTCGAGCAGACCATCCAGGGCTGTCTTGTTCTCCTTCCGGAATTCTCCCCTCTCTATTCCAAATCTCAGCTCCGCGAGCGTGATCGCCGATAACCGCACTTCGCCGGGCGAACGGCCGGACATCCGGCGCGCAATCTTTTCGAAACCCGGTTTGCGGTTCGTGAAGTACACCAGGATGTTCGTGTCCAGCATCCAGATCATCGCCACTTCCGCTTTTGGTCTTTCGGCTGGCGCCGCTCGAACTTGCCTTTGAACTGGCTGACCACGGCCATGACCCGCTCGTACGTGATCTTCCTGGGGAGCAGCAACACCCCTCCGCCCGAACGCCTGATCAGCACCTCGTCGTCGTCAAACCGGAATTCCTTGGGCAGCCGTACCGCCTGGCTGTTGCCGTGCTTGAATACCTTGGCTGTTTTCATCGGCTGCTCCGAAGAATAGATACAGATAGTATATACTGGATATAGAGTAACTGTTCCGGATTCTGAAAATCTTGCTCTGACCCTGACGGCTCTCTCGCCTCTATATCACGCCACGCTGTTTGAGTTCCCGCTGCTGCATTTCGCTGTAGCCGAGCGCTCCCAGGACTTCGGCATTGTGGGCGCCGAGCGCCGGCCCGACCCACTCGGTCGATCCCGGGGTATCCGAGAGTCTGGGCACGATGCCAGGCAGTTTGATCGCCTTACCGTCGGGAAGCTGATGCTGCTCGATCATGCCGCGCGCAAGATAATGCGCGTCCTTGACGATATCGGCGGCGTCGTAGACCTTGCCCGACGGTACTTCCCATTTTTCAAGCACCGCCAGCACATGCTCGAGGTCGTGTTGCTGCGTCCACTCGGCAATCGCGTGGTCGAGCTCCCCGGTGCGCGGGACGCGGCCCGCGTTGGTCGCGAGTTGCGGATCGTTGGCGAGATCGGCGCGGCCGATCGCCGTCATCATGCGTTTGAAGATCGAGTCGTTGTTGGCGCCGATGATCACGAACTTGCCGTCGCGCGTCGGATAGGTGTTCGACGGCACGATGCCGGGCAATGCATTGCCGGCGCGCTCGCGGATGAAGCCGAGCACGTCGAATTCCGGCACCAGGCTTTCCATCATGCTGAACACCGCCTCGTAGAGCGCGACGTCGACGAACTGGCCGCGCCCGCCGTTCACGTTGCGGTGGTGCAGCGCCATCATGGCGCCGATCACGCCGTAGAGCGCGGCGATCGAGTCCCCAATACTGATGCCGAGCCGCACCGGCGGACGGTCGGGGTAGCCGGTCACGTAACGCATGCCGCCCATCGCTTCGGCAACCACGCCGAATCCGGGACGGTCGCGGTACGGCCCGGTCTGGCCGTAGCCCGACAATCGCACCATGATGAGGCGCGGGTTGATTTGCGAGAGCTGCTCCCAGCCGAGATTCCATTTCTCGAGCGCGCCAGGACGGAAATTCTCGATCACGATGTCGGCCTCGGCAGCAAGCTTGCGCACGATCTCCTGGCCATCCGGCACGCGCAAGTTGACCGTCACCGACTTCTTGTTGCGTGCCTGCACGTACCACCACAGGGAGGTGCCCTCGTACATCTTGCGCCACTGGCGCAGCTGGTCGCCGCCATCCGGTGCCTCGATTTTAATCACCTCGGCGCCGAATTCGGCGAGGATGCGGCTGCAGAACGGCCCGGCAATCAGCGTGCCGAGTTCGATGACCTTGATACCTTTCAATGGCGGTGATTGGGTGTCGCCCATATAATCGGGAATCCGCTGGAAGTTGCAGTCAGCACGGTAAAGTTCCCATTCTAATATGGCGAAAGAAACACTGTTCTCTGTCCTGTCGCGCTCGCCGTGGTGGCTGAGCGTGGTCATCGCCGCGGCGATGTTCGCGCTGGTGCGGCTGTTCCTGCCCGACTTCGCGGCATTTTTCGCGGCGTTGCCGTTCCTGGCGCTCGCCGGCTATGCCGGATGGCGCCAGTCGCGCGCGCCAAGCGTCGCCAACGTTGAGGAAACGCTCGGCAAGCTGCGCGCGATGTCGTGGGAGAATTTCTCGGCGGTAATCGGCGAGGCATTCCGGCGCGATGGTTATACCGTCACCGAAATCCCGGGCAACGCGGCGGACCTCGAATTACGCAAGAACGGCCGCGTGTCGAGTGCGTGCTGCAAACGCTGGAAAGTCGCCAACACCGGCGTCGGCCCGCTGCGCGGGTTGCACGCAGCAATGCAGGCGCGCGATGCGGACGAATGCATTTACGTCGCGGCCGGCGACTTCACCGCCAATGCGCGCGTGTTTGCGACCGAAAAAGCAATTCGGTTATTGAACGGTGCGGCGCTGGTCAAGCTGGTTGCGCGCGTCAAGCGCGGCAAGTGGCGCTGGTCTTTTTTCCGCTAGCAGCCTGTCGTCCTTTGAGCGTCCGACAGGCTGCTAAAAATAAAACCACCCCATTTCTTCTGAATAACGTTCAAGTCAGCAGGCATCTCACCTTCATTAGCACGCAGGAACGACGTTCCGACGGTTTCTTGAAGATACTTTCGAATTCGTTCCCCGGGGCGGTTTTGCATCAGGAACTTGTCGGACTTGGCCCCGACAAGTTCCTGGGGCGGCGGGAATAAGCCTCGTCAAACTCGGCTTCGAGCCGCGGATGCACGCCGCGCACCTGATCGATGACCTGCTTCGCCCAATCGAAGTACTCCTGCTGGCGTTCGAGACTCCACGTCACCGGCGGGCTCGCCGAGATATCACGCAGATTGCAGATCTTGTCGGCGAGCTTTACCAGCTTTGCCTTGTGGCTCGCATGCGCGGAGTGTTCGATCTGCCTGCGCTTGCGCTCGGCTTTGGGCAGACTCTGGTCGTCAGTCACTTCCAGCACAATGTCGCGGATCAGCTCCCCGAACTCGCGCGCGAGTTCGTCCGGCCGGGTTTCGGTGTCCTCGATGGTGTCGTGCANNTCGTGCAGCAGCGCCGAGCAGATCACCTCCGGATCGCAGATGCCGCCCTCGTTCACGAGCACGTTGGCAAGCGCGATCGGGTGGTTGATATAGGGTGACGCGTGCACGTCCTTGCGCCGCTGGTCGCGATGCTTGTGCGCCGCGAATTCGAGCGCATGCAGTATCAGTTCAAGGTCAGTGCGACGAAGTTCGCGTTTTGTATTGGCCATGATCGCGATGCCGGCGGCGGGCGCTGCGCCAAAACGTCATTGGGATATGGGATCGATCGGGACGCGGCCGGCCAGCCCGAACAACTGCTCGAGGTATGCGCCGTGTGCAAATAACCTGGCCTCGGCGCGCGTGGGCGCGACGACTTGCAAGCCGATTGGCAGTCCGGCGGCGGTGAAACCACACGGGATCGACAACACCGGACACGCCGTCATGCTGAGCGCGTAAGTCATTACCAGCCAGCCCATGTAACCCTCGAGCTTCACGCCGTCGAGCTGCTCGACGTAGCGCATTTCGACCGGAAACGGCGGGCACATCACCGCCGGGCAGATCAGCAGATCGTAGTTCTCGAAAAACCTGGCCACGCGCCGGATCAATTCGCCGTGCGCGATTTCCGCGGCGACGACATCCGTCAACTTCAGGCCCAAGCCGAATTCGGTGTTCTCGATCACCTCGGGCTTGAGCAGATGACGATGCTTTTCGAGCAACGGCGCGATGCGCGCGATGTAGATCGCGCCGCGCAGGATCATGAAGTTCTTTTCGGCATCAGCGAGATCGGGATGGGCTTCTTCCACCGTCACGCCGTCGCGCGCCAGCTTTTCCGCAGCCGCCGTGCATACGGCACTGACTTCCCGGTGAATCACCGGCGCAATGCCAAGATCGATGCTGAAAGCGACACGCCGCGGCTTGTGCGGGTGCGCCGCTGCCGATGCATAACCTGCCGCGGGTGCAGGGTGCGACATCGGATCGAGGGGATGCGCGCCGGCTTCGCAGTCAAACATCAGCGCGCAGTCGGCGACGTTGCGCGCCATCGGGCCCTCGACCGACAGCGCAGAAAACGGCTGCTTCTGGGCGCGCGGCACCATGCCGGGGCTGGGCCGCATGCCCACCGTGGAACAGAAGCTTGACGGGCTGCGGATGCTGCCGCCGAAATCGCCGCCGGTGGCGAGCCACACCTGCCCCGCCGCGAGCGCAGCCGCCGCGCCTCCTGACGACCCGCTCGGCGTCATACGCGTATCCCACGGATTGCGCGTCACACCGAAGACGTCGTTGAACGTATTGCCGCCCGCGGCGAACTCCGGCAAGTTGGACTTGCCGATCACGAGTGCGCCGTTCTGCTCGAGCCGCTGCACGACGATGTCGGATGCCGGCGCAATGCGGTCGGCGTAAATGCGCGAGCCGGACGTGCAACGCACGCCTTCGACGTCGGTGTTGTCCTTGACCGCGATCGGCAGGCCATAGAGATAATACGCCGGCGGATCGGACGGCGGCTTCTGCATGAGGCGCTTGGCATGTTCGCGCGCGCGCTCAACGCACAGAGTCGGCAGCGCGTTGAGTTGCGGATCGGTTATCCGGATGCGTTCAACCGCCGCGTCGATCAACTCGAGCGGGGACACCTCGCGGCGCTTGAGCAGCGCAACGGCCGCGGTTGCGGAAAGCCGGCACAGTTCGTTCATGAGCACACAACGAGGAAGTGTTTTCTGAATGGCTCGATTGATCCGCTCCGGCCGGCAGCGTCGACCAATCCGCCGCACCTATCCCGGCTGAATTCCAAGATCCTTGACCAGTTTCAGTACCCGCGCATACTCATCTTTTTGCAGCTTCAGGAACTGCTCCGGCGTGCCAAAAGCCGGCTCGGCCCCCTGTGCCAGAAAGCGTTCCTTGATTTCGCGCTCTCCCAGGATTCTCACGATGTCCCGGTTCAACTGCGCGATGATCGCGCGCGGTGTTTTGGCCGGAGCCCCGATGCCGAACCAGTTGTCCGTCTGGTAATCCGGCAGCCCCGATTCGGCCGTGGTCGGCACATCCGGCAGCGCCGCCACGCGTCTGGCCGTGGTCACCACGAGCGGCCGCAGTTTCCCGCTCTTCAATATCGGCATCACCGCCGGCACCGGGATCACATAGAGGTGAACGCGGCCGGCCGTCATCTCGGTGATGCTGTCGGCGAGCAGCCTGAACGGCACGTGCACGATATCGATGCCGGCGGCGGACTTGAACATCTCGCCGGAAAAATGCGACCAGGATCCCACCCCGCCGGAGCCGAAGTTGTACTGGCCGGGCTTCGCTTTCGCAAGCGCGATCAGATCGGCCAGCGATTTTACCGGCAGATTCGGCGCGATCACCATGACACTGGGCATCAGCGCGATTTGCGTCACCGCCGCAAAATCGTTGAACGGGTCGTAACCCGGATCCTTGTGAATCAGCGTGTTGATGAGATGCGCCTGACCAACCATCATCAGCGTGTAACCATCGGGGAGCGCTTTGGCAACAATGTTGCTGCCGATCAGCCCGCCCGCCCCCGGGCGGTTGTCGATGACAATTTGCTGATTGTAGGTTTCGCCAAGCCTCTGTCCGACGGTGCGCGCCAGAAAATCGCTCGCGAAGCCAGGCGGGAACGGCACCACCAGGCGGATCGGCTTGGTCGGATATTTGCCCTGCGCGATGGCCGCGCCCGCGACACCTGCAATACCGATGGCCGCTGCAACCAACAGCGCTGACCGGAATTTTCGATGCATGGTTTCTTCCTCCGTTTTTTTTCAATGCGCCAGCACACCACGCTGACACTCCATCCCATCCGCCGACTGCGATCGATATTGGTTTACTATCAAGCAGTCATCATGCACCATTATCGAAAGGAGATAAAGACATGCAATTCAGCGAACGAGTGGCGGTGGTAATTGGAGCGGGTCAGGGAGGGATCGGGGCTGCGACTGTCCGGCGTTTGGCCGNNCCGCCGGCGCCGTTCGGATCCACGCATTGGACGTCAGCCGGTCCGACGATGTCCGAGGCATGGTCGAGATCGCCCTGGATGCCTTCGGTAGAATCGATATCCTTGTGAACTGCGCCGGCATCTCGCCGAAAAAGCAATTTTTGGAATACACCGAGGCAGACTGGGACGCTGTCCAGAGCGTCAACCTGAAGGGGGCCTTCTTGTGTGCCCGGGCTGTGGCCGAGCCCATGATGGCGAGAAAATATGGACGGATCGTGACGCTTTCTTCATCATCCTGGCGCAACGGAGGCGTGGCGGGCGGCATCCCCTATGTCGCCTCTAAGGCAGGAATTATCGGCCTGACACGCTCCCTTGCCCGGGCGCTCGGCCCTCATGGCATCACCGTGAATGCAATTGCGCCGGGACCCACGCTGACCGCTCTTACCCAAAACTGGCTTCCGGATCGGGCCAAGGAAGTCGTGGCTCAGGTTCCCATGGGCCGCCTGGGGCGACCCGAAGATACGGCTGCTGCCGCGCTCTTCCTNNCAAACTCCTAATGCAAAACCAGCGCCAGTGGAATTGTGGAAGAGGATATTTGTGCCACTTGCATCAAGAGTGAGAAAATCGAAAACATCCCCACAACAGCAGAGTCTCCATGCGACTGCCACTAGAAGACGTCAAAGTCCTCGACTTGAGCCATGCGCTCGCCGGACCGTTCTGTTCGACCATGCTGGCCGATTTCGGTGCACAGGTGATCAAGATCGAACCTCCCGGGGCGGGCGATATTGCGCGCGGCTGGGGTTCGCCTATGGCAGGCGGGGAGTACGCGTACTTCACGAGCCTCCATCGCAACAAGCAAGACATCGTGATGGACCTGAAATGTCCTCCGGGAAAGGAGTTGTTCCTGCGCATGGTCGAGCGCTGCGACGTCGTGCTGGAGAACTACCGCGTCGGCGCGCTGGCCCGGCTCGGGATCGACTACGAAACGGCGCGCAAGCGCAATCCCGGCATCATCTACTGCTCCGTTTCCGGATTTGGTCAGGATGGACCGTATCGGGACCGCGCCGCACTCGATGTCATTCTCCAGGCCGAAAGCGGCATGATAAGCGTCACCGGCGAGCCGGGCGGAAGTGGCACGCGCGCCGGCGTTTCGATCGCCGACCTGACGGCCGGAATGTACGCGGCCTACGGCATCATGCTCGCTCTCAGAGTGAAGGAGCGGACGGGGCAAGGGCAGATGGTTGACATCTCGATGATGGAAGGCCAGCTCTCGCTGCTCGCCACTACGCTCGGGAACTATTTTGCGGACGGCGAGGTGCCCAAGCCTCTCGGCACGGCATATCCGGCCGTAGTGCCGTACCAGACCTTTCACACAAAAACGCGGGACCTGGCACTGGCGGTCGGCAGCGACAAGCTCTGGAGGAAGTTCGGTCCGGCGATCGGCTGCCCCGATCTGGCGGATGACCCGCGATATAGTACCAATCCCGACCGGAACCGCAACCGCGAAACCCTGATCGCACGGCTGCAGCAGGTGTTTCTGACGCGGACTTACGAAGAGTGGGAACCGCTGCTGCTCGCGAACGATATCCCGGTGGGCGCCATCAACAACCTCGCCCAGGTCGTCGAGCACCCGCAGGTCAAGGCGCGNNACCGATGAGGTATTGCGAGACCTGCTCGGCTTAAGCTCTGAGGAGATCGCTGCGCTGAGCGCTGCCGGCGTCATACGATCGAAGGTCGCGGAAAAGAAGCCGTGAGCGATTTATTTTACGGCGGCAGGATCGGGACCAACGTTGGAGCAAAGGCGCCGCTAGTTAATGCGGATGCCGGCGCCCTTAATTATCTTGGCCATGCGCTCGACTTCGTCCTTGATGAACCTATCAAACTCCTCGGGCGACGTCGGACGGAGCGTTGCACCCTGGGTAAGCATGCGCTCCCTCACGTCCTGCAATGCGAGGATGCGCGCGATCTCCTGCGCGAGCTTGTCCTTCAGATTCTTCGGCATCCTGGCCGGCCCGAGCATGCCGTACCACACGCTATAGTCAAACCCCGGCAAGCCGCCGGATTCGGCGACGGTCGGAATGTTCGGCAATACCGGCGAGCGGTCCTTGGTGCTGACGGCAAGCCCTGTGATCCTGCCTGCCTTGAGCAGGGGTAAGGCCCCGGTGATCGGGGCGAAGTAATACTGGACGCTGCCGCCGATAACACTGCTGATAGCCTCGGGCGAACCCTTGTACGGGACGTGCACCACGTTGATGCCCGCGGCGAGACTGAATACTTCGCCGTTCATATGGGTGCCGCTGCCCACGCCCGCGGAACCGTAGTTGATCTGCCCGGGCTTGGATTTTGCCAGCTCGATTAAATCGCGTACCGATTTGAGACCCAGCGACGGGCTTACCACCAGCACGTTCGGCACATCTGCGAGAAAGGTGATCCCGGCGAAATCCTTGAGCGTGTCGTACGGCAGCTTGCTGTAGAGCGACGCGTTGACTGCGTGACCGCTCGACGCGACCATCAGCGTGTAGCCGTCGGGCGTCGCCCCCTTCAGGATATCTGACGCGATCACGCCGCCCGCGCCGGCCCGATTGTCCACCACGATCTGCTGACCCCAGCTCTCGGATAGTTTCTGGCCGACAGCGCGCGCGAGGAGATCCGTCACGCTGCCCGCAGTGAATCCAACCAATATTCGGATCGGCTTGTTGGGAAACTTCTCCTGCGCGCAAACGGCACCCGCCGCCAGCAGCAGCACGCTGGCTGCCGCCGTCCGCCTCCTCGTTATCAGCATGATTTTCTCCTTACAGAGGAGCAAAGCCGCCGTCCACACTGATGGCCTGCCCCATAATTGCGCCTACGTCGTCCGACAGCAGGAACAGCGCGATGGGCACCACCTCTTCGGGAGCGATAAAACGTTTCGTCGGCATCTTGTCGAGGAAAAACTGGCGCGTTTCTTCCACGGTCTTGCCGAAGTCCTTGGCGAACTTGCGCATGCTATCTTCCACCATCTCGGTCAGCACAAAACCCGGACAGATAGCGTTGACCGTTACGTTGTGCGGCGCCGCCTCCACCGCCACCTCGCGCGTGAAGCCCATGAGCGCATGTTTGGAAGCCACATACGCGGCACGATTAGGACCAATGGCCATCTTTCCCGAGGTTGAGATGATGTTCACGATGTGGCCATGGCGCCGCTCGAACATCTCGCCGATGACCGCGCGGGTCGTATAGAAGTAGGAATTCACGTTGACGGCGAACGTGCGGTTCCATACCTCTTCGGAGTGGTTGGCGATCCCCTCGTTATCCAGTACGCCCGCACTGTTGACAAGACCATGAATGACCTTGAGCTCCTTGCGAGCCCGCTCCACCGCCTGCTTGATCTGGTCCCTGTCACTGACATCGGCGGGGATGGCCACCGCGCGACACCCCTTGCTCTTGGCCTCTTCGACCAGTTCTTCGAGTGCTGATTTGGTCCGCGCGATAAGCGCCAGATTGGCCCCCTCCGCAATCAGTCCCTTGGCAATCGCCCGGCCGATTCCCCTGCTTGCTCCCGTCACGATCACATTTTTGTCCGAAAAACGCATGCATGCCTCCGTTAAGCTGTTAAATGCCAGGCCCTGCCGGGCCTGGCCGCATTGATCAATAATCGCCGCCTTATTTTCTTGGATTCAGCATGCGGTTCCACGCCTCCAGCCGTTCGGTCGACTTGCCGCCGGCGGCCGCGGTCTGCGCCGCCGCCCCGACAAGCTCGGTAAACAAGCCATCGGTCAGCGGCGCCTTGCGCAACCGCAATTCCTTGCGCACTTGCGCAAGGATTTCGTTCGCCCTATCCGTGCTCAGATCACCGAGGTTCATCTGTTTGGCCTTGCGCTTGATCGCCATCGGTCCCGAATAGTGACAAAGCGCAACGTAATCGGTACTACCCATCGTTTTTGGCGACCAGGCGTTGAACGACCATTGGTCGCCCTCGGGCAGAACGTAGTGCACCTCGGCGGCGTGGGAGAAAGCAGTCCGGCCCGTGCCTGCCAGATGGGCGGGTATTGGCTGATTCCAGACGTCGGCGACGAATTCCGAGAGTTCCTTGAACGCATCGAGCCGAATTCCCATGTTGTAGCCGTAGAAGATCTCCAGCACCGCGGCCAGGACGGCAATGTTGGGAACGCCCGCACGCTCGCCCAGGCCGTTAATGCACCCCTCCAGAATTTCCGCGCCGCCCTGCATGGCGGACAACTGGCCCGCCGTGGCGAGGTCGAAATCATTATGGCTATGAATCGCGAGCGGGATTTTGCCGATAACGTCTTTGACCATTTTGGCGTGGTATTGATAAACCGCCGGGATGCAGGGCGCGCAGATATCGTCGATACGCAGGATATCTACGCCAGCTTCGGCCAACCGCCTTGCGATTGTCTTCAGGCGTTCAAGGTCCAGGCGCGAGAAGTCCATCAGGTTGACGCTGATCAGCGCGCTCTTCTTGCTCTTTGCGTACTGCACGGCCTCGCACGCCTTGTCGAGGGCTTCTTCGCGCGAGATTTTCATGCCGCCCATCGACTCGACGAGCTTATAGTTGTAGTCGGAGATCGCGTACGCCAGACAAATAATGTCCGAGCCGACATCCAGGCAGAGGTCGATCTCGTGCTTGCACAGTTCGGGATTGAGCGCGGCGGTCGGGTGAACCAGCGCCTGCACCTTGAACTTGAGCCCCAGCTTCTTGACCTGCCGAATCTCTTCAGGATCGTCGTGATGCATCTCGACGATAGGGATGCCCACTGCGTCGATGCGCCGGGCAAACTCGACAACATCGTCCAGACGCAGGGACACGCCGTCGACCTGCCTGCCCTCGCGCAGCGTCATGTCCATGAGCTGAACTTTCGGCGGCAAATTCATGCCGGCGCGAACCTTGGGGTCAAAGTTATAAGGACTGACCGCCCACATCCCTTCCCGGTAACCTAACGCTTGAGTCATGTCTGCTCCTTAAGGCGCATTCGTTGTGTCAATTCGCTCTCCTTTTCAACGCCAGAAAAAGATTGCTTTCCATCGCCAACAGTCAATAGGCTTGCCCGCGGCAAGGCCCCGATAAGATAGATCAGAACGACGTATCCCACAAATACTTTTTAGAGAACTTACCCATATCAGAATCAGATGGCATCAGCTCAACGTTTGTGTTTCCTGATGGGTTTGAGCTCGGACATCGGCCGTTTGGTCTGATCCTTGATTTGCCGGAAAATGGGGATTTCGAAAGTTCCAAGTTCGATCAAGACGTTTGTTTCGGCCACGAGAATCTGCGAAATTTCCGCCATGGCGGCCGAAGGCGGACGCTCCGCCGAATAGGCGAGATAAAGCATGCGCTGGAAGTCGCCATCGGCAATCGGGTAGGCTGCAATGCGCCCGGCGACGATGTCATCGCGAAAGGTGGATACCGGCAACGCCGTTACGCCTATCCCGCGCAGCAGCAGGCGGCGGATCGGCTCGATCGCCCCGACTTCGATCTGGATGATGGGCTTGGCGTCAATGCGTCGCAGTTGCTCTTCGATGATCTCGCGGGCCGCGGCGGTGACAATCAGCGGCGTCTTGGCGAGCTCGGCCAGCGTAAAGAAGCGCCGGGCGTTGCGGGGCTGCGGCGGCGTCAGCACCACGATGGGCTCAGAGACCAACGGCCTCAGCGTCAGCGCGCGCGTCACCAGCGGGCTCATCATAACCGCGAGGTCGATCTTCCCGGTGAGCAGCGCATCAAAGAGCGCCGGGCTGTAGCCTTCAACTACCCGCAGAAAGACTTCAGGGCACTGCTGCTGGGCGCGTTCAATGCTCCCGGGCAAAAGCAGCGGACCGATGGTCGGCGATATGCCGAGCACGACATTGCCGCGCGGCACCACCTCCTTGCGCATCCGCAACTCTTCCTTGGCAAGCGTG
>PLYS01000487.1 GCA_003153455.1 Betaproteobacteria bacterium | reverse complement strand
ACCGTAATTTCCGCGGCCGCCAGGGCACGGGCGGCAGAACGCACCTCGTCAGCCCGGCGATGGCTGCGGCCGCGGCACTTACCGGCCGCCTCACCGATGTGCGTGAACTCGCGAAACGGGGATGATCATGCAGCCTTTCACTACGATTACCGCAATTGCAGCGCCGCTCGATGAAGCGAACATCGACACCAATCAGCTGTGCCCGACGCGCTTCAACAAAGTGCCGCGTGGACCGAAGTACGCGCAAGTCCTGTTTCACGATCTGCGCTTCAATGCCGATGGCTCGGAAAAAGACTTCATCCTCAACCGCGAGCCGTACCGCAGTGCCGGGATCATCGTCGCCGACCGGAATTTCGGTTGTGGTTCATCACGCGAGAGCGCGGTTTATGCCCTGTATGAGTTCGGCATCCGTTGCGTGATTGCGCCGAGCTTCGGCGACATCTTCGCCAATAACAGCTGCAAAAACGGCTTGTTACCTGTAGTGCTGCCGGACGCTGCAGCAGCCGCGATCCGCAAGCAGTTATGCGAGAGCCCTGGCGCCACGATGACAGTCGATCTTGGCGCGAAGACAGTCACTGATTCCGCGGGACAGGTTCACCGCTTCGACATTCATCCGCTGCGCAGGAAATGCCTGCTGGAAGGACTCGACGATGTTGCGCGCACCCAGCAATACCGCCGGCAGTTCGAAGCTTTCGAAGCGGCCTATCGCAAAGAGCGTTCCTGGCTTTATGCGGGTGAGCGCTGAGGGACGCGTCGGCCCAGGCCGGCTGGCCACTTCTTCGACCGTGCCAAATTGACTCGCGTTGCTCCGTCCCGCTATGATCAAATCAATAACATAAGACGCGGAGACGAACAGCATGCAGCGCAAGGCACTCGGTATTGCGGTCGTGGGCTCGGGCAGAATCGGTACTCTGCGCGCACGGCTTGCGGCAACACATCCGGCCGTCGGCTTTCTCGCGGTCTCCGATCTCGATCCCGCNNNACCCTCAAGGACGCCGACGACATGCTCGCGATGCTTACGCAAACCGGAGGCGAATTGCGCGTCGGTTACAGCCGTCGCTACAAGGAATGCTTCCTGCGCGCCAAGGAGCAGATATTGCAAGGGCGGCTGGGCCAGATCATCGGTGGTACCGCGCGCGTCTACAATTCACGCGCTCAGGCGTTCAACATTCTCAAGCGCGATCCGCACGCGACACCGGTGCTCGATGTACTGACCTATTATGTCGACCTGATGTGCTGGTTCCTCGAGGGCAACCCGCCGGTGGAGGTCGTAGCGCGCGGCAAGCGGGGCATTGTTTTCAAGCCGGCAGGGCACGATGTGGACGACATGACGTGGGCCATAGTCACGTTCGCCGACGGCGCTGTGATCAACTTAGGCGTGAGCTATTCGCTGCCGGCCCAATATCCCGCACAGGGACAATCTTCGCGCGTGGAGTTGCTGGGCGCCGATGGCTCGATGATGATAGACGACGATCATCTGGATCACCTGCTCTACACGGAGCAGGGCGTGCCTCATGGATACATGCCCGATCATACGGTCAACATGGCGTTCCTGGGGAGCAATACGCCGGGCGAGTGGGCCGTCGGCAACTTCTGGGGGCCGCTCGGCAACGAGACGCGCGCCTGGCTCGACCACCTGGCTACAGGCAGCCCGACCGTGCATACCACGCCCAGGCAGGCACGCATCAATCTGGAAACGACCATCGCGATTCAGCGTGCGGCGGCGAGCGGCAAGCCGATCAGGCTGCCGCTGGAAATCTGAAAGCGCCGTTCACCCGGCTGTCAGGGAACGTATCGTTATTCGAGCTTGATGCCGGCCTCGCGGATGACCTTGCTCCATTTCGCAAGGTCTTCGCGGATAAAGCGCGTAAATTCTTCGGGAGTGCTCTCCAGCGTTTCGGCGCCGAAATGTGCGAAGCTGTCGTGCGTTGCTTTCAGCCGCAGCACCTTGATCAACGCGCCATGCACCTTGAGCACGATGTCGCGCGGCGTGGCGGCGGGCAGAACGATGCCGGTGACGGTACTAGCATCAAAGCCGGGTACGCCTGATTCACTAACTTGGCGGCGATCTCCGAACCGATGGTGCCACCGGCGCCGCCGCGATTGTCGATCACGACTTGCTGCCCCAGCGCTTCGGTGAGCCCGGGTGCGATCGCGCGTGCCGTGATGTCAATATTGCCGCCGGGTGGGTACGGAACGATAATGCGTATTGGCTTCTCAGGATATCGACACAGAAGGAAAAGGCAGAATGAAATCCACGCCGGCTAAGCCAACCAATGTTCCTGACCGTGTGCTGGACGTGCTGCACTTCGGCCGTGACTCATTGCGCGCCATCTTTGCGCCACGCAGCGTAGCCGTGATTGGCGCGACTGAGAAAGAGGGCAGCGTCGGACGGACCGTATTGTGGAACCTGATCAGTAATCCATTTGGCGGCACGGTTTATCCGATCAACGCGCAGCATAGCCAAGTGCTGGGCATCAAGGCGTATCCGAACGTCGCCAGCGTGCCCGAGCCGATTGACCTGGCAGTCATCGTCACGCCCGCTCCGACGGTGCCCGGCATCGTCGGCGAGTGCGTCATGGCGGGCGTGAAAAGCGCGATTATCATCTCGGCGGGATTTAAAGAGGCGGGTGCCGCCGGCGCGGAACTGGAGCGGCAGATCGCCGCGCAGGCGCGCGGCAAGATGCGTCTCATCGGTCCGAACTGCCTGGGCGTGATGCGCCCCGTGACGCACCTGAATGCGACGTTCGCGAGCGCGATGGCGCGCGCCGGCAACGTCGGCTTCATCAGCCAAAGCGGCGCTCTGCTTACCGCCGTGCTCGACTGGAGCTTCCGCGAGAACGTCGGCTTCAGCGCATGCATCTCGATCGGCTCGATGCTCGACGTGGGCTGGGGCGACCTGATTGACTTTCTCGGCGATGATCCGCTCACGCAGAGCATCGTCATTTACATGGAGTCGATCGGAGACGCGCGGTCTTTCATTTCCGCCGCGCGCGAGGTCGCGCTGACCAAACCGATCATCATCATTAAAGCGGGTCTCACGGCGGCCGCGGCAAAGGCCGCCGCCTCGCATACCGGCGCGCTCGCCGGCAGCGATGCGGTGCTCAACGCGGCGTTCCGCCGNNCCGGGCGTGCTCGCGACCGACGCCTTGATCGCCGACGGGGGCGAACTGGCCGAGTTGTCCGCACAGACGATGGAGGCGCTTAATAAAGTGCTGCCGCCGCACTGGAGCCATGGCAACCCGATCGACATCCTCGGCGACGCCGATCCACAGCGCTACGCGCAGGCGCTTGAGATCGTCGCAAAGGACCCGAACAGCGATGGGCTGCTGGTAACTCTCACACCACAGGCAATGACTGATCCGACCGAAACGGCCACGCGTTTGCAAACGTTCGCCCGGACGCCGGGCAAGCCGGTGCTTGCGAGCTGGATGGGCGGCAAAGATGTCGTCGCCGGCGAGGCGATTCTTAATCAGGCGAACATACCGACCTTCGGCTTTCCCGATACTGCAGCGCGCATTTTCAACCTGATGTGGCGCTACGCATATAACCTGCGCGGCATATACGAGACGCCGACGCTGGTGGAGGCCGCGGTGCAGGGGGCGCCGGACCGCGCCCGAGTGCAGCAGCTCATCGCGGACGCGCGTAAGTCGGGACGCACCTTGCTGACTGAGTTCGAGTCGAAGCAGGTGCTCGCGGCGTACGGCATCCCGACCGTGCCGATGCGGATTGCCACCAGCGAAAACGAAGCGGTGCAATGCGCGGACGCCATCGGCTATCCCGTCGTGCTTAAACTGCATTCGCAGACGATCACACACAAAACCGACGTGGGCGGCGTAAAATTGAACCTGCCGGACGCCGATGCGGTGCGGCGCGCCTACCGTGCGATTGAATCTGCGGCAAGCGCGGTGCGCGAGGCGCCCCGGCACGGCGATAAAATTTTTCTCGGTGTGGCCGTGCAGCCGATGATCGATCTGGATGGCTACGAACTGATCGTCGGCAGCAGCATTGACGCGCAGTTCGGCCCGGTGCTGTTGTTTGGCGGAGGTGGACAGCTGGTCGAGGTGTTCGGTGACCGCTCGCTCGCTTTGCCGCCGCTAAACTCGACGCTGGCGCGGCGCATGATGGAGCAAACGAAGATCCATAAGGCGCTGAAAGGTGTACGCGGCCGTTCGCCCGTTGACCTCGGCGCGCTGGCGCAATTGCTGGTGCAGTTCAGCCTGCTGGTCGTCGAGCAGCGCTGGATCAAAGAGATTGACATCAACCCGCTGCTCGCGGCTCCCTGCCCAAACCCTTCTCCGCCGGACGGAGGAGAACCAAGAGGAGGAAGGATCATCGCGCTCGATGCGCGCATGGTACTGCACGAACCGGGTCTCGAAGAGGATCAATTGCCCAAGCTCGCCATTCGCCCTTACCCGACGCAATATGCATCGGAATGGACGTCGAAGGATGGCATGCGGGTCACCATTCGCCCCATTCGCCCGGAGGACGAACCGCTGATCGTAAAGTTCCATGCGACTCTGTCGGAGGAGAGTGTGTACATGCGCTACTTTCACGTCATCGGGTACAACCAGCGCGTCGCGCATCAACGCTTGACACGTATCTGTTTTATCGATTACGACCGCGAGATAGCGCTGGTCGTGGATCGCAAAGACCCGCAGAGCGGCGAGCACAGTATTCTCGCGGTGGGGCGCTTGAACAAATTGCACATGGCGCCGGAAGCCGAGTTCGCCATTCTCGTCAGCGACGCCTATCAACGGCATGGTTTCGGAGGCGAGCTTTTGCGCCGGCTCGTGCAGATCGGGCGCGATGAGAAACTCCAGCGGATCACCGCCAATATTCTGAACGGCAACATCGCCATGCAGCGCATGGCGCGCAACACTGGTTTCGAGCTGAAGCTCGTAGGATCGGAGATCAACGCGGAGATGGATCTGTCAAAGTCCTGATGGCGTGCAATCGGTTTCGAATGGCGCGCCATTTAAACGAGGCGCAAATTACGCGCTGCACGTCCTGCAAAATCACCTTATAATTCCATCGTTATGATTCCATCCGAACGTCTTGTCTATTCCGCGATCGTCGATCGCGCTCCGCTCAGGCTGCCGCGTGGCGTGCGGCTTGTGGTATGGCCCATCGTCAACGTCGAAGTATGGGACATCGGCCGGGCAATGCCGCGCCAGGCGCTTCCGCCGCCGACCGGCGTCACCATGATGCCCGATCTGCCGCACTGGGCGTGGCACGAGTACGGCATGCGCGTAGGTTTCTGGCGGCTGAAAGCCGCGCTTGACCGGCTGAAGATCACGCCGACACTGTCGGTCAATGCGCGCGTTTGCATCGATTATCCGCGCGTGGCGCAGGCGGCACGCGATGCCGGCTGGGAGTTCATGGGGCATTCCTACGATCAGCGCCCGATACATCTCGAGCCGAACCAGCGCGCGATGATTCGCAAGGCGGTCAAAGTGATCAAGGCATACACCGGCAAGCAGCCGGTCGGCTGGCTCGGGCCCGGGTTTACCGAGACGCTTGAGACTCCCGATCTGCTGGCGGAAGCCGGCATCAAGTATATTGCCGACTGGCCGCTCGATGACGAGCCATGCGAGCTCAAGACCAAACATGGCACGCTGCTGTCGCTGCCCTACAGTATCGAACTCAACGACATCGCGATGATGATGGTACAGCACCACCCCGCGATTGAATTCGTGACGCGGTGCATGGATTATTTCGATCGTGTGTATGGGGAATCGAAGTCGCGCGCAAAAATCATGTCGATCGCCGTGCACCCGTACATTTCAGGCACGCCTTACCGGATCAGGTATTTCGAGCAGGTACTCGAGGCGCTGCGGAAGAAGCCCGGCGTGGTGTTCTGGACCGGCG
>PLYS01000494.1 GCA_003153455.1 Betaproteobacteria bacterium | reverse complement strand
ACTCTTTCCATCATCAAGCCGGACGGTGTCGGCCGGAACCTGATCGGCGAGGTGTATCGTCGTTTCGAGCAGGCAGGCTTGCGGGTGGTGGGTGCACGCATGATGCACTTGTCGCAGGCCGAGGCCGAAGGCTTTTACGCCGTCCATCGCGAGCGCCCGTTCTTCAAGGATCTGGTGAAATTCATGACCTCCGGCCCCTGCGTGGTACAGGTGTTGGAAGGAGAGAACGCAATCGCCAGGAACCGCGAGGTGATGGGCGCAACCGATCCGAAGAAGGCCGCCAAGGGCACCATTCGCGCGGACCTTGCGACCAGCATCGATGAAAACATCGTTCATGGCTCCGATGCGCCCGAGACGGCAGCGCGGGAAATCGGCTACTTCTTTCGCGAAATTGAGCTCTGCCCGCGCACGCGCTAGCGTAGGGTGCGGACACAAAGGAGAATTTCTTGGAGGCGGGGGAACGCGTAAATTTACTTGGGCTTCCGCGCGTGGAACTCGAGGCGTTCGTCGCGTCGCGTCTCAACGCCAAGCCGTTTCGCGCCCGTCAGCTGATGAAGTGGATTTACCGGCGCGGTGCGGCGGATTTCGCGGCGATGACCGATCTTGCGCAGGACTTTCGTGCGCAGCTGGGCGAGGTCGCCCGAATCACGGTTCCCGAAATCGTATCCGAACAGGTATCGAACGACGGCACGCGCAAATGGCTGCTGCGCATGGACGCGGTGCAAGGGATAGAAACCGTGTACATACCGGAGCCGGACCGCGGCACGCTGTGTATTTCGAGCCAAGTGGGATGCGCCATGGATTGTTCCTTCTGTTCGACGGCACAACAGGGATTCAACCGCAACTTGAGCGTCGCCGAAATCGTCGGGCAGGTGTGGCTGGCGCACCGCGAACTGGCCGAGTCGCGCCCCGGCCACGGCAATGGCCGCCACGGCAATGGCCGCCACGGTGATGCCCGCGCGAATATCACCAATATCGTATTCATGGGCATGGGCGAGCCGCTCGCCAATTTCGACAATGTGGTGGCGGCGATGCAATTGATGCTCGACGACGATGCCTACGGCTTGTCGCGCCGCCGCGTGACGCTGTCGACCTCGGGACTGGTGCCTGCGCTCGACCGGCTGCGCGATACATGCCCGGTGGCGCTCGCCGTGTCGCTGCATGCGCCGACCGACGCGCTGCGTGACGAACTGGTGCCGATCAACAAAAAATACCCGCTCAAGGAATTGCTTGCGGCGTGCGTGCGTTATATCGAGAAGGCGCCGCGCGACTTCGTGACCTTCGAATACGTGATGCTGGACGAGGTCAACGACACGGCCGCGCAGGCCCGGCAGCTGGTGAAACTGGTGCAATCCGTGCCGTGCAAAATCAACCTGATTCCGTTCAATCCGTTTCCGCACTCGGGTTATCAGCGTTCAAGCGCGGATGCAATTGCGCGCTTTCGCGATAGTTTGATGCAAGCTGGACTGATCGTGACAGTACGCAAAACGCGCGGCGACGACATCGATGCCGCCTGCGGGCAGCTGGCGGGACAGGTTCAGGACAAAACGCGGCGCCGCGGGCCACGCCTGACAGCGGCAGCCTTGTGAGGCTCGCGATGAGAGCACTGCTTGCGGCAGCTTTGATGCTGATCGTTGCCGGCTGCGCCAGCACCGGCCCCGAGACGGCGAGCTACGCGCCGCAGAGCGGCGCCGAAAGCGATGCGCAGACGCGGGCGCGCATCCATACCGAACTCGCGGCAGGATATCTCGAACTCGGCAATTACGGCGTTGCGCTGCAGGAAGCCGCCGAGGCGCTCAAGTCCGAACCCAATTATGCACCGGCACTGAGCGTGCTTGGTCTGGTCTACATGGAGTTGCGGGACGACAAGGCTGCTGAAGCCAATTTTCAGCGAGCGTTGCGCATAAGCCCGCTCGATTCGGATGCCAATCACAACTACGGCACGTTTCTGTGCCAGCGCAAGCGCGAGCAGGAGTCGATCAAATACTTTCTCGCGGCGCTGCGCAACCCGCTGTATGCGACGCCCGACAAGTCGTGGGTCAATGCCGGCATTTGCGCGCGTCAGACCGGCGACCTGACCGCCGCCGATGAATATTTCCAGAAGGCGCTCAAGTTGCGCCCGACCCAGCCGCAAGCGCTGTTCGAGATGGCGGACATGGCGTACAAGCGCAAAAATTATTCCGAGGCCAAAGCTTATATTGAGCGCATGCAGCCCGATGTAACGCAGACTGCCGGAATGTTATGGCTCGCGCTGCGGGTTGAGCGCGGGCTCGGCAACCGCAATGCCGAGGCGAGCCTTGGTTTCCAGTTGCGCAGGAATTTTCCCGATTCACGCGAAGCGCGTGCCTTGATGGCGGGTCAGTACGAATGAGCGAGGCAGTTTCCACTATCGAGGTCGAAGTTGCACCGGCGCAACCGGGTCGACAGCTCGCGGCCGCGCGCGAGAGTTGCGGACTCAGCGTCGCCGACGTCGCGCACCAGCTCAAGCTCTCGCCAGCGCAGGTGGAAGCAATGGAAGCAGGAAATTACCAGCGCCTGCCCGGTGCTGTGTTCGTGCGCGGTTTCATTCGCAATTACGCGCGTCTGGTGAAACTCGATCCGGCGCTGCTGCTGGCCGGCGCGGAGCCGCAGTTGCGGCCCGCAGTGCAGCCGGAGCCGGAGTTGCAGCATTCGGTCGACATTCCGTTCCCCACCGGGCGCGATTTCAGATGGGGCAAGTATGCGATCGTGGCGCTGCTGGTGGTGGTGGTGATTTTCGGGTTCTATCGTGACGACGCAATCGACGCTATCGTAAGTTCGCGCCAGGTCGCGCTGCCGCAGGCGCAAGTCGTGGCGCAACAGCACGCTGTGGAAGAGATCGTTGTGCCGCCGGCCGCCGTGCTCAGTGATCCTACGGCAGAGTCGGCACGCACTGAGCCGGCCGCCACGCAAACCGGAAAAATCAAGACAGAAAAAAAATCGACGATTTCCACGCGCACGGCGGCCGTGACGCATGAGCCGGACGAGCATCTGATCAAGTTCAGATTCGACAGGGAGTCATGGGTCGAGATTCGTGACCGCAACGGGCGCAAGATATTTTCGCAGTTGAACCCTGCCGGCACCGAGCAAGCGGTGAGCGGACGGCCGCCGCTTACGCTGGTGGTGGGCAATGCTGCCGGCGTGCGCCTGACTCACAACGGTCAGCCGGTCGATCTTGCGCCCTACACCAATGTCGACGTTGCGCGTCTGAGCCTCGAGTAAGCACCTATGTATGGAGTCAAACCGCGCCGCACGGCGCGCCGGGTGTTTGTCGGTGATGTCGCAATCGGCGGCGCGGCGCCGATCGCGGTGCAATCGATGACCAATACCGACACCGNNGAACTGGTGCGTGTCACCGTGAATACCGCCGAGGCGGCGGCAGCGGTGCCCCGTATCCACGAGCGGCTTACGGCGATGGGGATTACTGTGCCGCTGGTCGGGGATTTTCATTTCAATGGCCACCGGCTGCTTAGGCAGCATCCGGCGTGCGCCGAGGCGCTCGCCAAGCNNCGGTGCGTATCGGCGTCAATTGGGGGAGCCTGGACCCCGAGCTGCTGGCGCGCATGATGGACGACAATGCGCGCGGCGCTCAGCCGGAAGATGCAGCGGTGGTGACGCGCAAGGCGCTGGTTGCATCAGCGCTCGAGAGCGCGCATCAAGCGGAGCAGTTCGGCCTGGCGGGCGACAGAATCGTGCTGTCGTGCAAAGTGAGCG
>PLYS01000509.1:5047-14638 GCA_003153455.1 Betaproteobacteria bacterium | reverse complement strand
TCCACTTCTTGATGCGGTTGGCGTCGCCGATGCGGGTTTGGTTGCCCAATGAATCGAGCAGCACGATGACCACCTGCCGCGCCGCAATCTTGGCCTGCATCACGAGGCAGCGTCCGGCTTCGCTGATGTAACCGGTCTTGGATAAACCGATTTCCCAGGCGGGATTCTTGATCAGGCCGTTGGTATTGCGGAATTGTATGTTGCGCCCCGCCATGGTCTCGACTTCGTGCGCGGACGTAGTCGTGAATTCGCGTATCAACGAATATTGATAGGCGCCCCTCACCATTTTCACCAGGTCTTCCGCTGTCGAGACATTATTGCTGGAAAGACCCGTCGCATCGATGAAACGGGTATTCCACATGCCAAGCTCGAGCGCTTTACGGTTCATTGCCGTAACGAATGCTTCGCTGCCACCGGGATAAGCGCGGGCGAGCGACGCAGCGGCGCGGTTCTCCGACGACATCAGCGCCAGACGCAGCATGTCGCGCCGCGGAAGTCCGGTGCCGGCCGCNNACCATCGCGGTCATCAGCTTGGTGATCGATGCAATGGGCGTGACATTCTGTGTGTTCTTGGCGTAAATCGTCTGGCCGTCGTTGAGATCGATGACCAGCACAGCGGCTGACTTGAGATTGGGCAGACCCGCAACCGTCAGCGCAACACTCTCGCGATTGGTCTGGGATTTGACGGCAGCTTTGGACGCGGACCGGGACGAGTATTTGACATGGACCCGCTTCTTGCCATTGGTCTGGGATTTGACGGCAAATTTGGACGCGGACTGGGACGAGTATTTGACATGGACCCGTTTCTTGCCATCAGCGGCATGAGCCGGAGCCCAAGCGAGCATCGCCATCACGCTCGAAGCACACACGGCCAGCCGTAACGCCTTGCGTTTCAAATGCATGATCCTCCTCGCTTTGGTATCACTGCCGCCAGCGGTTTGGGCGCCAGCGGCAATAAGATAACAAAAATCGGCGGTTAGGGGAAGGTTTTAATAAAATATTGAGGATTTATCCGGCTAAAGCCGGGGGGCGAAAGCAGCCGGCGCGCGTATAGCGCCGATATTGGAATTCCATGAGCTTGAATTTGGCGCCAGTTCAAGCTCGGGTTTACAAGGACTGCAGGTAGGCTGCAACCGCCTCCATTTCGGCCCTGTTCATTTCCTTCACGATGCCGTGCATGACCGGGGCAGCGCGCAGCAGCGACTGAATCACCGTAATCTGCTTCACCATGTAGGTGGCATGCTGACCTGCCAACCGCGGAAATTCGCCAATCCCCTCGCCATTCATACCGTGACAGGTGCTGCAGGCGGGCAGCGGTTTTGACGGGACGCCTTTATCGAACAGATCCTTGCCTCTCGCAATCAGCGCGGCGTCGCCCGGTATTCCCCGGGCGGGCGGCTGGGCCGCGTAGTAGTACGCCAAGCCTCCGATCATCTTGTCATCGAGCGATGCGGCTATGCCCCACATGAAATCGTGGGCGTCCGGCTCTCCGCGTTTCTGGGTTTTGAATGCTCTGAGCTGATTTTCAAGGTATTCCTGACGCTGGCCAGCAAGCCGCGGGAACGTCGGAGAAATGCTGTTCCCGCCCGGACCGTGGCACGCCGAGCAAAGGTCGGCAGCCTTTCTCGCCGCAGCTTTTTGCGTTGCCTCATCCGGTTTATCCGCGTAAGCGGTACCCGTCACCGCGAGCATCGCAATGCACAGCAAGTACGCAATCTTTGTTGTCATCAAATTCTCCTCGATTCGCAAGGCCAGGTGACGCGGCTTAAAACGCAAACCACGCATTCAGGAACAGCGTGTTGTTGTCCTTCGCGTTCCTCCCGTTGCCATCGTAATTGCTGCTGGCCCCGTTGAATTTCGTGTAGTTGGTGTACTGGAGCATGAGTCTCACGTTCTGTATCGGCAGGTAATTGAGTTCCATCACATACGCGGTGCTATCCGGGGAAGCCGTCTGCGCACCATAAAGGCCGGCATCGGAAGTCCCGGTGGTTGAGACATACGCGAGAGTGGCGCCATATTTCCGCAAATAGTAATAGGTGGCTTTCGCCTTGACGGTATTGAGATGGGTCGAAGCCACTGACGGTGTAGCGCCCGCTCCGATTCCCTCACCGGTTTGTTGAACGCTTGCGAAGCTCGCGTCCCAGTTCTGCTTCTCGTGGATATAGGCAGCCTGCGCAGTAAATGTGTGGGGGTCGGTAATATACTGATACTGCGCGTCCAGCGCCGTGTCGGTGAACTTGTCGGTGGGCGTGCCCGGGATCGTGTTATCCGGAAGCTTGCTCACCATCATGCCGTAAGTGCCAACCATCATTGAGTGCGAGCCCCATTCGCGGTTATACGCCAAACGCCAATAGGGGTTATACCCGCTGAGACGGCTCACGCCTCCCGGCGTTGCCGTGTCCTGTCCGGCCCTCAATGCCGAAAACACCCCGTCCGCCGTACGGTAGTAAGAAAGCTCACCATAGATCGTTTTCTTCCAGAAAAAATACCCGCCGAGTCCCGCCACCTGCTGCGCCAATCCGCCGTCAATCAGCGTGCTGACCGCGGGCGTTTGCGCAAGCGGCGATGAGGTGTACGGAAATCCGAATGCGGGCGTGCTGTTCCACACGTCCTGCACGGTCGGGTTGTTGTGCAGCGTTGCTCCATAGATCAACTCCGGCTCTTGTCCACCTGCACCAATGTACTTGCCGGTGATACGGATGTCGGTGTTATCAAGCTGGCCATGACCCTTGAACTCGTTGGTATTGGGATCGGCGGCCAGCGGATTATAGGTCCACTGCACGAATCCCCCGATGTTGTCGGTCGCCTTGCCCGCGAGGAATACACTGCCGCCGGAAAATACCACACCTCCATTCCGCGGATTGACGTCACCGGTGATGTTGTCGCCGGTGTCTGGGTCGACACCGACGACGCCGGTATTATTCTTCGTTCTGGTCATGCCGACCTGACCCATGACCGCGAAAGGCAGTGTTTGCCTTTGACCGATGGTGTAGCCGGTCAGTTTGAAATAGCGTCCGTAGGGGGTCAGTTCAGGGAAACTGACGTGACACGCGACGCATTGCTGGCCGGTTTGCCGCGCATAGGAGGGCACGGCGTATGCACCCGGCGATGGAAAAAGGACTAACCCTGCGATCGCCGCGAGCACCAACGGCATTGATTTAAGGCTGGGAATTACCATGGCGAATCTCCTTTATTGTAGCAATCATCTCGTGCGCCAATAAGCGCATGCGTGGCACACTAAAATCCGATGACCAGTGTTATTTTGGCCGCCATGGACTAAGGAACCGGCCCGCCCACAATTTATATGCTCACTCTTACACCAAACTTACATCCCCACGCCAAATGTCACTAAACCGCTCCCCTGTTGATATGGATCAACATGAGTGCCGATATCAACTCAGAGCGCGTCCGCAATTGCCTTCATCGTCCACATCACGCACTCTTCGAGGCGATCCTTGGCGATGTCGCTGGCGCGCGACTTTGGCAGCATATCAATGACATCGTGGAGGTCTTGCGCCATTTCCTTGATATGGTTGACGAGGGTGCGCTCCTCCTCATTGAGGATGCGTTGCTCCTTACGAAATGTATAGGGCATGGCCATTTCCTTATCTGTTATCTGTTATCCTCTTCCGCAATTCCACTGGCGCCGGTTTTGCATTAGGAGTTTGTCGGGGCTAAGTCCGACAAACTCCTAGCTGCAGCGCCTCCTGAGTGGTCACGCAGCCGGTGAGTTAAGGCGCCGTTCGCCTGCAAACACCGGGTACAGCAGCGGCAGCAACAGGAGCGTGAACAGGGTTGCCGACACGATACCGCCGACAATCACGACCGCGAACGGCCGCTGCGTTTCCGAACCGATGCCGTGCGACAGCGCCGCCGGCAACAGCCCGAGTCCAGCCATCAGTGCGGTCATAACGATCGGCCGCAAGCGCGACACCGCTCCCTCCATCACCGCCTCAGCCAGACTCCTGCCGTCACGCATGATTTCGTGGAACTGTTCGACCATGATCACTCCATTTTGAACTGAAATGCCCGCAACCGCGATGAAGCCGACCGCAGCCGAAATCGACAGGTGCAATCCCGCCACTGCGAGTCCGGCGAGTCCGCCGATCAATGTAAATGGCAACATGAGCAGCACCAGCAACGCCTGCCTGATCGAGCCGAACGCCCAGAACAGCAGCACGAAAATCAAAAACATCGAAAGCGGAATAATCACTTTGAGCCGCGCAAGCGCACGCTGCTGGCTCTCGAACTGTCCGCCCCACGTCATGGTATATCCCGGCGGCAGCTTGACCTTGGCCTCCACCTTCTGCATCGCCTCGGCGACGAAGCTGCCCTGATCGCGGCCCAGCAGGTTGGTCTTGATGGCGATGTCACGGCCACCCGCCTCGCGCGAGACGCGCCCCGCGCCTTGCTTGACCGCGATGTTCGCGATAAACCCGAGCGGTATCGTGCCGGCGCCGCCTGGCAGCGCGACGGGCAGATCAGGCACATCGTCGACCGCATCGCGAAACTCAGCGTCGATCCGTATCGTCACATCGAAGCGCCGATCGCCCTCGTAGAAAATGTTGACGGGAGCGCCGGCAAACGCTGACTGGATGGTAGCGTTGACATCATTGACGTTGAGGCCGTAGCGCGCCATGCGAGTGCGGTCGAGGGTAACCGTGAGTTCGGTCAGCCCGCCGATCTTGAATACCCCAACATCGGCGGCGCCGCGTATGCCATTCAATACCTCGGCGACCTGCTCGCCCTTGTCTTCCAGAATCTGCAAATCCGGCCCGAAAATCTTGATTACGATTTCACCCCTGGCGCCGGAGATCGCTTCGTTCAGGTTGTCCTCGATGACCTGCGAAAAATTGGTTTGTATGCCAGGCATGGTCCGGATCTTCTGGGTCATGTCGGTGATCATGTCGTCCTTGGTCGCAAACCGCCAAGTCTCGCGCGGATTCAGATCAGCCTTGATCTCGAGATTGTTCGGCCCTTTCGGGTCGGTGCCATCATCAGGCCGGCCCACCTGCGTGACGACACTGGCAACTTCCGGATAACTCCTGAGTATCGCCCGCACCTGGCGCTCCACGTCCTTGGTCCGCTCGATGTTCGTGGAAGGCGGCAGGGTGATGACAAGCCAGATATTGCCCTCGTCGAGCTTGGGCAGAAACTCGCTGCCGAGCCGTGGTGCGAGCGCCAGCGCCAATGCCAACAGTGCCACCGATCCCATCACGATGGTCTTACGGCGCCGTTGCGCGCGTTGCAACAGCCCCCGGTAACGCCCCTGGAAACGATGCAGCCATGGGCTATGTTTTTCCGCCATATTGCGCTTGCGCAGTGAGTAGCTGAGCAAGGCCGGCACCAGCGTCACCGTCAGCAGGATCGCACCGAGCAACGCGAAGGTCAGCGTGTAGGCCATCGGCGAAAAGATCTTTCCTTCGACCCGCTGAAACGTGAAAATCGGCATGAACGCGAGAATAATGATCGCCTTCGAAAACATGATCGGCCGGCCCAGGTCGATTGCCGTGCTTTTCAAGGTATGGATGCGCCACCCGTAACCGGCGTGGATCGGGTTACTTTCGGTAGCAGCGACGGTAAGTTTGACCATCAGAGCCTCCACGAGCACCACCGCACTGTCGATGATGATCCCGAAGTCGACCGCACCGAGAGAAATCAAATTTGCCGCGACGCCGCGCGCGTCCATCAGCACGAATGCGAACAACAGCGACAGCGGTATCACGGTCGCTACCGCCAATGCCGCGTACCAGTTGCGCAGGAAAATAACAAGAATGGCGACGACCAGGCACGCGCCGAGGGTAAGGTTTTCGGTCACGGTACGAACCGTATGCTTAACGAGATCGGTGCGGTCGTAATGGGGCACGATACGCACCCCAGGCGGCAACTTGGCCGAGACCTTCACCATCTCCAGTTTGAGGTCCTCGACGACCGTGGTCGCATTCTGGCCTTTGGTCATCTGCACGATGGCCTGCACCACGTCATCGCGATCGTTGAAGCCAACCAGCCCCGACAGCGGCCGCGGACCAATCTCGACTTTCGCGAGATCGGCGACCTGGATTGGCCTGCCGTTGCGCGAAGCGACGACGACGCGCGCGATATCGTTGAGGTCGGTGAACAAACCAACGCTGCGGATCACCAATGCTTCGTCGCCCCTGGGCAGAATTCCGCCTCCGGTATTGGCGCTGTTGTTGCCGAGCACCTGCGCGACCTGGTCGATGGTGACGCCATACTTGCGCAACAGGAACGGGTTGACGCGCACCTGGTACTCCTTGAGGCGGCCGCCGAAGCTGACAATATCGGCAACTCCCGGCGTGCGCCGCAATGCGGGTTTGATCACCCAGTCCTGCAGGGCGCGTACTTCGGTGAGCGGCATGTCGGGAGGCGCGTCAAGAATGTAGCGATAGATCTCGCCGACGGCGTTGGAAAGGGGCGCAAGCGTTGCCTGAATCCCCTGCGGCAGGTTGACATTGACCAGCCGTTCGAGCACCTGCTGCCGCGCGAAATAATCGTTGGTCCCATCTGAAAAGGTAAGCGTCACCACCGACAGACCGGTAATCGAAGTCGAGCGCAGTTGCGTCATGCGCGGCACGCCGCCCATCTGCAGTTCGATTGGCAGTGTCACCGAACGCTCGACTTCCTCCGGCGCCTGCCCAGGCACCAGCGTGATAATCTGAACCTGGACGTCCTGCACGTCGGGAAACGCCTCGACCGGCAGGTTTTTCCATGCGTACCAGCCGCCGATCGCCAGCGCCGCCGCCACAGCGAGCACGAATACCCGCTGCTGCAGCGCAAATGTAATGAGCCTGTCAAGCATGGCGTGGAGCGCGAATAAGACTACTCAGTACCAGCCAATTCGGAGTTGAGGAGAAGCGCGCCCACTGAGACCACGCGCTCGCCTTCCTTCAGACCCTGCTTGACGTAACTGACGTTGCGGCCTTGCAGACCGAGGGTAACCTGGCGCTTCTCGAATACGCCGGGCTCTTTCTCGACGAACAGGAAACTGTAGAGGCCTTCGGTGATCAGCGATGAATTATGAATACGGGGTAATTTAGTCTGAGTGTCGGCCAGCGGCGTCACCCGCGCGTACATTTCGGGCTTGAGCAACCGCTTTGGGTTGTCCATCACACAACGTACCTGGATGCGGCGCGTGGCCGCGTCGAGCACCTCGCCCACCGTCGCCACCCGCGCAGGAAAGCGCTCATCGGGATAGGCATCCACTTCAACCAGCACCTGCTGGCCCGTATGTACCGCGCCAAGGTTGCGTTCCGGCAAATCGGCAATCACCCACAGATGCGTCGGATCGGTAACAACGAACAACGGGTTCGGCGCATCGGGCCTGACCTCGGTGCCCGGATTGACGCTGCGCTCTGCAACGATGCCGGCGATCGGCGCGCGCAATGCATAGGACGCACCGCCGCCGCTCGCGCCTGGATCGAGATTGTGCAGGCGCAGCTTGGCCCGGTTATTCTCTGCCTCCGTCTGGCGCAGATCGTTCTCGGCGGCGTCGAAATCCTTACGCGCAATGACCTCGCCCTCGTATAGCTCGCGCGTTCGCGCGTAGGCCTTCTGCTTGAGCTGCAGGTCGGCAGTTGACTTGGCAAGGTCGGCGGCGGCGGCGGCAAAATCCGGGGAATCGAGTATCACCAGCGGCTGCCCTGCGGCAACGCGGTCGCCAGGCTGGACAAGTATGCGCGTGACTCGCCCGGAAATTGGCGAACTTACCCTGACAGTATGGTTCTCGTCATAGGCGACTCGCGCGCTCAACGGATCCAGCAAGGGCTCTGGCAACGCCTCTACAGCCTCGACTTTGATGAAGCTTAGTTGCTGCGAGCCCGCGGCAAAGCGCAGTTCGCGCGCATTGAGCCGTGATGACGCCTCATTCTGCGGCTTGGTTTCAACGTTGCGCTGCGCAAATTGGGAGAAGAACCACGCCGCGGCCGCTACTGCCAGCACTGCAACGATCGACAAAACAATAATATTTCGGGTTTTCACGCTAGGTCGGTCAGCAACTAAAAAAATTCCGGCCGACGGGTCGCCCCGCCGGCCGGCAAACGAGTCCGGGTTGATCACTGTCTCAGCAACAGCAACTACCCTGCAACTCCGAGGAGGAATGTGGCTCAACCAGATACGGTTGCGAACTACAGAAACCGTAGCCCGGCTTAACCACGTCGGTAGATTAAACCACAGCCCTTTCGCCAAACTTACAGGCGGATATTTCGGTGACTTAACTAGGCTTCCGGACCACTTGCGTGTTTCAGCACGATTATTGAGACTGGCACAAACCCGCGCTCGGAGTTCGAGCCCTCATCCGCTCCCCAACCCGGTCAAAACTGAGAACTCCTGGTTGCTCAGGGTGCCGCTGAGTTATCTTATAACGAGACAATTGCTGCACTGAACACTGGCGACATGGCTCCATCGGTCATGAGAAACCGACCGACTATTCTGAAGAACATCCCCTGCCGGAGATTTTCTTTTCCACCAGCCAGGAACTTGGTGTCATTGGTGACTACCGACCGCCAAAGCACCAAATTGGGCAAGCTTCCGCAGGACTAGGCCACAAGCGCTTACTTCTTACAGGCGAATCTCAGCAGACCTCGTTGTATCGGTAGAGGCGAGACTGGACTCCACGCGTCACCAGTACCATCACCCTCGCTTTTAAGTTCTTTTCCTTCGGCCATAGACATACCGAAGACACTTTTAAAAAGCGTTCGCACTCGTTCTTCCTTGCAATCGAATTCCAATTGTTCTCTCAACGACAAAACCAGCAAACGATCGGACACGATGGCCGTCTTGTAGTCCTGAAGATCCCAAATTTTCACCATATCGCCGTTCTTGCGAATGGAGTTGACATCGGCGTATACCCAAGAGTCAGCGGACTCGCCAACGGCTACCCACTTGGGCCACCTGGGAGGACCTGCCAACTGATCACAGCTCACAACAGCCAATAGCATCACCAAAATAACGTTGCGCATTGCCCCTCCCTTATTTGCTACAGATGTTTCGCCACCATAATCGCCCAACCTTACATCAAGCTGTCGCGGCTTCTTATATGAACTCTTAATGCAAGCGCTCTGCTGTCCTCCGTGGCGCATGGAGGATCTGCAAGCGTGGCGGGTGCTTAGTGAGTGTAATTTGCGCGGGTCAGCGTGTATTGAGCCCCGACCAGTTGGGGCAGGAAATACTTGGGCTCAGGTATCTGCTCCGTCCCCGCGGGTGGCGCCTTCTTCTCCTCCACAGAGGGAACTGGTTCACGCGCCGCCAGTTGGTCTTCCAGTGCCAAGGTTACGTGGCCCAGCAGGGCGAGAACCATCCCGCACGCGAGCCTCAGGATCGGTGGTTCGAAAAACCATTGCATGTCTTTGCTCCCATTGTGTACCGCCGCGCGCCACGACGAGATCCGGCGTACGGTCGTGCGGCAATGGGGAGCTGAGATCGCGCCAAATGGCACGACCGACAGCGCCGCTGTTGCGGTTACGTTCTAAGGAGCGCGCTTTGAATGATGACCGCAAAGAACTGCGACCTGGGTACTGGAAGCGCACTGCCTCGCTTACTGGCGAGACAGTGGCAAGGGGCATGAAGCTATCTTGC
>PLYS01000509.1:0-4996 GCA_003153455.1 Betaproteobacteria bacterium | reverse complement strand
ACGTAGAGCGTCGGCAGCACGATCAGCGTCAGCAGCGTTGCCGTGATCAGCCCGCCGATCACCACCACGGCAAGCGGCTTCTGGGTTTCTGACCCGATGTCGTGCGACAGCGCCATCGGCAGCAGGCCGAACATCGCGAGCATCGCAGTCATCAGCACCGTGCGCAACCTGACCAGCGAGCCCTTGATCACTGCCTCGACCGGCGTGGCGCCTGCGCGCTTCAACTGGTTGAAATAGGTCACCATCACCACGCCGTTCAGCACCGCCTGCCCGAACAAGGCGATGAAGCCGATCGCCGCCGACACCGACAGCGGAATACCGGTAATCAGCAGCGCGAAAATGCCGCCGATCATGGCGAACGGAATGTTAAGTATGATCAGCAGCGCGCTCTTGAACGACTGGAACGCATCGAACAGCAGGATGAAGATCAGCAACACCGACAACGGCACGACCACCGCCAGCCGCGCCATCGCGCGCTCCTGGTTCTCGAACTCTCCCGACCAACTCATGTAATAGCCCTGAGGCAGTTTGATCGACTTCGTCACGCGTGTCTTCATGTCAGCTACGACGCTTCCCATGTCGCGGTCGCGGATGAACACACCGATCGCGATCACACGCCGACCGTCCTCGCGACTGATGTTCATGCTGCCGCCGATGGTACGGATCTTCGCCACCTGCGACAGCGGCAGGTAGGCCCCGTTCGGCGTCGTCACCAGAATATTCGGCAAGTCATCCAGTGCACGCTGGTCTTCCTTGAGCCGCACCACTATGCCGAAATGCTTCTCACCTTCCCACACGCTGGTCGCGACCTTGCCGCCGAGCACGGTTTCAATCACGTCCTCGATGTCGGCGACGTTGAGCCCGTAGCGCGCCGCCACCGCGCGGTCGATTTCAATCAGGGTTTGCGGCAGCTCGCCCTGGCGGTCGATCATGGCTTGTGCCACGCCCCGCACATTTGAAATGGCGGCCAGTACCTTTATCGCAGTGTCCCGCAGCACATCGAGATCGTCGCCAAAGATCTTGACCACGATCTGGCCGTCGATCTGCGAAATGCTTTCCAGAATGTTGTCGCGGATCGGCTGCGAAAAGCTCGGTTGTGTGCCGGGAATTTTTGCGAGCTCATGGCTCATCTCGAGCATGATGTCGCGTTTGGTGACGCGGCGCGTCCATTCGGACTCGGGCTTGAGATCGACCAGGATCTCGGCCATGCTGATGAGTTTGGGGTCGGTACCGTCCTCGGGACGCCCGGCCTTGTAGACGATGGTATTGATTTCGGGGATCTTCTTGAGCGCGTCCCTGATGCGATGCATTTCGAGTGCCGCCTCGGTCACCGACACGCTGGGTTGCAACTGCACATTAAGCCATATTGAGCCTTCGTTGAGCTCCGGCAAAAACTCGGTGCCAAGTTGCGGCGCCGCCACCAGGCTCGCCGCAAGCGCGCCAGTCGCGGCAAATAGCACCACCTTTTTGTGACTGACCGCCCAGATGAGCGCCGGTTCGTAGATTTTCTTGCAGCGCGAGACCAGCGCGTTGTCGTGATGCGGAAGTTTGTGGCGCAGCAAGTAGTAACACAGCAATGGCACCAGCGTCAGCGAAAACATCAAGGATGCGACCAGCGCCGAAGTCACCGAATACGCCATCGGCGCAAAGATGCGACCTTCGTGGCGCTGCAGCGTGAATATCGGGATATGCGCAGCGATGATGATCAACATCGAAAACAGCGTCGGCCTTCCGACTTCAATCGTGGCATCGAGTATGATATTCAACCGTGTGCGCAAATCCACGTCCTCGCGCTGCTCAGCCAATTTACGGAATACGTTCTCGACGACGATTACGGCGCCGTCGACGATGATGCCGAAGTCCATCGCGCCGAGTGACAGCAGATTGGCCGGAATACCGATCCAGGTCAGCCCCAGGAAGGTGCCGAGCAGCGACAACGGGATAATCAGCGCAACGATCGTTGCCGCGCGTATGTTGCCCAGAAAAATCAGCAGCACCAGTGCCACCAGCATCGCGCCTTCGACCAGGTTGGTGAACACCGTCTTCAAGGTCTTGCCGATCAGCCAGCTGCGATCGTAGTAAGGCACGACCTCGACGCCTTTCTGCAGTACCGAGCCGTTGAGCAAATCGACCTTCTGTTTCACCGCGGTCAGCACCGAAGACGGGTCTCACCCTTGCGCATCAGCACGATGCCGGTGACGACGTCGTCCTCATCGTCCTGGCCGATCACGCCCTGCCGTGGCACCGATCCGGTCGTGAGTATTGCGATGTCCTTCACCAACACCGGCACGCCATTGCGCTCGGCGACCATCACGTTGAGAACTTCGTCGGCCGAGCGCAACAGGCCAATGCCGCGGATCAGGAACTGCTGATGCCCTTCCTCGATATAGCCGCCGCCGGCATTGGAGTTGGCGCGCTGCAGCGCAGTGAACAACTGTTGCAGCGTGACCTTGTAATATTTCATCTTGGCCAGATCGGGGTTGACCTCGTACTGCTTGATGTAGCCACCCATGCTCACCACGTCGGCAACTCCCGGGATCAGCCGTAACTGGCGGCTGACTACCCAATCCTGGATGGTGCGCAGGTCGCGCGAATTGAGTTGATCGGATTTGACGCGGTAACGATAGATCTCGCCGATCGGTGTCGACAGCGGCGCGAGCTGCGGCTGCGCACCGTCCGGCAGATCGGCTTCGCGCAAACGCTCCTCGACCTGTTGCCGCGCGAAATAGGCATTCGCGGCATCGTTAAAAGTGATGATGATGAACGACAACCCGAACTGGGTATGCGAGAACATGCGGATCGAGTTGGGCAGGCCGGCCAGCGCAACCTCCAGCGGGAAAGTGACCTGGCGCTCGACTTCCTCGGCGGCGCGGCCCGGAAACAGCGTGATCACCGTGACCTGCGTATCAGTTACGTCCGGGAAAGCCTCCACCGGCAGTTGCTTGAAGGCGATCACGCCGCCGCCGACGAACAGCACCGTGGCAAGGATTACGAAGAGCGGCTTGGTAAGCGCAAACTCTACGATTTTCTTGATCATGAGCGCGACGGCACGCCGTTCGAGGATGTGCTAATTAACAACGCGGCGCGGCTGCAACATTTGTTGCAACAACAGCGCGCCTTCACTGACGACTTTCTGTCCGGATTGCAGTCCGGACAGAATTGTGACGTTGCCGTCGGAGGAATCGCCGACCTTCACTTCCCGACGCACAAACCTGCCGTCTCCGCTGTCGACGAATACGAAATGCCGGCCGCCCTGGAAAAACACCGCGCGCGTCGCCACCTGCAGCACCGTGCCGGCATCGCCGTTGACCGCCGCCGTCACGAACATCTCGCCTTTGAGCACGCGTTGGGCATTGTCGAGCGTAGCCCTCACCTTGATCGTGCGTGTGGTCGGATCGAGGAAATCCGAGACCGTGGTGATCTTGGCCTCGAATGCGGTATCGGGATAGGCCGGGACGTGGATTTTGATCAGCTTGCCAAGTTTGAGCCGCGGCAGATCTTTCTCCGTCGCGTCGAGCAGCACCCACAAATAAGCCGGTTGGGTGATGACGAACAGCGCGGGCGCGCTGCCCATCTGATCCGGGCGCAGCTCCTGGCCGGGGTTGATGGTTTTCTCGACCACTACACCGGCCAGCGGGCTTTTCAGCGCATAGGTCTGGTCGATGTCGCTGCCGCCGCCATAAAGCTTGAGGCGTGCCCGCGTGCGCTGCAACTCGGATTCCGCGCGCGCATAATCGGCCTCAGCGGTATTGAGATCTTTCGCCGCGGCCACGCCGTGCTGATACAGGTCCTTGATGCGCGCGATATTCTGCTGCGCCAGCGCGAAGTCGCCTTGGGCGCGGCGCGCCTCCGCTTGCGCCTGGCCGAAATCGGGCGAGGCAATGACAGCCAGCGTTTGTCCCTGCTTAACCGTGTCGCCGGGTTGCACCAGGATACGACTGACGCGGCCGGCAAACGGCGTGTAGATACGCACCGTCTTGTCTTCGTTCCAGGTGAGCCTGCCGTTCAAGGTCGAAGCCGCCGCCTTGCGCTCGACCGCGGCTTCCGAAGCCAGCGACGCAAGCTGTGGACTGCCCTCGGGAAAAACGATTGATTCGCCGTCGACATTGGGCAACGGCGGCCCCTGAGTCTTGGCGGCATTGTCGCAGCCTGACGCGACGATCACCGCGAGCAGTGCCGCAAAACAGGTGAAACGCATTTGATTCCTCCTGGGAAAGCCTATTGTTATTTTTTTCAGGGACGGATTTGCATGTATATTATGCCCGGTTTCTCCCCGCTTAATTAGGTTCGATTTGAACAGAGGCAATCGCTGCCTGCCACGCGGCGAGTGATTTGGCGTAATCGGCCTGGGTGCTCGACGCCTCGAGCCGTGTCGCATAGAGCTGGCGCCGCGCATCGAGCAGGTCCATGACACCGATCGCGCCGCGAGTATAGGCATATTCGGCCGCGTCGGCGGCTTTTTGCGCTTCCTTCAGCAGCGACTCGCGAAAACGCTGCACGCGCTCGTGCGCGGCATCGAGATCGGCGCGGCTTTTGACGATCTCGCCGAGCGCCAGCGCGCGCACGCGCTCGAAATTGTCGCGCGCCGTCTGCAGGTCGACTTCGGCGCGCCGGATTTCCCCTTCGAAATAGTAATTCGTGAATAACGGCATGCTGACGCCGAAACCCACGGTGTTTTGGGCGGTCGGGTTGGCCAGCGGATTCCAGGGTGTGCGGTCAAACTGGACTAAGGCGGTCACGTCGCGAGTGCGCAGCGCGCGCGCGAGTTCCCGGCTTTTTTCAGCCGCCTGCACCCGTGCCTGCGCGGCCTGGACATCGGCGCGTCCGGCAAGCGCTTTTTCGATTTCCAACGTGTCGCTTGCGGCGCTCAATTCGGGCCAGTTGTCGACCGCTTTGATGCGGGCGGCGTCGCGCTCGGCGCCGATAACGTAAGCGAGCGCGGTCTGCGCTTTCTGGCGCTCGGCTTGCGCCGTGCGCGCGTCGTTGCGCGCGCGCA
>PLYS01000663.1 GCA_003153455.1 Betaproteobacteria bacterium | reverse complement strand
GCAAGTGCTGCTCGAGCTTGACCCCGCCTTGTACGCTGCGCAGGTGAATCAAAGCGAGGCCAGCCTGCACAACGCTCAGGCCGGCCCGGAACTTGCGCGGGCAAATGAAGCGAGAAGTCGCACGTTGTTCGACCAGCAATTCATTTCCAGGCAGGATTTGGACACGGCAATACAAGCCCTGAAATCCGCCGCGGCACAGGTGGAACTCGCGCAGGCTCAGCTCGCCAAGGACCGCACGAACTTCAATTACTCTGTGATTCGCTCGCCGGTCTCGGGCGTGGTCGTGGACAGGGCGGTGGACGTCGGTCAAACCGTCGCGGCAAGTTTCCAGACGCCGACGTTGTTCCGCATCGCCCAGGATTTGAGCAAGATGCAAATTGATTCGAGCTTCGCTGAAGCCGACGTCGGCAGCATCCGGGTCGGGCAGCCGGTGCGTTTCAACGTCGATGCGTTTCCGAACCGCGCCTTCAATGCGGTGGTGAAGCAGATCCGGTTGAACGCGACCACCCAGCAGAACGTTGTGACCTACGACGTGGTGGTGGCGGTCGNNTCCCGAACGCGGCGCTGCGCTTCAACCCGCAGCAGACTCAGGAGAAGGCGCCGATCGGCAAGGGCAAAGGCGAGAAGGAAGAAGCGGCTGCGGGAACCGTTTACGTGCTGAAGGCGGATCAATTACAGCCGATCAGGATCAAGGCGGCCATTTCCGACAACCGTTTTACGGAAGTGTTGTCCGGCGATCTGAAGGTCGGAGACCAGGTCGTCACCGGAGAGGTTGCGCCCGGAGATGCCAGCCAGCCGCCAAGCACGCTGCGCATGAGGATGTTCTNNCATGAATATTCTCGGCTGCCTGGACTTGCCGACGCGCGAGACCTATGTGCTTGACGGCAGCGATGTCAGCACGCTCAACCCGGACCAGCTCGCGCACTTGCGGAACAAGACGATCGGCTTTGTGTTTCAGGGGTACAACCTGCTGCCGCGAGCGACGCTCGCGGACAATATTTCGCTGCCGCTGATTTATGCCGGGATCGCCAGGCCGGAGCGCGCGCAGCGGGCGCTCGAACTGCTGGAAAAAGTCGGGCTCGGCGGTTACGGGAATTCCATGCCCAATCAGATCTCCGGCGGCCAACAGCAGCGTGTCGNNCGCGATTGCGCGCGCGCTGATCAACCGGCCGCGGTTGATCCTGGCGGACAAGCCGACCGGCAATCTGGCCTCGAAGACCAGCCACGAGATCATGAAGCTGTTCGCTGCGCTCAATCACGCGGAGGGAATTACGATCGTGCTGGTGACCCACGAGCAGGACATCGCGACCTATGCGGCGCGGCTGGTGCGGTTCGTCGACGGACGCGTGACTCACGACGGCGCCGTCGAGAAGCGCTTCATGGAGGAAACGACAACGTGATCGGCGCGATGCTGAGCGAAGCGTGGCACGCGATGGGCGCCAACCGCATGCGCACTTTCCTGACCATGCTCGGGATGATGATCGGCGTCGCCGCAGTGATCATGATGCTGGCGATCGGGCGCGGCGCCCAGTACGTCGTCGATCAATCGATCGCATCGATGGGCAGCAACCTCTTCATTATTCTCTCCGGTACCGCAACCTCGGGCGGCCTGCGCCTCGGGACCGGCGCAATTCCCACGCTGAAAGGCACCGATGCCGAAGCGATTGCGGAGTTGCCTTCGATTGCAACCGTGGCGCCGGCGGTACCGGGTTCGGCCCAGCTCGTGTATGGATCGAACAACTGGAGCACATCGGTGTTCGGGACCACTCCGAGTTTCCTGGACGTTCGTAACTGGCACGTTGCCTCAGGGTACGCTTTCACGGACTCCGACGTGCGCGCGGCAACGCGGGTCGTGCTGCTGGGACAAACCGTCGCGCGCAACCTCTTCGGCGCCGAGAGCCCGCTGGGAAAGACCATCCGCATCAAGCAAAGTCCATTTATCGTGACCGGGGTGCTCGCGATGAAAGGGCAGAGCCTGGACGGCCGCGACCAGGACGACACGGCGGTCATTCCGGTGACCACGGCCCAGCCCAAGCTGTTCGGCAGCCAGTTTCCCGGCACGGTGCGTTTCATCATGGCGCAGGCGACGTCGGCGGCCGCCATGCCGTCCGCCGAAAAGGAAATGACGCAGCTGTTGCGACAGCGGCATCATTTGCCCGACCGGGTGGAAAACGATTTCGATATCCGCAACCTTACCGCATTGGCCAACGCGGCGGCGCAGACAACGCGCGTGATGTCGCTCATGCTCGGAGCGATTGCATCCGTATCGTTGCTGGTCGGCGGCATCGGCATCATGAATATNNGCGCACGCGCGAAATTGGAATCCGGGTTGCGATCGGTGCGCGCGAACGGGACATTCTGCTGCAATTCCTGCTCGAAGCGATTATCATCTCGCTGATCGGCTGCCTGGTCGGTGTATTTTCCGGCGTCGGGGCGGCGGTCCTCGTCAACTGGATTGCGGATACCGCGGTGGTCATCACCATGAGTTCAGTCTTACTTGCGTTTGCGGTAGCGGCGAGCGTTGGCATATTTTTCGGCTTCTATCCAGCCAACAAGGCGGCGCGCCTGAAACCGATCGACGCGTTGCGGTATCAGTAATTG
>PLYS01000142.1 GCA_003153455.1 Betaproteobacteria bacterium | reverse complement strand
CCTTTCGCCTTTCGCCTTTCGCCTTGCTCCTCGCTTCTCGCTTCTCGCCCTCCCGCCTCACGGCTCTTCATGCCGCCTCCCGGCCGCCCCGGAGCGGCCGCAATTGCTCCGATCCGGTGGCCGCGGTATTATAACAATCGTTATAACATTGAAGCCCGCGGAGCCGCGCCATGTTCAGTCTGAAGCTCACCCGGATCGGCAATTCGCTCGGCCTGATCCTGCCGAAGGAAGTGCTCGCGCGCCTGAAACTTGCAAAAGGCGACCACATCTTCATTACCGAAGCGCCGGAAGGTTATCGCATTACACCGCACAACCCCGCGTTTGAAGTGCAAATGAAAGCGGCGCGCAAGATCATGAAGCGCCGCCGCGCGGTGCTGCGCGAACTCGCGAAGTGAAGAAATGGGTCTGGATCGACCCGTCGGTCATTCTGGCGGTGCACGACGAACAGATTGCCGAGCACGGCGGCTCGGCGGGCCTGCGGGAGCGCGGATTGCTTGAGTCGGCGCTCTCACGTCCATTAAATCTCGCTGCCCACGGCAAACCCGATCACGCCGATTTGGCCGCATGCTACGGCGTCGGCATCGCGAAGAATCATCCGTTCGTCGACGGCAACAAGCGCACCGCGTTCGTCGCGGTCGAGTTGATTCTCACGTTGAACGGCTGGAAGCTCAGCGCGTCCGATGCTGATGCAGTAATCGCCATGCTGGCGGTCGCCGATGGCAAGATCGACGAAACCCGTTTCGCGGAATGGATACGGCGCCACGTGGAAGGGTGATTCCGGTATTCACCCTTTACGCATTTGCCTTTCACGGGTCATTCCCCCTCCCGCTCTCCCGCTCTCCCGGCTTCCTCGCTCCTCGCCCCTTGCTCCTCGCCCTCCCCCTTTCCTCGCTCTCCCCCTCTCCCGCCCTCCCGCCCTCCCGCCCTCACCGGTTCATTGCCTCCCGGTTCTTCATACCGCTGGGGCATGCTGGTTTTTCGGTCTGGAGAAATTGACTGCGACCCGGTTGTTCCGCCTTGGGCCGGGAGGCTCAGGCGGTCACAATGTTTACGCGCGCCGCGAAACCAAGCTCGCGCAGCAGCTCCTCGCAATCGTCCCACGTGAGGCCGAACGCGCGCACATCGGCGACGCCAAGCCGGGAAACCGCAGTGCGGATGGCAAGCAGGCCATTGTCGTCGAACTCATCCTCCATCATCGCGCGTTCCGCCCAGTCGACAAGTTGCGCGAGCGTGATGTCGTGGTGAAGGTAGGCCGCGATTTTGTCCGCGACGATCGTTTTCGTAATCAACATGGCTTAATCCTACGCTTTTCGATGCCCTTTATGTCCTACGCGCCTCGCACGCGGCAGGGCCGCGGCTTCGCCGGTTTTGCTTCGATGGTCTCGAATTGTTTGATCTTCACCGCGCCTTGCGGAAATTTCGCGGTGATTTCCAGCTCCCCGCCCATCGCTTCGACATAGGAGCGCAGGGTCGAGATATAGACATCGGTGCGCCGCTCGATTTTCGAGACATTACCCTGCCCGACGTGAAGCTCGCGCGCGAGCTGCTCCTGTGAAAGTTGCCGCGCCTGCCGCAGCTCGTACAGCGGCATTTCCTGCATCAGCACATTGGCGCGCGCTTCCGAGCGCTTCTGCACCCCCGCGGACATCTTCGCCCGCAGCTCCTTATACGGTTTTGCCATGTTCGGTCAGCGCGTCCCACCATTGCCCGAACTCGTCGGTGTATTCGACATTCCAGGTCACGAGCAATTATAACTCCAAAGGAATATTCCGTTCAAGGCATGCCTGGCCACGCGCGAAGCAACCGACCCCGCCCCCGATCCATGGAACCTGCCCGCAATGGTGAGCGCGTGCGCGAGGCCGCGGCACTGCTCGGCTTTGTAGTGCTGTGTCTCGCGGTGGCGGCAGCCGGCGGCGCGGTGACGGCGACGAGCATGGGAACGTGGTACGCGGGGCTTGCAAAGCCCGCGTTCAATCCGCCGAAATGGGTGTTCGGGCCGGTGTGGACCGCGCTCTATCTGATGATGGCGTTCGCCGGCTGGCGCGTGTGGCGCCGGCGCCGCCCACGCGAGGTGCGGCTGGCGCTGGGCGCATGGGCGCTGCAACTCGCGCTCAACCTGGGCTGACTTTGCTTCACCGTCGAGATGCGTCAAGGGACTTCGTTACTAACTCCACGCATTCGTCAAAGCTTCTCGTGTAATCGAGGACTTCGAGCGCAGCAAATGTTTCTCGTAAAGTGGCATCCTGGGAAGCAATTCTTTGCAGCACGATATCCCGACGATCGCGTAATACGGGACTAATCTGCTGTAGTGCCTCGGGCTCTCGCTCCGCGACCATTGCCAGATCGAAAATATCGCGAGCGGTGAATTGTTCTCCACGATGCCAGAGTTTTTTCGCGATGATCTCCGTGGAGGTCTCTACTTGAACCGTGCGGCCAAACAGGGTCTCGGCAATCGTAGGATTTTTTGTCAGAGGTGCCGACGCCACGAAGTCGATCTCGCCCTCCGGGAAGTAAAGCTTTACAAAATTCGCCTGTTCGTCGTAATGCATGGTCAGCAACTCGGCGTCCGTGCTGAGACGGGGATTCAGGTAGCCCAGATATTGAGGATCGGGAATAAAGATGTCGATGTCTTTGCTGAAACGATGGCGATGTCGTCGCATCAGCACGGTACCGCCGCCGAAGCTCCAATCCTCAAGCCTGGTTCCGGACGCGGCGACCGAATCAATCAATATCAAAGCCCGCTGAAACAACGTCTCCCAGGTCTTCAGCCGGTCTTCAGCCATTCGCCTATCTTTCGAGAGGATTTGATTTCATCCGCAATTCTCGCAAGGTTCTTTTCCACTCTGCCGGGTTTGGTCCATCGGCTCGTTTCCTTGACCAGGCCTTTCAGCAGGGCAGGAGTTGCCTCGTCCAGCAGCGTTCGAATATGAGGCCGTTTGCCTGCCGGAACCTTGCCGCTGAGTAACGCATGGATGAGTTCGTCCTCGGTCAGTGCGTCCCTGTAGCTGACGTTTGCAGTGGTGCAAGCCGTTCGGATGAAATCCGGACCGTTGCCCCTTTCAGCCGGTTGGACCAGCAATGTCAATCCCAGCCGCTCGAGGATAGCCTGAACCTTACGCACCCCCAGGTCAGGGAAGAACCCGTTCTCGAGCAGGTTTAAAGTTGTCCGCGACAAGCCGGCCCCGGCGGCGAGTTGTGCTTGCGTAAGCCCTCGTTCGAGCCGTGTTTGCCGAATCTTGTAGCCAAGCTCCTGAAGGCGCACTGGATTTCCATACAAATGTTAAATATGATGAATATTATAGCCAAGGGAAGAACGTTTTCAAGCCCATCTTGCCAACATAACTCTTGACAGCTAATATAGTTCTATAGCACTATAGTAACAATTAGAGTGTTTATCAGGAGGCCATATGAGGACGATAGAGGTTGATTTCGATGTCTATAAGGCATTAACGATGCGCCGTCCTTCGGAATCCATCACGGAAAATGATGTCCTTCGAGAGCTGCTTGGTTTTGCTCCGAAGAATCCATCTACAGAGAAAGCGGGCAGTCCTGCGCCGGGTGACTGGATAACCAAAGGCGTGCGTTTTCCGGTTGGCACAGAATTTCGCGCGAACTATAAAGGTCAAACGCATCTCGCCCGCGTCGACGCGGGGGCGCTGGTGCTCAACAGCGAGCGATTCGATACACCTTCGGCCGCCGCAATGTCGATAACGAAGAACCCCGTAAATGGATGGACGTTCTGGGAGTGTCGGTTGCCAGGGCAATCTTCCTGGCAGATCATAAAGGCGCTGCGTAGATAGGCAGCGATTTCTGTCGAAAACAATTACGCTCGTCACACGGCCCGCGTGCCGCGACAAGCAGGATACTTCGGGCATCCCCAGAATGAATTGCCAGCCTGCGCGCCCTTGCGCGCAGTCCTCAAAACCATCGGCGAGTTGCATTGCGGACACGATGGCGCAGTTGCGGCAGCAGGGTTTGCAGCCTTTGCCGGTGCTAGACGGGAATGTTGCTCCCGGACCATGGCGAGGAGTTGGTTGCAGGCGACGAGTTCGATTTCGCATCCCTCGGCAAATCGCCGGGCATCCTCAGTGAAAGCACCCGATGTCACCACGAAACCACCAACGGCCCCTTGCGCCGCCATCACACCGTAGAGTTCGCGCACAGTCGAAACGCCGACCTGTCGTGCTTTCCATTGCTTGCACTGGACCACGTACCGATCGTTACCCTGAGCGATGACCAGGTCGACGCCACCATCCGCGCCGCCACCTCCAGTTTCTTCGACCGTGAAACCGCGCCGTCTGAAAAACTCGCCGACCAGCAGCTCAAACTCCTGCCACGACATGGCTTCGAGCGCGCCATCGCGCGTAGCGGCGGTGGTATGCAGCGCATCGCGTTTGCGCCGGGCGATGACGGAAACCAACGACCCTGCGAGGAATGCAACAGGCAGGATGTACTGCCCGAACATCGCAAACGTCTTCAAGACATGCTTGCCAATAGTATCAGTGAAGCCTTTGAGGTCGGCGGGCGCTGCGATTTCCATAGCCGCTAACTGATGTAGAACCAAGTAAGTCACAATCGCGAGCACAACACCGATCCACCAGGGAAACTTGGAAGTGATTTCAACCATATCTTCAAATAATCCCTGCTTTCGTCGCGACATTCTGTTTCGCTTTCTTTTTAATAGAACCTCCGAAGCATGGGCGCGCGAGCTGGGTGGGTCAAGTCACGTTCGGGAAGGGTTGCAATGGTTGATGACTTTGGGCGGGTTGTGGAGCGTCAAACGCTAGGAGCGGCAATGTACATACGGCCTTCGAGGCTTTCGGCATGGAAAAAATGACTACGATCTCAATTGTTTTCCAGCTCGCGACTTCATGTCCTCACGCGTTCCCGTAGCGTCCTCCATGCACTGCTGCTTGACGATGGCATAAGGTAGGCGGAAGCTTACGCGGGAATCACTTTGAATTTGACGGCTTACGATGGACGGTACGGTAGCAATTACCGATTACGGCTGGTACGACTTTCTTCGTCAGCAAGAGGGCGTCGAGGAGGTCAATTTCTGGACGCCTTCCGCGCACTTTGCATTTAAAGGCAAGCAATATTCCCCGTTCTTCTTCAAGTTGAAGGCTCAGTACCGGCACGCGATCTGTGGATTTGGTTTCTTTGCCAAATTCTCCCGTTTGCCTGACTGGCTTGCGTGGGATGCATTTAATACCAAGAACGGATGTGAAACGCTGGACGCGATGCGCGAGCGGATAGGCTCTATTCGAGATCGCATCGATTTTCATAGCGACAGACACCGCAATGAAATCGGCTGCATTCTTATTGTCCAGCCCGTATTTTTTTCTGAGGACGCCTGGATTGTCGGGCCGCGCGATTGGCCGCCCGCCAACCTCCGGCACAAAAAGTATGACCTGACGCAGGGCGAAGGCCTGCGAATTTGGGAAGAATGCATGGCCCGCGCTAGCCGAAGCCTAACACCAGTCACGAACGATGCGCATCAAATACAACAGTTATCGCGATATGGCGCCCCGCAGCTTGTCTCGCCACGCCTAGGACAAGGCATATTCCGCGTGTCGGTCACGGATGCATACCAGCGGACGTGTGCAGTAACGCAAGAACATTCACTCCCCGCGTTGGAGGCCGCTCATATCCAGTCGTACGCGGAGAATGGACTCCATGACGTACGCAATGGGATACTGCTTCGGGCAGATCTGCATCGGTTATTCGATCAAGGATATTTAACCATCACGATAGATCATCGGCTTGAGGTCAGTCCACGTCTAAAAGCAGACTATGACAATGGCCGCACCTATTACCCCCTGCATGGCGCGAAACTCACGCTCCCAAAAACACCACAGGAGCGCCCGACACCCGGTTTTATCCAGTGGCATAACGAGCACAAGTATCTGAAGTAGCGGGCCGGATACAATGCAATCATGAGTGAATCGTGGAGCAAGGAGGAAGTAGAAGCAACGGTTGGTGACTACTTCCACATGCTCACCCTGGAATTATCTGGGCAGCATTACAACAAGACCGAGCATCGGCTTACTTTGCTACGCAAACTCAAGGGGCGCTCTGAGGGGGCTATTGAGCGCAAGCACCAGAACATCAGCGCAATCCTTATCGAGCTCGGTTGCCCCTACATATCCGGATACAAGCCGCTGAGCAATTATCAGGCGTTATTGTTCGATGTCGTTTCGGATCGCCTCAGGGGTGACGCACAGCTGGACCATACCGCTCTCGCCGCGGTACAGATGCCGGCATCAATCCCCCTCATTAAGGATTTCGGGAATCTAGTGGTGACGCCGCCGGCATTGTCTCGCGCGGCGCGCGACACAAAAACTGCCACTTACGCTTGGAAAGATAAACAGGCGATGAAGCGTGATTACATAGACCGCGAAGCTCGGAACGTCTCTCTAGGACGTGCAGGCGAGGAATTGATTGTCGAATATGAGCGCTGGCGCCTTGCCACTAGTGGACACCAGCGCCTCGCAGATAATGTGGACCACGTATCCAAAACCAAGGGGGATGGACTTGGATTTGACGTGCTTTCATTTGATACGAATGGTAGAGAGAGACTAATAGAGGTAAAAACCACCTCTTTCGGCAAGGAAACACCGTTCTTCATTACAAGGAACGAGGTCGATCTTTCGCGAACACATTCTGATCTCTTTCATCTATACCGTGTATTTGAATTTCGAAAAGAGCCCCGCCTGTTTTCGCTAAGGGGCGCAGTGGACCAACATTGCCACCTTGACCCGATTACCTTCCTAGCCTGGATTTCCGCGGACC
>PLYS01000030.1 GCA_003153455.1 Betaproteobacteria bacterium | reverse complement strand
ATGCCGGCCTGGTAGTTGCCGGCGAGAATCAGCTCGCGGGCGGCGCGGTAGTCGCGCAAGAATTTCTCCTGCAACTTTTCTTGCGCCATTTGCTGTTCCTGCTGCTCGATGACGTTGCTCTTCTTCTTGCCCTTCTTTTTATCGCTGTCGTCGGTCGGCGGGTACGGCGCGTCGGTGCCCATGGCGGACACCGCCACCGGCTTGATGCTGACGGCGGTCACGAGCAATGCGGCGGCGGCAAGCACGCCGAAATGACGAAAGGATTGGCGGAGCGATCGGGTCAGGGTCATGGCAGAACCTCTCCAGGCGGAATCGAGCTAGGGCTTACGGTACGTCGAATCGAAGCCATATATAAAAAACAATCCGTGATCGGTCCCTAGTCCCGCCCCCAACAAAAGATTTAACGCCGCCACGATCCCGCCCGGTTTCCAACACCGCGGGGGCGGGTGTTTGAACGGGCGATAACGGCCCACTTCAGAGTGGGTTCAGTGGCTGGCGCGCATTCTCAATCGTAACGACCGGCCAGAAAGCCGGTCGGCCGAATAACCCCAAGGGTCTGCGGCAACCCGACTGAGAAAAGGACACCACCATGTTGAGGAAACTCGCGGCCGCCGTCATCGCGGCGAGCCTGATCGCCGGCCCGGCGCTGGCGCAAGCCCCCGGAACCATTGGCAGCTCGAATACGCCCGCCACCACCAGCCAGCCGGCGGCGAAGGCCGACTTCAAGGTCAAGAAGACCGAGATGAAGGTCACCAAGACCAAGAANNCGGCCAAAAACAAGACCGCCGGTTGAACGGTCCGCGCGACGAGCAAGCGCCGGCGGCGCTTGACTCGTCCGCGCGTTCAAGCGAACATTTTAACCGTGCTGGTTCCCCGGGTCGCTCCGGGGACGAAAGAGGGAACACGGATACTGCACATTCGTAGTTTGCGAATTTGCAGCGATCCGTGGCTGCCCCCGCAACTGTAAGCGGCGAGCCCGCGTCCACACGGCCACTGGGAAACTGGGAAGGCCGGACGCAACTGGGCAACGACCCGCGAGCCAGGAAACCTGCCAGCGCAGTCACCCAACCGGTGGACGGGAGGTCCATACGGAGCGCGCTTTCGCAGCGGTGACGTCAATGCCGGTGCGATGGCCGTGAGAGAATGTCCTCCCACGACTTCGGCAAAGTGAGCGTCGCGCGCAGTGTTTGTCGTGTAGCGGTCACCTGTCCTTCGCATCGGGTTTTGTCTCACCCGATGGGCTCAGCCTTAGCGCTGAGCGCAAACGAAGGAATGTTGCGTCATGGGTACTCGATTTTGTTTAACCGGCGCCGCGCTGGCGCTGACCGCTCTGCTCGCGCAAGCGGCGAGCGCGCAAGACTCTCCGCAAGACAACAAGCTGATTTTGCCCACCATCGATGTCTGGGCGAGCCGCACCGGCGCCGGCATTACCGGCGCCTCGACCAGCGTCATCACCGCCGATGACATCGCGCGCTCGCCCGGCACGACGATTCAAGACCTGCTGTCGCAAGAGGTGGGCGTGCAAACCATCAGTACGTCCGGGACTAAGAATGGCGCCGGAACGACCGTCGACCTTCGCGGCTTCGGCGCGACGGCGGTTTCAAACACGCTTGTTCTGCTCAACGGACGCCGGTTGACCGACATCGATCTCTCCGGCATCGATTTCAGCACGATACCGCGCGATAGCATCGAGCGCATCGAAATCACCCGCGGCAATAGCGGCGCGGTGCTGTACGGCGACGGGGCGGTCGGCGGCGTCATCAATATCGTCACCAAAACCGGCGTCGCGAAGCCACCATCGGCGCGCGTTGAAGCCGGCTTCGGCTCGTTCAATCAGCGCGAACTCAATGCGTCAGCGGCCGCATCGCATGGCCCGTTCGCGGTTTCGGTGTCGAGCAACGCGGTCAATTCGGACGGCTATCGCGTCAACGACTATGTGCGCCAGCGCAACGCGGTCGGCGACCTGCGCTACACCGGCGACCAGGGCAGCGCCTGGCTCAATATATCCGGGGATGACCAGCATCTCGGCTTGCCNNTTTTCGAGCAAGACCGGCGGCAGCCTCACATTCGGGGTATCGCGGCAGATCGGGCAAAGCGTCGAATTGATCGTGGACGGCAACCTGCGCCGCAAGGATCAGACGGTCTTTTCGTCGCTGTTCGACTTCGACACCTCGGACCTGCGTGTCCTGACCACCGGCTCGGTGACGCCGCGTGTGAACATCAACAGCCAATTGTTCGGCGCACCCACGAAGGTCACGACCGGCATCGACTATTATAATTCCGATCTCGATGCCAAGCGCAGCGTCGCGCTCAGCGACCCGCCGTACCATACCTTCGATCTCAAACAACAGGCGACGGCGGTTTATTGGCAACAGACGGTCGGAATTCTGCCGACGACCGATATCTCCGGGGGCGCACGCCTGCAACAAACCCGCTTCTCGGCCCGCGACCGCTACGATGCCACGGCGCCGGGCGCATTTGACGCGCAAGCAATCCCGCTCGATTCGGTCGAGACCCAGCACGCTTTGCATCTCGGCTTCGAGCACCGCTTCTCGCCGATGTTCGCCGTGTTCGGCCGCGTCGCGCGCAGCTTTCGCACGCCGAACGTGGATGAGCGCATCGGCGTGAATGCCTTCCCGGTCGATTTCAATCTGAAAACCCAGACCTCGCGCGATATCGAGGGCGGGGTGCGCGGACGTTTCGGCCCGCTCGAGTGGCAGT
>PLYS01000443.1 GCA_003153455.1 Betaproteobacteria bacterium | reverse complement strand
ACACGGAGCTTGCACCGGATCGCTTTAAGAACTTCTAGCGGGATTAGGAACGCGCCGCCTCATCACGGCGCACACCTAAATCGGCTATCTAATGCGTTACGTTGTTGCCGTCGTTTGTTCCACGGCGTCAATGAAGGAAATTGGCATCGGGCAACTGTGCTTGTTGCACCCCCCACAAACAAGTTTATTTCTGCGATCTACTTTGAATTCTTGAATATAAGGTTGTGCGGTGAAGCTGGAGCAACTTGGCAGCGTGTGACATGTTCCCGTCAGCTACATGCATAGCAGTGTCAATAAGAAGTGTCTCAAGGTCATTAAGTGTACGTAAGAGATTGATAGATTCGCCGCGTCTCAACGCCGCGACACTACTATTTTCGTTATGGCCAGATAGATCGGCGACCGAGTGCCCACATTGGCTACAGAACTGCGCGTCGATCGGCAGGCTTGCTTGGCACCGACCGCAGTATTGGCCAATGTGCTTGCCACACCGCAGACAGAACTTCGAGCCGATAGGATTCTCTTTCTGGCAATGTGGACAAATCATTTGATTACCTTCCTTGCCTTCCCATCCAAACTGCTTTAGGTATACGGTCAAGCGGCAGCCTTAAACCGCTCAAATCGTTGCGCCAACCGATCGCGGTCGGGCATATCTCGCGCTCGCGTAGGGGCAAGCAGCTTTCCACCGCTCAATTTCTTTAGTGCTTCGAGCATCGGCCCGTCGTGCTGAACAAGTAGGCGATCAGACACGTGAATGCGATAATCGGGGTCAATCCCGATCAGATGCGCATCGAACGCGGCGTGGTGAATTTTTGAAAGCGGGAGTCCGTTTGGCACGATCGGCTGCCCAAGGCGCTCATCTTTGTCCTCGACGATATGCGCCGCATCTAACAGCAATGCGCCCGGGAGCCCTGATAAAGCGCATCGCCCGTTGTATGCGGTAATCACTGCTTGCCGAAACGACGCTTGGTGAAGCCGCTGCTTGACCTCCCGGAGAGCGTACCGGCGCTCTACCGCGTTCTCAGGCAGCCCAGCTTGGACGTGCCCAGGTAGTCCAAAAGCAACTTTTGCCTTTAGTGCCTTGGCATCCCAGCCAGCAATAAACACCGGCAGAATTGCTTGATAACGGCCCGGAGACCCCCCCAGAAAGTAGATTGCTGGCACGCGATTTTCCATTGCCTCGCGCAGCCAACGGTTATCCGCGGCCTCCGGATCATTGCCCATGAAGGCATAGTCGACCGTTTCATCTCCTTCGTAGATCTGGCGATGCACCTCACGCTGGTNNTGAATATGCCCCGCTGCGGGTTGATAAGTGGGATGCGCTCGTCTCGGAAAATGAAGCCGGGCCTCAATTCAGCCGCAGTAAGGTTATCGTGAATTTCGCTCAGGTGGCGGACGTGCTCGAACGCGGTCATCCGAATCAGCGCGTCGCGGTGTGCTTCGGACAAATTTGCTTACTCCGAACGATACCCGTTAGTCATTCGCCTCAATTCCGAGTCGCTCAAGCCAATACATCATGGATCTATAGTTGATCCCAAATTGCCTCGCTGTCCCTTTGCGATTGTATTTTGTCTTTGTGAGCATATTGGAAATGATGTTCCTTTCAACAGCCACAAGGTAGCCAGGCGTCGTAAGCCACCGCACATAGAGATCCATCTATACGACCTCCCGGGCATCACGGGTCGCACGTTGACGCCCGGAGGGCGGCTTGCGTCGCGGTACGCATCACGGAAATAAGGTACTGCTCTATGGCCTCATTGATACTGCGCCCGCTCGGGGCAATGCTAGACGCAGCAACAAGTCTCGTCACACCTTCAATGGCCCGACCGAGATAACTTCTCGCAAGAATACCAAGGTCCTCGAATGCCTTGGCGTGCCGTCCGCCCTCGTGGGCAGCTTTGCTTCGGAGGTTGTAGATTCGCTTCAAGTTCCGCTCGACCTCGGGTGGATTGGCGTCATAGATTATTGCGGCACCATACTGCCTAAACCGCCTTGCATTCTCGCCTGAGCCTTGAACGAGCAACCGCTCCAAGCCAATAGCTGCCTCTAGAAGCAAATCACGTGAGGAATTGCTTAGCATCGCGCGGTCATAGAGCCATAGAACATCCACTAAGTCTGGATAGTGACGAAGTGCGACTGTAAGCTGTTGAAGATGACGGCGCAGGCGAACCACGTAGGGTTGTGGCGTAACGGAGGGCCGCTGGCGCCGTGTGCATCTCCGCATCGGCGGTAGGGGTGACACCCATTCAGGCCGTATGCTGACACTGGACCAGGGGCAGGCCGGGTTTTCCAGCCGGCGAGCCTCGTTCGCCCAAAGGGAAAACAGCCACTAAAACGGTGCGTGAAGACGATGATCAAGACACTGGAAGCTCTACGTGAAATCTTTCCTGGACCCAAGCCGCGTGCCCTGGCCAAGCAACTCGATCGCATGGACAAGGACTGCCAGCGCTTCATTAGCCTGGCGCCGTTTCTCGTCATCGCCACCGTTGGCAAGGATGGACGAGTGGATGCATCACCACGTGGCGGTGCCCCCGGCTTTGTGCGCGTAATCGACGACAACACCTTGCATCTTCCCGATGCGCTCGGCAACAATCGCCTGGATTCGTTTACCAACATCGTGCAATCGGGGAATATCGGGCTGATCTTTTTCATTCCCGGCATGGATGAAACTCTGCGGGTCAACGGCACGGCGAAACTCAGAAACGAAGCCGAACTACTGCGCCAGTTTCCTCATGAACGGCATCCCCCACGCATCGTCGTCGAAATCCGCGTCGAGGAAACCTATTTGCACTGCGCGAAGGCGCTGCTGCGCTCAAAGCTCTGGGCTTCCGACTATCGCATCGAGCGCTCGGCTTTTCCTTCGATGGGGCAGATGATCAATGAACAAAGCGGATCCTCTGGGCCCGTTGAAACGCAGGCCGAAGCAATCGCGCGCTACAAGACCGAGATTTAGCGCGTCCCCGTATTGTTGCGCGTTGACGATCGCGAACGCATCGGCGACATCCGGCTCCACGGCGCCGAGGTCGCCAAATTTCAGCCAGTGCGCTCGGTGCATAGGTTGCGGATACACCCGTAACCGCACGCTACTAAGCCGTGGTGTTGGCGCGCGCGGTCCCGACTACAACCTCGATCGCCTGCTCCGGTTTCCACTGCGACGTCGCTGCGTGCGCGTCACGAGCGAACGCGCTTGCGGCGAGTGCAAGAGCGGCGTACGCAGGCTCCGAGTCACCTTAGGGCGTTCTCTACGGAGCCCCGTCGTGACACGCGATCGCAAGCACCGCCGGCTTGCTCGAGCGGTTGCTCCACGCGTGATTCTGCCCCCGGACCACGATGAAGTCGCCTTTTTTCAACTGCACTTCCTGCGTGTCGAGCACGAGNNTCTTCTGCATGTACGGATGCGGCGCGCTCTCCGAATAAGTCGATGCGTTGGGCGCGCCGACGGACTCGTACCACGCCTTTACTTCCTTCGCGCCGACTTTACCTTTCCAGCCCGCGTCGGGCGGAAGGTTGACGACGTTCAACACCGATCCGTTGGGCGGCGGCACGAGGACGTGCGGCAGGTGCAGGGACTCGAGGGCGATTTTCGAGGGCGTTCCGTCGGTCACCCACATGCGCTGCAATGCGTAGCCGGGACGCGCGGGATCGATGCGCACGTCCGGAGACGGGCCGTCGCTGACGACGGACGATTTCCACGGCTCGCGGTCAGTGACGACGATGCGTCTGGCCGGTTTCACGCCAGGCGGAAGCTTCTGGCCGGGCGGCGCCGTCATGACTTTGTCGTTGCCCTGGGCGAGTCCGACGGGCCCGTCCACGAAGCGCGCGGCGATCATGTCGAACGCGATGCGGCCGCGGCCCTCGGCCTTGCTCAGCCACTGATGCCACGCGCCGACGTCGATCACGATGTCGCCGGGCCCCCATTCCACCTCGCCGCTGTCGAGCACCAGCGTGCGCTGCCCATCGATGAAGATCGCGTAATCCACCGTCTCCGTTTTGTGCATGCCGCCCGAGTGTGCGCTCATGCCGCCGCGGTCCCAGCGCGGGCCCACGCCGTGCCGCTTCGGCGCGTGCGGCGGCACGTACTCCGTATCTTTGGACTGGTCGTAGTCGCGAGGACGCCCGGGCCCCTGCACCACACGCCAGTGCCCTCCGTTGACCGGCCCCGGGAAGTCGTACGAGAGATTGCCGTCGTCGCTCTTGCCCGAAAGTGACACCCGGGGTTCGTTCCACACCCAGAAGTCAGTGTGCACGCGCCCCGCGGCTTCGTGCACGCTCGGCGCCGGGCCGTCCCAGACGACCTTGGATTTGCCGCTCTCGTTGTTGCCGGTCACCACGCGGCGGATCGGGATGATTTCTACAGCCATGCTCTTCTCCTTCTCTTAAGGTAATGCGATGAATAAACCGAAGCATGGAGCTAACAGGGGAAACCTTGGTTTCCTCCATTCGTCCATCGCCGCGAGCCGCAGTGGCTCATTCGGGCCTCAAGCCAATCTGCTTGATGAGTTTCGCGTAGTTGAGCGTTTTTTCCCTGATGTACGCGCTGAGCGCCGGCGCGGGCCTTGCCGCCATCAGGTTCGGTGGCATTGTCTCCCGCGCTTGCACGTTTCGCAATGCCCGCTGCGTCAAGCAGCCGCACAGCGATCACGCGTCAAGATCCGTGCCCGTTCATTGAGCAGCACTTCGTCAACAGCCGACATCGTCAACGGATAGCCGCGTTAGTTGAGGCGCGGATCGAGGGGCGTTACCCCGATGCG
>PLYS01000419.1 GCA_003153455.1 Betaproteobacteria bacterium | reverse complement strand
GAAAACGAGATCGATCCGGATATCTATAACGCCGCCGGCCAGTTCGTCGCGCTGAAGCCCGGCGCGTCTTTCTTCGACAGCGTGACCTCCTTCGAGATGGCGCGAGGCGGCAGAATCGACACGGTGATCCTCGGCGCGTATGAGGTCGATCAGCACGGCAGTGTCGCCAACTGGAGCACATCGGACGCTAAGAGAGGCGGCATCGGCGGCGCGATGGACCTGCTCTCAGGCAAGGGCGAGCTGATCATCGTGATGGAGCACTCCGACAGCAAGGGCCGCCCGAAACTGCGGCGGGAATGCACCTATCCGCTCACGGGGAAAGGATGCGTGAGTTACGTGGTCACCGACCTGGCCCTGCTGCATTGGCAGGATGGCCGGTTCGTCCTGAAAGAAGTGGCGCCGGGGTTCACCCCGCGCGAGGTGATGGATCTTACGGAAATGGAGATCGCCGCCGGGCCGGACATTCAGACCATGGATTGATCGTGGCGTCATGTCCACCCCATGAGATAGTGAGCACGAACCATGTGGAAATCCCTTGTTGCTCTTGCCGGCGTTGCGATATCCGCCGCGGTCTCGGCCCAGACTTTCCCCATCAAGCCCATACGATTTGTGTCGACCGCAATCGCGGGCGCGACCGACACCGTGGGCCGGCTCATTGCCCACGGTCTGACGGAAAGGATGCGCCAGCAGGTCATCATCGACAGCCGCGGCGGGGCTAATGGAATCATCGGCACCGAGATCGTGGCGAGAGCGAACCCGGACGGTTATACGCTCCTGATCTCCACCATTTCCTTTGCGATCAACCCCAGCATCTACGCAAAACTGCCGTACGCGCCGCTCGGGGATTTCGCGCCGATCAGCCTGGTTGCAACGACGAGCGGGCTGTTCCTCATTGTCCATCCGTCGGTTCCCGCACGCAGCGTCAAGGATTTGATCGAACTCGATACAGCCAAACCGGGCCAGATCAGCTATGGCTCGGCCGGCGTCGGCAACGTGACCCATATGGCGGGTGAGTTGTTCAATATCATGGCCGGAACCAGGCTCCACCACGTGCCCTACAAGGGCGCGGCGGCGGCCTTCACGGACGTGCTGGGCGCCCACGTCTCCATGATGTTCTCGGGCGCAATACAGTGCGCGCCCTACGTCAAGTCCGGAAAAGTCAGGGCGCTCGGTTTCACCGGCATGACCCGGTCGAAAGTGCTGCCGGACGTGCCGACCCTCGACGAATTGGGGCTCAACGGATTCGATATCTCGAGCTGGTACGGCTTGTATGCCCCGGCCAGGACCCCGCAACCGATCATCCGCTATCTGCGAGACTCCGTCGTGGCGGTCGTCAAGGAGCCGCAGACGAGCGAAACACTGGAGAGTTGGGGGCTGACGCCCGTCGGCAGCACGCCGGAGCAGTTCGGCGAATTCCTGAAAAAGGAAATCGCGAAATACGGGAAAATCGTACGTGCAGCCAACATTGCCAGGTCGTAAGCAGTCTGGTCAATCTTTAGGACGAGACGCGGATTACCGCCCCGGTTGAAACACGTCCTCCAGCCAGTCCCACATGTATGCGGTGCCGATGCTGAGATTGTCGATCTGGCAGTGGTGATACCCGCCCTCCTCGCGGGTAAAGATTTTCAGCTCCTTCCGTTTTGATCCGCACGCTGCGATGGTTTTCTGAGCGTGTTCCAGCGGCGACTGCGCATCGCCTTCGCCGTGCACCAGCAGGTACGGGCATTTCATCTTCTGCACCACGCCGTCGAGCTTGAAGCCCTCGAGTTTGCTGAACGCCTCCTCCTTCGTCTTCACGCCGAACACCCACAGCAGGTGCTGCCACGGAACTGACAGGGAGAGCGTCTCTCCGCGCTCGATGCGCGCGAGGCGCTGTTGCCACTTCGTGTGGTAATCCCACTCGGGGCCCCACGAGATGCAACACGCGAACCGCGGATCCATCGAGGCCGCGCGCGGCGCGAAGTAGCCGCCGAGGCTCAGTGCCATGATGCCGATGCGTTTGGGATCGAATTCGGATCGCGCGGCGAGGTAGTCATAGGCCGCGCCGGCATAGCGCTCGGTCTCGTAGTGCAGCGGGAGATTGCGGAAACGGATCGCTTCGCCGTTGCCAGGTCCGTCGAGCATGAGACAGGATATGCCGCGCGCCGCCAGCCCGGGGATGCCCTTGAAATACTGGATCTCCTTGGTGACGTCGAAGCCGTCGAGGAACAGCATCACCGGGCCCTTGCCCGCGCGGCCCGGAACCGGGTCCGCATGCACGATGATGCCGGGCAGGCTCGTGCCTTCATACGGCACTTCCACGTGCTCGATGCGCGGCCGCGACACGAGTCCCGCCGCCTTCCTGAAAGCGTCTACGCCGCGCTGGTAGGCCGCGTGGCTCTCGCCGGTCTTCGGATGCAGGAACCGTTCGCCGACCTGATAATACATCGACGCGCGGAACAAGTAGGACGCCGCGCTCTGCGCATGACCGCTGGCCGCCTTGTCATGGCCGATCTTCTCGATGCGTTCGGCTTCGCCCGCCCACTCGCTGAACCACGCCGCGTCGTCGCCGATCCGGCCTTTGAGGCGCAGCCCGACGCGGTGAACCTCGTCGATCTCCGCCCCGCCCCACGGCGCCGTGCTCAGCGCGCCGAGCATGCCGTGCGACCAACGGTAGTTTTCCGGA
>PLYS01000066.1 GCA_003153455.1 Betaproteobacteria bacterium | reverse complement strand
AACGCTATGCCCTTTTCGGCAAGAAATTCCTTTGCATGGCGCGGCCCACTCTCTGCCCAACTCAATCGCGCAACGTACGAAAGAAACTGTTCATTTAGTGTATCTGGACGCCAGGTACCGCGTTCCTGCCGCGTCTTTCTTGCCAGCTCACGAACTCGTCCAACCCACAGATGGAGATTCGTCTTGTTGGTTTCAGGTGTCGACCCAAAAGTCATGGTGTGCTTAAGGTACAGAGGGCCGTATGCGGGCTTGAGGTAGCGGCTCACTATATCTCTGGTGGTCAGCCGGGTTGCTTCTTCGTCACTGAACCAACCCGACTTTACGAGAAGGGGCAAGGAGATTTCTTCACCGTCCACATCCTCGGCATAGGACTCCGATTCGGATTCACGAATTAGCAAGTCAGTCGGAATTTGAAGCGCATCGCTAAGTGCGCGCACCATCGTCAACGTCAGGGGACGCTTGCGCGCCAATATCTCTGATACCCTGTTCTTACCACCCAGAACCGGGGCGAGGTCCTTCTGACGTAACCCTCTTTCCTCCATTCGAAAGAGAATTGCCTCGATAGGATCAGGACGCGCGAACTTGAATCGTTCCTTCTCGTAGTCTTCAACGAGCTTGGCGAGAAGTTCCAGGCGATCACCATCGGGCGAACCAGCAGCGGGGTCATCGGCCGCAAGACGGTCAACCTCGGCAAGATAAGCCTTGTGCTGTTCCTCGGTCTTGATAATTTTCGGTTCAATAATCACTGTTTAACCCGTTCGTTTTGTGTATTCAGCGTGCGTGCCTAACCACTGCACGACCACAATGCCCGTGTTGTATGCAATTCGCACTTCGATCCGATAGCGGTTTCCTTTAACGTTAAAAATCACAATCCTGTCGGCCAAGAAACTAGCCGTAGCGTAGTTGTTCTTGATTTCTTGGGGCGTTCTCCACTTAGCCGTCTCGACATCTGCAATCCAGCTTTTAATCCACGAGCGGGCGTCCGCATGGGAATCAGAAAACTCATCAAGCTTGTCGCGTCCAACAATTTTCATTACACCCCTTTCGACTTCTCATGCCTCCTCCCCGGCGATAAAGTTCCCAACGAAGACGGTAGTATACCAATGAATTCCCAAACTGGGAACCACTTAGAACAACAATCGGGGCGTAGTTAATTTCTCCAGGCCAGAAACGCTTGGATGCCGTATGGATACTGGCTTGCAAGGCGATCGCATGCGGGCATGAGGAGGAAGCAAGATGAAGTATAGACTGCCGGCGTTGCTTGCTTTGGCCATCGCGCCAGTGTGGCTGCTGCATGCGGCGACCGGGCGGAACCATGGAGCGATTCATGCAGCGCGTGCGGCCCGTGGATGCGGAAGCCTCCCGTCAAACCGGCCGCAATGAGCCCTGCCCCTGTGGCAGCGACAAGAAGTACAAGCGGTGCTGCCTTGTAAAATTGTCGTCCTGGGCTTTAAACCTAAATCCAGCACTTGAACCGCCAAGAACACTAAGGACGCCAAGGAAATCGATGCCAAGCTGAACCCGGATGCAAGCACCAGATTGGTGATCTTGATGACAGGGCTTGTACTTTGTCTTCCTTCGCGTCCTTCGCGGTGAAAATCTTTTTCTAGGGTTATAGCTGCGCGTGGCAGCCGCCTCCTATTGCTCGGGTTTGATGCCTGCGGCCTTGAGCAGCCTGCCGGTGCTTTCGTAATCCTGGCGGATCTTTGCCGCGAACTGCTCGGGCGTGTTGGGCAGGAACTCGACGCCCTTGCTCGCCCACAGATTTCGCATCTCCGGCGCGGCGAGGATTTCCGTGATCGCGACGTTTAATCGGGCGACGATCTCCGGCGGCGTCCCGAGCGGCGCCAGAAAACCTTCCCAACCGTTGATCTCGTAACCGGGCAGCGCCGACTCCGCCACAGTCGGCACCTCGGGCAAGAGCGCGCTGCGCTTGAGCCCGGTCACGCCCAGCGCGCGCAGTCGGCCGGTTTTCACGTGCGGCAGCACCGCGGGAATGCCGACGAACATGAGATCAGCGCGGCCGGCAAGCAGATCGACGATCGCCGCCGGACTGCCCTTGTATGGAACATGCCACATGTCGATGCGCGCACCGAGCTTGAACAACTCGCCCGCGAGATGAAAATTGCTGCCGACGCCGGTCGACACAAACGTCAGCGCGCCCGGTCTCGCCCTGGCCACCGCGACCAGCTCCTGCGGCGTTTTCGCCGGCACCGACGGATGGACCACGAGCACGAAGTTGTACGCACTGACCTGCACGACCGGCGCGAAGAGGGTGAGCGGATCGTAAGGAGGTCTGGCGTTCAGGTATGCGGTGACAATCAGGAACGACCCGGGCGTCAGCAGCAGCGTATACCCGTCGGGCGCTGACTTCGCCACCAGTTCATTGGCGATCAGGCCGGCCGCGCCGGGGCGGTTGTCGACGATTACCTGCGTCTTGAGGATTTCGCCCAAGCGCTGGGCAAGCGGCCGGGCCGTGATATCCGCGCCGCCGCCCGCGACCGAGCCGGTGACGACACGCACGATCTTCGCCGGACACGGCTGCGCGCCGGCGGCGCAGGCCCACAACCACGCGAAAATGAATGCGATGATCCGACAAAATCCCTGCATGTCGATCCCGTTCCTTTCGTCGATCATGTCACACGCGACAGCGGGCGGCAACGCGGTTGCGCTGGCCTGACGCGACGCGCAGAATAGCGCCTCGATCCAGCCAAGAAAAACAATGTCCGACAAGAAAAAACTCAAGCGCGACACCATCATCACCCACGCCGGACGCGACCCGCAGCGCTACGCCGGTCTCGTCAACACGCCCGTGTTCCGCGGCTCGACGGTGCTGTTCCCGGACGTCGCATCGTACGAA
>PLYS01000027.1 GCA_003153455.1 Betaproteobacteria bacterium | reverse complement strand
TCACGCTGGAAGACTGATCGCACGCCATTGGGTTCAGTTCTCCATCCCGGCTTCGGCCCCGGGATTGTCGGCGCGGCTGGCGGAAGAGCGCCTGAGGTGCTTGCTGCCTGAACGATAGGAAAATCAATTCCGGCGTAATTCCGGTTCGCGGAACCGACGCGCCGGGAACAGTTGTGGGCCGTGTTCCGGACTGCGCATAATCGGCCTTATATTCATTCTGGCTTCCTCCTCCCAGGAAGATGACCGCGATCCGAGCAAGTCTTAAGCGGGATTATCGGTCAATTGCCGAGCAATCTATTCCAAACACGAAAGCGAAGCAATCTCTGTCCCGCACCTCGGCTGCTCCGAGGTGTTTTCTTTGTGCGGCAAATCAGGCGATGTCTGATCAGATCTCGTGGCTCGCGCTATTTGCGTCGGAGCAGCGCGACGCGCGGAAAGCTCCACGATACGCTCGCTCGGATGCTGTAACCGGCCATCCCCTGGAGCGCTCCAGAAAATCGAGTCCGACCGCGAGGGCCCGCATGATGCCGAGCGCCCGCGGTTCGGGCTTTGCATCAATAGCGGGAGATGGTATTGCCGTCGACGCGAACTCTGTCTCCAGTTCGCAAATCCGTGATGTTGTCCTCGGTAATGGTCCGATACGTACCGTCATCCATCCGCACTATTACGCGAAACGACTCGTTGGGAGCGCGCCGGCGTTGCTCAATCTGACTACCGGCATACGCACCTCCTGCGGCGCCCGCTACCGTGGCGACCGTCTGTCCGGTGCCGCCGCCGATCTGATGGCCTATGAGTCCACCAATGATACCGCCGATCACAACGCCGGCTATGTTGTTGGGGTCGCTTTTGCTGATAAGTTCCATCCTGTCTACGGTTCCGACGTAAGAGCTCTGGGATGGGTAACCTTGTGCCGGGTATCCCTGCGAAGGATATTGCTGCGACGGATACTGAGATTGGTAGGTGGGCTGATCTGCGCAGCCGGCGAGCACGACTGCCCCAGCGACAAACGCGATTCCAAGCGCTGAGATGGTTTTCATATTGAGTTCCTTATCGTTAAGATACATGGCATCCTTAAACGGCAAATGCTGTTTTGATGAAATAGCGGCTTGGGGAGAATGTAATTCGTCATCTGTACGCTAACCCGGGGACATCGGATATTTGACCCGTTTGCGCGAATTCGAATCTCCCCCTGCCGGGCGGCCTATTTTTTCGCGTAGGCGAACTTCGGCATGGCCTTGATGGCCTCTTTGGTAGCGCCAGGCAATACCAGTTTGTCATCTTGTTCGGTGAGATCGCCCGCCGGGATGGCAACGTCGTGCCGCCCGACGCCGACGAAACCGCCGGCGCCTATGATGACGTAGGAAGCCCTTCCGTCCGGCGCGATGATGACGTCCTCTATCTTGCCGACTTTTTTCTTGTCCTCGTTGTACACCGTCTTGCCAAGAAAGTTCTTCTTGATGCTCCAGCCTGCCGCGACCTCGGTCACGTTGACCGTGGCCTGAGTGGTGCTGCCTGCCACCTGCGCCGGCGTGGTTTGTGCCGCGAGCAGTGTTGCCCCGAACAGGGCGACCGCCAGTATGGGTTTGGTGTTCATTCTAAGTGTTCTTCCTTGAGTTGGTTATGATGAAAAAACTGGGCTGCAAATGCTGTTCCTGCTTTCGATCGCCTTTTTTGAGAAGCTGAAGCAAGCGTCAATATTTAATAGAACGACTAAGCATTCGTGAGGTCGTTTGGAACAAATTATCCCCCTCTTTTCCGACGTGTTCTGTGCGTTGGCGCACAGAGCACGGATGACATTCGCTGAGGCTGGAGGCTCGAACTTGCAGTCTGGACACCGGGCCCTATTGCAAGGCACGGCAACAATTGCCCTTGGAGTTGAGCGTGGGTTGCAGCGTGGACCTGAGGGTAATCTCCCCGTATTTACTCCTGCTGCACTCAAGCTTGGCGAATGGCAGCTTTCAGGGGCCGTAACCGATTGGTGAGTGACCGGAATTGGCCGGTTCGCGCCTGTCACTGGTTGTTCCAAATACACCGGTTTGCTGCCGGCCATACTTCCAGAGAGACAACCCCGGGGGTAACATGACTCCTCATTTTTCATGAAGGGGAGCCGGTATGGGACTGATTCGGATGGGCAGCAAGCCCCCATTGACGGTAGCGCCGGAGGACACGGTTGTCAGGGCGGCGCGCGCGATGGTCGAACGCGGCGTCGGTGCCGCGACGGTGCTGGCGGGGGCTGTGGTCGTCGGCGTGATGACTGAACGTGACGTAATGAAGAAGGTCGTCGCCGCCGACCGCGACCCTAACGTCATCCGAGTGCGGGACATTATGTCGAGTCCGGTGCTGTCGGTTAACCTGAACACCTCTGTGGCCGATGCCGCCAAACTCATGCGCGAGCATCACATTCGCCATCTCGTCGTTCTTGACGAGCACGAAAAGCTGGCGGGCATGCTGGCCCTGCGCTACCTGCTTTATGACCTGATGGACGACCTGGAACGTAATGTCGGCGAACTTATGGGCCATATCATGATCGACGGACCGGGCGGCTAGGTTGCCAATGCTCGTGGTGGACTTCGCACCGATTGTGGACGGAGACCTGCAGAGCACACTTGGGCAGTAATTGAAATTGGGTGACGATCAATCGTCAAATTGGAGGTTGCTGCTGTATGACCGCAATTGGCCGGTAAGCGACTGTCCGCCGATGTTCGCTTTACGACCCATTGCGGACGTTGACTGACTATGTCTTTTGGAGAAAGCTAATATTGACCTTGGTCAAAGGTAATCGTGTTGGCATCGCTGTAGCCTAATTGCTACAGTGCAAAAAAGGTTCCCGCCCTAGCGGGGCCGGGGCATGACGTTAATGGTCATCCGCGCCAAGCGTGGCCGCTGTCCGTCCAGCGGCGCGCAAAACGTAATTTGGGTTACGGGAGGAGTCCCCGTCATGGAGCAAGTGCGCAGCGTAGCCGCGCCACGCCCGTCCTATCGTTGGGTGCAACTGTCTCTCGGCATTCTTTGCATGATTATGGTGGCCAACCTGCAGTATGGTTGGACGCTGTTCGTCAATCCGCTCGACGCCAAGTATCATTGGGGGCGCGCCGCGATCCAGGTCGCGTTCAGCATATTCGTGCTGACCGAGACGTGGCTCGTGCCGATCGAAGGCTATCTCGTCGATCGCTACGGCCCGAAGATCGTGGTGCTGGTTGGTGGGATCCTGGCCGGCATTTCGTGGATCATAAATGCGTACGCGGATTCGCTGACCGTGCTCTACATCTCGGCGGCGATCGGCGGGGTGGGGGCCGGCGCGGTATACGGCACGTGCATCGG
>PLYS01000184.1 GCA_003153455.1 Betaproteobacteria bacterium | reverse complement strand
CGGTCATCTTCGCCGGAATACGCACGAAAGGATAAAAACGTCAATACCTGACCCTCATGCAGTCGATTTAAATCGCGCTATGGCGATCCTGGAAGGCCGAAATTCTGAAGAATGGGGGAAAAATGATGCACTCACGTTTTTGCGGCGTTCTGTGGATCGTGATCGCGTGTTGCTCGATGCGATGCTTTTGCGTGGGCGTGGGGTGCGTGGAGCGTTTAAACGGTCTTGGCGGCGGCATCTTGTCGGGGGTGCGCATGCGGTCTAAGCGCCGATCTCGACCACCTTATGTTGATGGGAAGGGGTTTCACGAAGCGCGGTTGATCGCGGGGTTTGATCGCAATGGGGCGGCGGCTGTGCTTGGAGTTTCGCAGCGCACGGTTCGGAATTGGGAAGCTCGGCGGTGCCGTGTGCCCTACTCCGCGTTCAAGCTCATGCGGATTTTGTCGGGCTACGCGCTACCAGGTGAGGCTTGGCAGGGGTGGAGCGTTCGGGGTGACACCCTATGGTCTCCAGAGCAAAGGGGCTTTTGTGTGCACGATTTGAGCTGGTGGGGTTTAACGGTTGGCATGGCGCGGGCGTGGTTGCATCGTGAACGGGCCAGGTCTGTAACGGCCTCGACCTGGCGGGCATCAAAACCGGTCGCAAAAATTGTGTTGACGGTCGGGGATATTGCCCCTTCCCTGTAGACGATTTTCTTTTGACGTGGGTTCGTTCGATGAAATGCGCGGCCGTCGACGTGGTAGCGGGATACTCGATCATTTTGGTCGGGTTGTTTCACGATGTGAAATTAAACAAGTGTGCTCAACGCGAGTTGAGGTCTGGGGCGGGGGTGCGCGCGCAGCGCGCGCTCCTGCCTGGGCTTTAACTTGTGTTGAGGTCACATAATGAAAAAGAGAAAGAAAAAAGGGCGTTTTCATAGTGAGGTCTGCTGTGCAAAAAGTAGGCAGTGAAGCAGTTGGCGGGGAAGCGTGCACTGTTTTGGTGCAGGTTAAGCTACATCCCGCGACCGTGCGTTTGTTGTCGGGCTTGCAGGTGGCGTATGGACAGGGGTTCGGTGAGTTGCTTGAGATTGCAGTTGATGCGGTTCGTGGGCGTTGGTGTTTTGACGTGTTGCGGCGTCATCGCATGGGGGACCTTCCTGAGGGGTTTGATATCGGAGCGTTCGGGGTGAAGTCGGATATGAGTAGTCGGGCTGCACGTCGGGCGGCGGAGCAACGTTTAAAACGGGCGGTTGGACGGTTGCAAAGGTGAGAGTTCTGTGATAGCGGCGGCGGAGGGAGACCTTTCTATACATTATACGAAGTTAGGCATGCGTTTCTTCAGGCACTTTTTCCCAGACGCCCCCTCAAATGCCCTCGCATAATAAGCCGTGTCGAGAAGAAGCCACCACGGCAGACAGGCACGCGATTTGTTCGGCGAAATTCCGGTCACTTGGCCGGAAATTTGGGACTGGCTCGAAGCCATCCCGAAAATTCCCCGCGATTCGTGGCGTCCAGTCTATTACATAGAATATTGGAACGTGCCGGAAAAAATCCGCGCAGCGAAACTCAACGGCACCTACCATCAAATCATCAACCCGTAACACCGGGACTTTACCCAACAATACCCCATTAAGCTCGCGTTCTCTGCATTACGTGGCTCCCCAATCCAGGCAAAACTGAGAGAACCTTTGGTTACTCAGAGTGCCGATGGCTTAACGTCCGCGTTAAGGCCGCGCCGCTTCCCCGCGTCGGCCCGTGAACGAAAGCTACGTCCTTAATAGTCGGCGGAAATCGCTTTCGCCAATGATCCGGATCCCTTGCCCATGTGCCATTAGCTCCTCAGCCTTGCGGTGCTTGCTGCTCTTTTCATGTCCTCCCAGTTTGGCGATATCTTGGTCTCCGACGACCAGAACGGTCGTGTGCTTGGTCACACCACTGTCGACCTCACAACCAGCGACGACGGCCAATTCAGCTGCCTCTCGGCGCGGCATCGAGAGCGCGCCTGTGAAGACCAGCTTCTCACCAAATAGAGGACCATCTGGATTGCCTGGTGTTGAAGCTGGCGCTGTATAAATTGGCTTTGCCGTTCGGTCGAGCCATTGCTCAACGGTAAAGCCGGTTTCCGTCATCGCTCGTAGCAGGACCTCGCCGGCGGCTCTTGCATCTTCTTTGGCGTTGTGATGCTGGAACTGAATGTTCAGGTATTTTGTCACATTGGCTAAGCCGTAACCCTTTTGTGCGAAGGCTGGCCAAGCTCGCCGCACGACGCGAGCGGTATCAAGCCAAGTGCAGTTGTGAGGAAGGCTGCCATTCTTCTCACACGCTCGACATAGGGCTGCACGATCAAATGGGGTATGGCTCGCGACCACGCGACCTTGCAACCAAGGCGCGAGTAGCTCGTGAACGGCTTGCCACTTTGGTGCACCCCGAACCGCGTTCTCGTCGATGCCGTGGATCGCAACATTCATTTCATCGAAGTAGTCTTCTGGATCGACCAACGACTCCCAAGTGTCATGTAGCGATCCATCACGAAACGCAGCAACGCCAACCTGACAGATGCTCGCAAAGTTTGGGTTGGCGATCTCAACGTCGATAGCAACGAAGTTCATTTCCATCTTCGGCGAGTTGTTAGTTAGGTTCACATTGAGCGCCGGGCCAGCACGCCGGGTCCATTAGTACCGCGGCTAAATGGCCCCTCCCCCTCGCATGTGGAATTAGGCATTCGCCCAACCCTGATAACGAAGCAGCTCGACGAGAAGTGCGCGCGCCCCCTCTCGATTCGTGATGAGCTTCTGCCGATAGTCTCGGTTGTAGTTACGCACTTGTTCATCGTAGTGCGGGTCTGGACCATCGCCAAGCACCATCATGAACGCTCGGCCTAGACGGCCAATGAGTTCAGTGAGTCTCTTTCCGTAGAACTCGCCCATTTCTAAAGCTTGGACAAACTCGATGAGCTCGCCTGCTTGGCTTTCGAGTTCATCGACTGGCTGCTCACCTAGCAAAACGGTTTCAAGGAAGAGCTGCCGCGTGTAGATCGGGTCAAACTGAGGCTTGAGGATTGCTGGGTCCTTGTATCGTCGGAACAGTTGCAGCTTCAGGATTTCGATCTTCCGCGTGGGGTTGTGCTGATCCCTGAGATGACAGTTGGGACACAACGGCAAAAGGTTCATCAGTTCATTGTGCGAAGCGTCTTCGTCAATGTGATGCACATGTGGACGGTCCCCGCCACAGACAGCGCAGCGATGGTCGTACTCGTCAAGCAGAGCCTCCTTGGTCTTCTTCGGCATCGTCTCGCGCGTCATGACAGTTCCTAAATGCCTAACCTGAATCGGTTTACAAAATGTCAACTGACTGATTTCGCTGACACATTCATAGCCTCCTTCGAGGAACACGGGGTCCACGGATACATCGATTCTCCCTTTACGGGTAGCAGACACCCCTCTTCCTCCGCGACCCAAAATGTGACGCCCTCCGCAATCTCTTTTTCCAATTCATCGCGCGGCATATAGGGTTCCCGCCAGCGGTCGGCCGGAATCACACCTCGATAGGCCTGGGCCGCGTCGTTGATGATTGCCAACATCACGCCCAAATCCGCTTCCCGAGATTTTCGAATTAGCAACATCCGTTTCGCGGAGCCCAACATTCCCTTCACCGGCGCGCGCAGCCGTTGCGCGGCCGCGTGCAAGCGGTTGTTAAGTGCGCTATCCTAAGCACAACTGTACCATCCGGCAAATGGAGCACTGTTATGGGCACACCAGCACTGGAAAAGGTTCGTTCCGAGGCGCTGAATCTCTCAGAATCAGAGCGCGCGGAGTTGGCGCACAATCTCGTGGCCAGCTTGGATGGACCAGCAGATCCGGACGTCGAAAAAGCGTGGGACGCGAAAATTCTCCGCAGACTTGCCGAAATCGATTCCGGTACCGCGAACTTAATTGATCGGGAGGAGTTTCGCCGCCGAATGCGCGCTCGTATGAGTCGTTCCTGATGCGCGTGCTGCGTATCCATGCGGCCGCGGCGGAGGAGGCCGCCGAGGCAGCAGCGTGGTACGAGAAAGAGCGCCCCGGGCTTGGCGCGGATTTCGAGCACGCGATTGATGCGGCGCTCGATATCCTCTTGCACACAGAATGGCCGTCAACGGGCACACGACTATTTAGGCGGTGGCGGCACGGTGGATGAGTGGTGATCCACGATCAGCCAGCGCCCGTCGCGATTCCGGTAGACAAAGCTGAATCGCGCCGGACGACTAATTGGCTTGCCGGCAGCGTCACGGGCCGGGCCAATAAAGGTGTAGGTCCCTGTGTTGATGGCAAGGTCACCATAGACGCGAATCCGTTGCTCACCAAGGACGCCCTTATAATCCGGCGGCACCTTGCGTAGTAAGTTGAAGTAGTCACGAACGGTAGCGGGGTTGTCACGAAGCGTGGGAGACGTGGTGCCCCACAACACTGCCTCAGGGGCATAGAGGGCGACAACTCGCTCGGGATCGTGGCTACCCATGGCATCAATCCAAGCCTGGGTTGCTGCGGCCACTTGATCCTTTTCACTGGTTCCACCACCCCCGGTACTTGTCGCGCAGGCGGACAACAACGCAACCAACAGCACCCCAAATAGAACGCGCATGATGACCCTTCCTTATCAGTTTGGTTTTTTAACTGTGAAGAGGACGGCAGAAAAGCCGTCTTATAAGGCGGGATTATGCGCTGCGAGACGTACAGATTCAAGCCGGTCAACACGTTGCGCCGGAAAGAGCATTATCGGGACATGTCATTCCGATAGCGAAATTAACTACGCCGAATACCCGGGCACCGCCAGACGAAAGAGGCGGCAACAGACAAACCAAAGGCGTGGACACCACCACGCCCGAGGGCGTTCTAGCGTAGCACTACGGGACGATTCACCGGGCGAACCGGCCCCCGCGCTGGCTGCGTGTAGATGCAGCTAGGCGGGATCAGGCGACAGAGGAGCGTGATTTCGTTTGCTCTACAGGGGCGCTCGTAATAGGTAAGGACAGCAGACGGCGAGTTTCTAGCGTCGGGCAGGTGCAGGGTGTCGATCACTCGTCAGAATGAAATGTAACAGCGAACCGCCGCTATTGGCCAGTAAGCGACCTTTGAGTGAGGGGCGGCTTCCGACCCGTTGCAGACAATCACGTTTCCCCAAAGCGGATATTCAGATTTCGTTTCACCTATTCCTACTTAGCACCGCCGTGGCCGAATAACGGTCTTGCACCGCTGGACATTAGTTTGAGCGGCGGGCACCGCGTCGCTGCTAATCGACGCGCATGCCGGATTTCTTGACGACGTCGGCCCAGATCGCAATTTCGTTCCTGATGCGTTGCGCGAGTTCTTCTGGCGTGCTGCCCGTGGCGTTCGCACCCTGGCTCATGATGTATTCCTTAACCTCGGGCGTGCTGAGTATGGTGTTGATCTCGGCATTTAGCCGCGCAATGACAGGCGCGGGCGTGTTCGCCGGCGCGATGATGCCTTCCCAATCGTAAAGCTCGAAGCCGGGATAGCCGCTTTCCGCAATGGTCGGAACGTTGGGCAGCAGCGACACCCGCGCAGCACTCGTCACGCCCAACGCGTGTATGCGGCCGGACTTGATGTGCTGCAGCGCGGGCGGTCCGGGGATGAACATGATGGCGAGTTGTCCGCCAAGCACGTCGCTCAATGCGGGCGCCGCGCCCTTGTAAGGGATGTGCAAGATGTTCACGCCGGCCACTGCCTTGAAGCGCTCCATCGTTAGATGCAGGAGGCTGCCGTTGCCGGCCGACGCGTAGCTCAACTGTCCCGGCTTGGCCTTGGCCAGCGCGACGAGCTCGCGCACGGACCGCACCGGCAGCGACGGATGCACGACCAGGAAGCTCGGCAGCAGCGCGACCAGGCTAACGGGCGCGAAATCCTTCACCGTGTCGTACGGCAGCTTCTCAACGAGCGCGGGGTTCGCGCCGAACGCGATGTTCGCCATCAACAGCGTATGCCCGTCCGGCGCTGCGCGCGCGACGATCTCGGTGCCGATGACGGTGCCGCCGCCCGGTCGGTTGTCGACGATCACCTGCTGCTTGAATATTTCCGAGAGCTTGGTCGCGACGATGCGACCCATGAAATCGACCGTTCCGCCCGGCGGATAGCCGACGATGATGCGCACGGGCTTGGCCGGATAGGTTTGCGCGTGCAGCGGGGACGTTGACGCTAGCAGGCACAGCGTTGCAAGGCAGAAGGCAAACTGGCGTAATGCGCAAGCCATAAGGTGCTCCCATGACGTGTTGTTGTCGGTAGGTCGGTGCCGCGGCATGATCGTGTGTCCGTCAGCCATGCAATCATTATAAGAGAAACGCGGGCTGCAATGTGCACGTCGCCTTTGCGCGATTACGCGGATTTCGCCCGCAGTTCGATGTCGAACTCGTCATGTATCACGTCGCGGATTCGCTCGAAGCATACGCCCTCGCGCACGATGCTTAAATCGCGGAAGTCGAGCATGGTGCTCGAGCGCCCCAGCGGGTTGTGATAATGCGAGAGCCCGTAGTCGATCACGATGTCGGCGGCGGCGATCATTTTTGGCTCGATGTCTTTAACGCGGTACTTGCTGCCCGTCAACGAGATGTTGGCCGACGAGCCGACCAGCGGCGTCATCGCTTCATAGCTGATGCGCGAGATGCGCGTCCGTAACAGCCCCGCGTTGAGCAACAGGTTGAGCGTGCCGTCCTTGTTTGCGTTATTAAGCACGAACGGATCGAGGTTGCGCAGAAAAGGGTGCTCGCGGCGGAACGGCGCGATCACCGACAGCGGCAGATCGTGCTTGACCGTGACGGCGCGCACGATGGCTTTTTTGTGCTCGTCCATCACGTGTATCTCGTCGTGCAGTTCGAGGCCGCCAACGATGCCGGTCGGGCGCGCAAAGCTGCGCGCCTTCGCAGCGTAGATGCGGCGCACCGACGCTTCCGAGCGGCCGAGGATGGCGTAAGCGACGTCGAGATAGATGATGGCTGTGCCGCCGCCCGCAAGCACATCGAACACGTGCCGCGCGTCGCGTTCTATGGTTTCTGGCGGCAGTTTGCTTTCGGGACTTTTCGTCGGCATTTATCTTGAGACCGGCGCTAGGATCTCAGCAATGGGCGCAGCGAGCGTGCTCGCGCCAAGCGCAATGACCAGCTTGCCAAGTGTATTCAATCCCCCCCTTCTTAGGCGCCCATTATGCCCGCTTACGCCAAGGGCAGCAGGCCGGCGAGTTATTCACAGGAGGGATACAAATGACCATTCTTCACAGAAAGCAAATGTAACTGGAATAGTCAGGTATTGGCCGGTAAGCGACTGTCCGCCGATGGTAGCTCTACGACCCAAAGCGGTGAGCT
>PLYS01000099.1 GCA_003153455.1 Betaproteobacteria bacterium | reverse complement strand
GTGGTGATGATTACGCAGATGCGCATGACGGCAATGATTCAGTGATCAAGTAATCGGGTGATCGAGTGAGGGATTCTGCCTGATCACTCTTCACTGAAATACTCAATCACTTGCTCTTTTCAGCCAGCAACATGAGCTTGAGATAGCGGTAATACGCGCCTTCGGCGTTGGAAACCGCGAGCATGAAGCCTTCGCGCCCGTCGAGGAATCCGGCGCGCAACACGTAGGTGCGAAAGAACGTCCACGCCCCGTGCCACACTGCGCCGGCGAGTGAGGTTTTTCTGCCGCGATCGAGTTGCATGAGCGCGCTGGCAGTCGAGTAAGCGTTCATTTTGGCGAGCGCCTCGTCGAGGTCGCGTATCGCCTCGTGCAGCAGCGGTTCGCGCAGTGTGCCGACCGTCCCGCCGACCATCAGCCGCTCGTGTACCAGGTCGTCGGAAAAGCGGGCCGCCCCGCGCTGGAACAGGCGCGTCACATGGTCCGGCCACCAGCCGGAGTGACGCATGAAACGTCCGCAATAACTCGACAGCCGCGGCATTTTGAACGCAGCATTGCCGTGCGGCGCGGCGAGCACGCGCTCGATCTCGGCGTGCAGTTCCGGCGTTACCCATTCGTCGGCGTCGAGCGACAACACCCAGTCGCCGGCCGCGAACGCCAACGCACGGTTTTTCTGCGGCCCGAAGCCCGGCCAATCAGCCGTGGTTTCGATTTTTGCGCCAAGCCTGCGGGCGATGTCGGTCGTGCCATCTTCGCTTGCGGAATCGAGCACGATGGATTCATCGGCCCAGGCGACGGATTCGAGGCAACGCCCGATCACGTCAGCCTCGTTTTTGGTGATCACGACCACGGACAGGGTCATAGTGCCGATGCTCCGGGTTTTTGCGGCGACTTTAACCCGGCGAACAACAGGCCGCTCGCCCAGGCGAACAGCAGGCCCTCGGTGTGATCCATCAACAGCGAGTTGAACAGACAGCCGATCACGAATGTGATTACCAGCCCGCGTGCGAGCTGGCGTTCATGCGTTGTCGTGAGCGAAGCCCCAACCCGCCACTCGCAGTAGAACAGGTACAGCAGCGCAGCAAGACCGATGACGCCGAGTTGTATCGTAATGTTCAGATACTCGTTGTGCGGATTGGTGGTCGGCGTCAGTTCGGTCCCGGCCACGCGGCTTGCATAGGCCTTGGCGAAACCGCCGGTACCGACGCCGATCACCGGATGGTCGCGGACGATCGCGAGGCTGTGTTGATAGAACTCGAGGCGCAGCCCGGATGAGGTTTGGGTCGGCTGATCGGCCTGCCACTCGTTAATTTCGGTGGTGATGGCGCTCACGCGCTGCTGGAAAGGACCCGGCAGGATCATCAATGCTGCGAAAAGCAGCCCGATGCCGATAATGACGGCACCGATTCCGCGCCAGCCGAGACGGCTGAAACCGAGCAGCAGCATCAATCCGCCGAGAACGAGATAGCCGGTCGCTCCCTGCACCATCGTCGTAACATTGATTACCGCAAGTGTCGCGAGTGCAGCCCAGCACAGCTTCACCCGCGGAGACGGCGCCATCAACGCTAGCCACGCGAACATGAAGGCTGCAAAAGCCATCAGAATGTTGTGGGTCAAGCGCTGTTTGAATACGACTGGGGAAGCGGCGCCGCTGATCGTAAGCGGATTTGCAGGCACGATCCCGGCCTTGATCAGGCAGGAAAGTATCAGCACGAGCGCGAGCGCCGCGGCGAGCGCGTAAAGCGCGTGGCGGCGCATCGCGGGATCGCGGAACAGAAACAGAAAAATCGGGACGAACATCAGGTCGATATATTTGTCGACCTGGGCCAACGCAGCGCCCGCGCGAGCGTCGCCGTAAAGCGTGCCGATCAGCAGCAGCGCAAACAGTGCGAGCGCCGCAATGGCCACCGGGTTGTTCCGGGCGGCCAGAAACTTGTCGCGGTACCCGCCGCTGACGAGCCAGCCCGTGAGTACTAAAACCAGCAGCACGTTGTCGAGTGCGACCGAGATGGGTATTGAAAAGCCCAGCGCAATGGCCGACCAGCGCGCGGTGCGATCGGCTTGCCTGGCGAGGGCGGCGGCTGAAATCATGGAGCGTCGCTAGCTGTGCGAACGCCGCGCGAACCGCATTGCCGCTGTTGCGTATTCAGGATCGGCCGGCGACCACATAGTGCGAGTTCCCGTACAAAAACGGCTTTTCTATGGTGTGCCACAGGACGAATGCCGCGGCCAGAACCAGGCCGGCCGCGACCCCGAGGCCCAGATAGGGGTGCCGAAACAACCCCGATACTATCAACATCTGCAATATCGGGAAGTGGACGATGTATATCCCGTACGAGAAATCGCCGTACCGGCAGAAATTTCCCGCGTAGCGGGCGCCCGTTCCCAGATAGACCACAATCGCCGCCAGCGTGATCGGCTCGAAGACGAGCCGCACCACGATATTGTCGCTGAAGTAGACGAGCAGCGCCGGCAGCGCGAGGGCAAGCAGATATTTTTCAAGCGCATCTCGGTAGCAGTAGAAAAACGCGCCGCTCACGAAGTAAGTCAGCACGCCGGGAAGTTGCCGCTGCAATACCACGTAGATCGGATCGCGGCTGACATCCCACCAGTGCATCATAGTGAGCGAATAAATGACCGACAGCGCGTAGAGAGCGAGGAAAGTCGCAACCGCGCTGGTTCTGCGCGCAACGTTCCAGATCGCGGGCACCAGCAGGTAGTACATCACTTCGATTTTGAGCGTCCACAGCGCGCCGTTGACCGCCTGCTGATTCGGGTTGTCGGCAAAGAGCCCGGGCAGGCCGGGCGCGAGGAAATTCGCGAACGCGAGGTTCGCCGCGAGATATTTTGCCGTCGCCCCGGACCAGAGATAGTCCGCGAGCGCCGCGTCGGAGAAGAACGTGCCCGCGATGACGCCGGCCAAAATGACCGTGCAATAGGCGGGATAAAGCCGGCGAATCCGCTTCTCGAAGTAACGGCGCAGCGACTGCGAGCGCTCGCAGCTCATGTAAACCAGATAGCCGCTGACGACGAAGAAACCTTTCACCGCGAGATCGGGCGACAGCCATCGGCCGAGCGCGGCGAGTTCTGCTCGTTGAGACAGGATGTAGGCGTGAAAGAGAAATACGATGCATGCGAAAGCGAGGCGCAGTGCGTCGAAGTTGTTTTCCGTCCTCATCTGGCGCCGATGCTGGTCCTGGTTCTGCCGGCCGCGCGCGGGCCGATCAGCGCCCCGAATATTCCGAAACCCATTGCTCGAGTTCGGATTTGACCGTCTCGTCGCCCGGATTGCCGGGACGCGCAAGCCACTGCACGAGCCGACCGAGCCATGCGCCGTTTTCCTGGCGCGCCTGCGCGATGCGCAGTTTGGGATGCGGCGTCGGCAGGCTGTTTTCGTCGGCGGCGAGCAGTTCCTCAAAGAGCTTTTCGCCCGGCCTGAGTCCGCTGTAGACAATCTTGATTTCGTTCTCGGTAAAACCGGAAAGCCGGATCAAATCACGCGCGAGATCGGCGATCAGCACCGGCTCGCCCATGTCGAGCACAAAGATTTCCCCGTCGTTGCCCATCAGCCCGGCCTGCAGCACGAGTTGCGCGGCTTCGGGTATCGACATGAAATAGCGCCGGATCTCGGGGTGGGTGACCGTGACCGGTCCGCCCGCCGCGATCTGCTCGCGGAATTTCGGGATTGCGCTGCCGGTGCTGCCGAGCACATTGCCAAAACGCACCATGACGAAGCTCGTTTCCGCCAGCTGCTGCAATGCCTGGCAAACCATTTCGGCAAGGCGCTTGCTGGCGCCCATGACGCTGGTCGGATTGACCGCCTTGTCGGTCGATATCAACACGAACTTTTCGACGCCGTTGCGAGCTGCCGATTGCGCGATTACGTGGGTTCCGGCGACGTTGTTGAGCACCGCCTGCCACGCATTCTCGGTCTCCATCAGCGGCACATGCTTGTAGGCCGCGGCGTGAAAAATGACCGAAGGGCGATACGACTGCATCACCTGCTCGACGCGCGCCGGATCCTTGACATCGCCGATCGCGCATATCAGCGGAATCGACGCGTGCTTGCTGCGGAATTCCTGCTCCATGTTGTAGAGCGCGAACTCGTTGGCTTCGAAAAACACCAGCCGGCCGGGATTGAAGCGGGCGAGCTGGCGGCACAGCTCGGACCCGATCGAACCGCCGGCGCCAGTCACCATCACCACCCGGCCGCTGAGCCATTCGTTCAGTCCTGCCGTATCGAGCACCACGGGGTCGCGCCCCAGGAGATCGTCGAGCTCGACGTGCCGCAGTTGTGACACGGTGACCCGGCCGCTGACCAGGTCGTCGTAGGAGGGAACCGTCATGACCTTGATGCCGGCGCTATTGCAGATCTCGACGGCATGCCGCCGGGTGCTGTGAGCGGCATCCGGCATGGCGATGATCGCAAGTTCTACGCCCAGCTTCATGGCTTGATCCGGCAGTTCGGCCACCGGCCCCAGCACGGTGATCCCCTGCAACTCGAGTCCGCGGTGCCCTGCGTTATCGTCGAACACCCCCCGCACGCGCCACCGGCTGCTTCGCGCCAGGTCCTTGAGCAGCGACACCGCAGCCTCTCCGCCGCCGACGACGAATACCGGCTCGCGCTGCCGGTCGAGCAGGCCTGCCATGCGTTGCTCACGCCACGCGCGGTAGGCCAAACGACTGCCTCCCATGAACATGACCAGCAGCACCGGATTCAGCACGAGCACCGTGCGCGGTACCGTAATCTGCAACATCATCAGCGCGGAGGGGACTACCAATGCGATCGCGGCGCCGGCGAGCAGGATGCGTTTGAGGTCCGGAATGCTCGCATAGCGCCACACGCCGCGATACAAACCCAGAAGCCAGAAGATTACCGCGCTGGCAGGCACGACCCAAGCGAGCGTGGTGACCATTACCCCCAACCACTCCTTGGGAATTTCGAGGTTGAAGCGCAGCCAGAATGCGACGCACCACACGACGACCGACGCGACTACGTCATGCGCGAAGGCAAGCAGGGTGCGTGGATTAAGGTACTGCATGCAGCTTGCGTTCGAGGATGAGAACGATCCCGAGGTAGGCGGCGCCCGCGATCACCAGCAGCGTGGCTTGGGCGGTAGCGGAGAGGGAGGCGCCCAATAACGCCAAGGCGCCGCAAGCGACCATCAACGCATACCCGGCCAAAGCGGTCTTGCGATGACCCCACCCGCTGCGTACCAGCCTTTGGTAGTAATGCTCGCAATGCGCCTGCCATATGCGTTCGCCGCGCACAAGGCGTTTCGCGAGCGTCACTGTCGCATCGAGAATGAAAGGCGAAAATACGAGCACACCGAACCAGAGCGGCCAGTTGCCTCGCACCCAGCCGTCGATGCCCGAGACTGCGGCGAGGAATCCGAGCGGCACCGAGCCGGCATCGCCCATGAACACGCGCGCGGGCGGAAAGTTAAACCAAAGGAATCCGGCGGCGGCCGCCGCGATCGCGAGATTCATCGCGGCGAAGGCAACGTCCCCCCCGCTAACGGCGGCGATGGCGCATGCGGAAAAGCCGAACACCGCCATCCCGCCCGCGAGGCCATCGGAGCCGTCCATGAAGTTGTAGAGATTCGCCATCCACGCGATCGCAAGTGTGGCGGACAAAAGCCACGGCCACGGCGCATGTGCGCCGAGCAGGCTCACCGCCGCGAGGGCGGCCGCGGCAAGATGAATGGGCAGCCGCATGACGGCGTTCAGACCGCGTAGATCATCGACGAGCGAAACCGCGACGACCGCCATAAAAGCAATAGTAAGGGGTGCGGAAGTGTCATGGGCGGCGTAGATTGCGGCGGCCAATATGCCGGCGAGGATGCCGATGCCGCCGACTCGCGGCACCGCTGTCGCGTGCAGCGAACGGGCGTTGGGCTTGTCAAGCGCAAGCCTGCCGGCACGCGTCTTGAGCAACATCCAGACGACGGTTGCGCTTACCGCAAAAGCGACCGCCGCAGGAGCAAACAACGCTGTCGCGTAGGAGGGCATCAATGCTGCATAACTGATTGAAGTTCTTGATGATACCATTGCCCTTCTGCAACGGGCCTTGCGCGCGGGGCTAAGCCTGCTGCGGCGAGCTGGCTGGCGTCACGCATCAGCATGGGTCGCAGGCCATGCATCCGGCTCAGGAAACGCGCTCGCGGTACCAGCGGGCGGTCGCGAGGAGCCCGGCATCGACTGCAAAGGGCGGAGTCCACCCGAGGTCGGTGCGGATTGAAGTGATGTCGACCGCGAGATTCCCGACCAGCCGTTCCACTGCTGCGCGGTTGCCGCAGCATGATCCGGCCAGCAGCAGCAGTCTGCGCGGCACAGACAGCAGACGTGCAGGCCGTCCGAGCGCGCGCGCCACCCGCCTGACGATCTCCGGTGTGCTCATGTCCTCGCCATCGCTCACCAGGAATACCCGGCTTGCGGCGCGAGGCTGAGCAAGGGCGGCAGCGATCGAATCCGCAAAGTTTTCCACGTAAAGCAGACTGCGCCGGTTCGCCACGGCCCCGAGCGGTAGCGGCAGACCTTTGGCGACTGCCCGCAGCAGCGAGAGGAAGTTTCCCTTGACGCCCGGCCCGTACATGAGCGGGGGACGCAGGATTGTTACGTCAAGCGTGCCTGCCTGCGCCAACGCGAGCAGCGCCTGTTCGGCCTCGAACTTGGAAATCGCGTAGGGATCCGCGGGTGCGGGCGGGTCGCTTTCCCTGAAGCCCCCGATGCCCGAATCTTCACCATTGACTTTAACGGTGCTCGCGAACAAAAATTTGCGCACTCCGGCAGCAACGGCATCGCCCGCGAGCTTGATCGTTGCTTCGCGGTTTACGCGCCGGAATTCGCCGAGGGGATCGACAGCATGGTCCCGCATCATATGCACGCGCGCGGCCAGATGGACCACCGCTTTGCATTCGCGAAACAACTCCTTCCAGTGCGTGTCGGGACCGATATTCTGAACCAGCACGACTTCCAGATCTTCCGGAGCATCGAGCGTATTGCGCAGCGCGTCGGCCTGCGTAGGGTCGCGCACCGCCGCACGCACCCGCCAACCCCGTTTCAGCAACAGGCGGCAGACAGAACGCCCGGCAAAGCCGTTCGCCCCCGTGATCAGGACGCAATCCCGTGTGTCATTCAGGGTTGGCGCAGACATGAACTCGGCATATTATCAGGCTCGAAGAATCAAAACGGATGGTAAGCAGAATTTCCGATG
>PLYS01000662.1 GCA_003153455.1 Betaproteobacteria bacterium | reverse complement strand
CAGTTCGAAGGCATTTTGCAGACCGACGGTTATGGCGCCTATGATCGCGTCGGCGGACCGAGGATCGTGCATGCCGGATGCTGGTCGCATTCGAGAAGGAAGTTTTTCGAGGCGGCCCAGCTCCATCCTAGCGACGTGGTCGCCACGCGCATCGTGGCGCGGATCGACGAGCTGTTCTGGTTCGACGCCCTGGCGCGCGAACAGAACTTCGACCACGCCGCGCGCCATGCGTTGCGTCTGGAGCGGGCCAAGCCATTGCTGGAGGTAATCCGCGTGGAGGTCGAGGCAGCCCGCGACGCTTCCCTGCCTTCCAGCGCCTTGGGCAAGGCGGCGAACTACACACTCTCGCTCTGGCGGAAGCTCACGCGCTTCCTGGAGTATCCCGAGTTGGAACTGAGCAACAACCTGGCGGAGAACTCGATGCGCCCGGTGGCTCTTGGTCGGAAGAACTGGATCCACGTAGGGAGCCAGCAGGCCGGACCGAAAGTGGCGGCCATTCTGTCCATTGTTGAGACCTGCCGTCGGCTGAAGATTCCGATCCGGAAATACTTGGCCGCTGTTCTGCCCGGCCTCGCTGACATCTCGATTCAGCGGCTCGCAGAACTCACACCCACAGCCTGGGCAGCCCAAAACCAATAGCCCCAACCGCTGCCCTTGTCAACCCTGCGGTTCCTCTGACGCATACTGTTCAATGAGACCCGTTTGTTGTGGAATCCCCGTCCATCCTACGGCGGCTACACGGAAAAGTTTAAGCCACCGGTCCAACAACGTGTCATTTTCGTTCTCGCGCCAACCTGTAGTTTGGCGGGAGATGTTTTCGTAGTGATTTACGAGGGGCCGCCACGCTTGGATAATCCCCGCGGCGAGGGGCATGCCGGGCGGCAGCGGATCGAAATCCAAAATCGGAAGCACTCGAATGAAGTCGGGCCGCTGCGAGCCGACAATCTCGTCGAACTCGTTGGACGCGGGAGGATTCCATCGTTGGACTAGCGTCACCAGGACCGAAGTCTTGCCCGTCCCTCGGTCGCCATCCAGCAAGAGGACGCGACGATACCGTCGTTGAGCGTGCGCGAAGTAATCGTCTTCTGTACCGCGGCGATCTGGTTTACCGACGGTCCGGACATTGGAGATTCGCCTTTCAATCTCACGGATAATCTCCACCTCGGTCGGAGAAAGGTCGCTCGGTGAAAGTGGACGAGTATCCTTGCCCGGCTGATAGGGATTAACGCTTGCTTCTGCCACGCTGCTCCTTTCCGGCGGATGCAATAGAGCGGCTCAGACCGCCGTGCCTACTACGAATGGAGAAATGGATTTCGGTTCGCCCATGCTAACTTGGTTGAATCCAGATTGTAGCAGAGCGCCGGCGACTATCGATGGGTTCGCAAACCGCAATTCATGCTGTTCGGACAAGAGCTCGCAATGAGCGCGGCTGGCATATACATAGTCGGCGACGACACCGTGGTCAGCGTCTTGGAGACGGCGGAACCGATGAATGAAGTACGTGTCATCGGGCTCGCCTGACGGACCAGGCTCGCGGTCCACGTTGACCGCCCCGGTCATCCGCTCATCGTTTGCCACCTGCAGTAGAAGAAGGCCGCCCCTTCGGAGCGCTCGGCGGCAACGCCCGATGACCTCATGAAGATCGAGCCCCGTTTCACAATAGTGAATAGTCCACGAGAGTGCGCAGACGACGTCATACGCGTTCTCGTCAGAGATCTCCTGCATCCTCTGGAAACGAACGCGCTTGCTACCGAGCCGTCGCATCGCCACGTCAACCATTTCTGGCGCCGCGTCAATCCCGTGGCCATCGATACCGGCGGCGACGGCGGCTTCTAGAAAAACGCCTGTACCGCAACCGATGTCCAGCAGACGACAATTCGTCGGGGCAATTCGCAACGCCTCACGGATGACGAAAGCGTGATCGTGCTGGTAGTGACCGGGTGGTGTGTGAAGGTCGTACCGGTGTGCGAATTCGTGGAACAGTCTGTACATGCGTCAGCCCGCGCCGACTTCCTTCAACGCCACTGCCGGCATCGTCGTGAAGGATTCCACAGATCGCTCGACAATAGCAGCAGGTACGGCCGCAGACCTTGGTTTGGCTAGAGGTGCGAGGCAGTGAAGGATGCGCTGCCACGCCCGCCGCTGACGCGGAGTGTTAGGTTGCACGGTGCGTAGTGAATCGAGCACTTGGTCAGCATCGGTCATGAGTTTCCAATCAGCGAATGACACGTCACCGATCTTGAGCAAGCCCGCAAACGCTTGCAAGCCGCTCCCTCCGCAGAGCATACAGCGCTTCACCTCGGCGCTCTCATGAACGCGACGCCCCCATTCTGCATCGTGGCTCCGGTTTGCTTGGGCAAGGACGTGTCGGTACAAGCCATCCCAACGCAACCAGGACGCGACTTCCGACGGGTTCGCGCGAGGATTCTTCAGAAACGAGCCCGGGCCGGGGCGCGACCAGAAGCCGAACAGTATGAGATCGCGCATGGCGCGGCTGAGCCGCTCGAAGGAGCTCCTTGGGTCCCAAAG